>JAFXEF010000045.1 GCA_017520935.1 Bacteroidaceae bacterium | reverse complement strand
CGTGGTGGAGAGGAGACCCTGATTGATGTCACCGAAGTGGATGGTTTGTGCCCCGAGGTATATTATGACCTCAGTGGCCGTCGCGTAGACAATCCTGCGGAGGGTGTTTACATTGTGAATGGCAAGAAGGTCGTGTTTTGAAAACAAGCCAAGGTATAACGATAAAATAGCATTAGAATTATGAGAACAGAATATATCAAACCGGAAGTGCAGTTCGAGGAGTTAGCCCTCGAAAGTATGGTGGCTACGTCTGTATCTGTAGGTGAAGCCATAGAAGATGGAACTACTGATGTGAATAACCGCCGTCGTGGCTCGTGGGGCAACCTGTGGGCTGGTGAAGGGTAAGAATCTGTTTTGAAATTACCGTTTATATGTTTTGAATCTGCTTTTCGGTTTATCTGAGGCTCTTTTTGACATCTTTGCACTCTCAATCCTTGCAAATAGACTACTATTTATCTTTAATGAGGATAGGCTACACTCGCTGAGCATTGTAAGCAAGCTTACGTGCGCTCGTTTGCACTATCCTTGCCTGCGCCTTGACAGCGCAAATCTATCCAAAAATATCTCTCAGCTAAACTTGAAATAATTTTAAAACAGATTCTAAGTCCCTATAGCAAATAGTGATTGCAGCCGATGGTCTTTAGTGACTATCGGCTGCTGTGTGTACTGAAGGGGAGAGGGTGGGCCATACAGAACACCCTCTACAGGTCTTGTTTTGAAAGACCTATAGATGCCTAAATTTATTATCTGTAGAGGGCTTGTCGGAAAACCAAAGGAATATTCCGTACCTGCTGTGAAAAATATTCAAGACCTGCCTTAGCACTTGGCTTGTCCAAGAAGCTTGATATTTCTCGCTCGTTTGTTCGTATCTTTAGTGACTGCGTCACAGAAGATACTTGCACTCGCTGTGAAAAATATTGAAGTAAACTTCATATTTCTTGCTCGTTTGTTTGTATCTTTGCAGTCAAAGATATAAATAGTATTATTATGGACAATATCTCAGATAAGCAGGATGTACGACAGCAAGAGGTGCAGAAACCCCGTCGCAAGCAGTTTCATGGTTTCTCTATGGGTTTTCTCTTGATACTTTTAGCTGTTGTGGTAGGTGTATATATAGTATGTACTGTCATTGCTGGAGGTAGCTGATATCCTGTTGTCAGGCTGACAGGCAAGAATTGATATTGTAGAAATAAATTAGGGGAGCCCATGTTGGCTCCCCTAATTCATCTTTCGTTAAAGAGTTTACAGCGATTCGCCGAAGTCCTGACGGAATTTCTCGACCAACTGCTCCTGCCAGAAGCCTATCTCTTTCAGACGACCGGTGAAGAAACGCAGCACGGAGGGTTCTTCAACCCATTCGAGACCACCGATGAGTTCGCGGTTGTCCCAAAGCCACTTCACGCGGTCGGCCACATATTTCAGTTGCGACAGTGTGTATACACGACGGGGAACAGCGAGACGCATGAGTTCGAGCTCTGCAAAGGGCTCGCTACCATCGGGGTTACGCTGCTCTGAGAGGGTTCCACGCTCCATGCCACGGATACCGCTGACAATATAGAGTGCAGCAGCAACGGCAGCCGCAGGGTACTGGTCGTGTGGCATGTCGGGTACGAAGGCACCGGCATTGAGGTGGCATCCCAGTCCGCCGGCAGGGAGTATGACAGGCACTCCGTAGTCGTTTAGTTCCTTGGCTAGGTAGTTGATGAACTCTGGTCCTTGGCTGATGTACTCCATGTCAAGGCTTTCGTAGAGTCCCTGTGCCAAGGCTTCCATCGTGCGTACATCCATGCCTCCATAGGTAAGGAATCCTTCGTAGAGGGGAATGTATTCGACCATCATCTTGGTAAATCTTTCATCTTTGCTGGTGATGATACCTCCCTTGGCAAAGCCGAGTTTGCGGGCAGAGAAATAGATGATGTCAAAGTGGTCGGCCAAAAGGTGATAGATGGTCTTAAGATCCATGTACTTGCAGCGAGCTTCACGGGTCTTCATGAAATAGACGTTGTCCTGAAGCAGTGAGGCATCGAGCACGCTGATGATGTTGTTGTCGTGGCAAATGTCGGTCACGGCAAGCATGTTCTCAAGCGATACGGGCTGTCCGCCGATGAGGTTGGTACCAGCCTCTACGCGTACGAAGGCGATGTTCTCCGCACCTTTCTCCTTGATGGTGGCACGTAGTTTTTTGAGGTCGAAGTCGCCCTTGAAAGGGTCGTTCGTTTGAGGTCTGAGTCCTTTGTCGGCTATCAATTCCTCTACAGTGCCTCCCATGCGTGTGATATGAGCCTTGGTGGTGGTGAAGTGGAAGTTCATCAGTGCTGTTTGACCGGGCTTCACCAATGCCGAAGCAAGGATATTCTCACAGGCACGTCCTTGGTGAGCAGGCAACACATGCTCTGTACCAAACACCTCCTTGACGGCCTCCTTCACACGGACAAAGGTCTCAGATCCAGCATACGAGTCATCGGCACGCATCGATGCAGCCAGTTGGAGGTCGCTCATGGCGTTTACACCTGAGTCGGTGAGCATGTCAAGATAGATGTCACGGTTCTGCAACAGGAAAGTGTTGTTGCCGGCTTCTTTGATACATTGTAGGCGCTCCTCTATAGGACGCAGAAAGAGTTTCTGTACCACGCGCACCTTGTGCATCTCCAGGGGTACTTGCTCTTCTTCTTGATAGAATTTGATTTGCATATTTGTAGTCTTTATGGTTTTGTAAGCATTTTTGTAAAATCAGTTGCGAAGTTATATATAATTATTGATATATATGACAAATTACAAAGGATTTAATGAAATTTGTTGCGATTTTATTATATGGAAGAGCCAATCGGCAGAGATGTATTGGTAGGCGTGGCCTTTAGGTGAATGCGAACAAGGGTCAGACGAACCGTCCGAGAAAACTGCATGCATGGTGGTGTGAGAGAAAGGAAAATAAAGAACGAGGGTCTGTCGCGACAGACCCTCGTTCTTTATTGGAGGCAGAAATATTACTTTTTTGCCTGTACAGCTGCTGCCTCGATGGGCAGGCAAGCTTTGTAGTTTTCTATATAGGCGTTGAAGCCTGCTACGTCTTCCTTGGTGGGAGCAATCTCCACACCGGTGTTGCCAGCAAAGACAACCTCTTCGAGGTAATCTTCGAGGGTGAGATTATCAGGGTTGTTTACAAGGTAAGAGCCGAGCAGAGCCATACCCCAAGCACCACCTTCACCTGCTGTTTCCATCACGGAGATGGGTGAGTTGATGGCAGCTGCGAGGATGCGCTGGCCTACGCCCTTGGTCTTGAACAGGCCACCGTGACCGGTGATACGGTCTACACGAATCTTCTCTTCGTTGAAGAGGATGTCGTTACCGATCTTGAGTACACCTACCGACGCATGCAGATGGGCACGCATGAAATTGGCGAGGTTGAACTTGTCGCCGGCTGAGCGTACAAACAAGGGACGACCCTCTTCCATACCGGTGAGAGGTTCGCCGGAGATGTAGTTGTATGATACGAGGCCACCACAGTCGGGGTTGCCGGTGAGGGCGTGGTTGTAGAGCTTACCGAAGATTTCATTCATGTCTACGGGGATGCCCATCAGTTCTTGGTATTCCTTAAAGAGGTTTACCCATGCGTTGAGGTCGGAGGTACAGTTGTTGCAGTGTACCATGGCCACGAGGCTACCGTCGGGAGTGGTCACCATGTCAATCATTTCGTAAGGCTTGGAGAGCTCTTTCTCTAACACGATCATTGAGAATGATGAGGTTCCTGCCGATACGTTGCCGGTACGCTGCTTCACGGCATTGGTAGCTACCATGCCGGTGCCTGCATCGCCCTCGGGGGGACATACGGGAACGCCTGCCTTGAGCTTGCCCGATACATCGAGCTTCTTGGCACCTTCGGGGGTGAGGAAGCCTGCGTTCTCACCTGCGAGCAATACTTTGGGGAGGATGTCGGTGAGCTTCCAACCGAAACCTTTGGGGGCTACGAGCTTGTCGAACTTCTCGACCATTTCAGTTGAGTAGTTCTTTGTCTCGGGGTCAACGGGAATCATACCTGAAGCATCGCCTACGCCGAGTACGCGCTCACCAGTAACCTGCCAGTGTACATAGCCGGCGAGGGTGGTGAGGAAGTCGATGTCACCCACGTGCTCCTCGTTGTTCAGGATGGCCTGATAGAGGTGCGAGATGCTCCAGCGCAAGGGAATGTTGTATACGAAGAGCTCAGACAGTGCTGCTGCGGCCTGACCGGTATTGGTGTTACGCCATGTACGGAAGGGAACGAGAATCTTCTCGTTCTTGTCGAAAGCCATGTAGCCGTGCATCATGGCACTGAAACCGATGGCTGCGAGGGTCTCGATTTCGGTGTCATAGAGCTCGTTTACATTCTTGCGGAGGTCGGCATAGCAATCTTGCAAGCCATACCAGATAGCCTCTACGCTATAGGTCCAGAGTCCGTCGACAAGCTGGTTCTCCCATGTGTGGCTGCCCTGTGCAATGGGCTTGTTCTCTTGGTCTATAAGTACGGCCTTGATACGGGTGGAACCAAACTCGATACCGAGGATGGCCTTACCCGACTCGATGGTTTGTTTTGCTGTTAAACTCATAGGTTGATCTATTAATAGGAGTTAAAGGAGATAAAGGGAGATAGTCAAATACAATATTTTTTTCATTTCTATGGTGTCATCCTGAGCGAAGCGAACCTTTAGGTCGATACCCGAAGGGGCTGAAGGCAATGACAATTATATCTCCCTTTATCTTCTTAAATACTTAATTTATTAACGCAGTGCCTTGTTCAACATATAGTACACCTCGTTCATGCGGAGCTCCTGCTTGAAGTTGCTGATGGTGGTATCCTTGTTGATCTTGACGTATTCGATGCCAACGATCTCTGCGAAATCCTCCCAGTACTCCTCGGTGATGTCGTAAGAGAATGCGCTGTGATGGGTACCGCCTGCAAGAATCCATGCACCGGCACCAATCTCGAAGGTGGGCTGGGGGATCCAGAGGGCTGAAGCCACGGGAAGGTTGGGCATAGGCTTCGGCTCAATGCACTCAACCTCCTGAGAGATGAGGCGGAAACGGTTGCCGAGGTCTACAACAGTAGCCTTGATACCACGACCAACCTTTGAGGTGAACACGAGACGGGCGGTCTGCTGCTTGCGGATACCGATGCCGAGGTGGTGTACTTCGAGCTTGGGCTTGTCAACTGCAATGAGCGGACAGATCTCGAGCATGTGGCTCTGGAGGCAAGATGATTGGTCGCCAGCGAAGTTGAGGGTGTAGTCCTCGAGGAATGAGCAACCGATAGGCATGCCGTGCTGGATAACCCAGAGTGTGCGGCAGAGACAAGCGGTTTTCCAGTCACCCTCGGCACCGAAACCAATACCCTCGGCCATGAGGCGTTGAGAAGCAAGACCGGGAATCTGGTCGAAGCCTACGAAGTTGGGATCGTTGATGTCGGCATCGCCGAGGTCATCGAAGTTGGTTGTGAATGCTGTTGCACCCTCGTCAGCCAATACACGACGGAGTGCTATCTCAGCCTTGGCTGCATTCTTCACCTTCTCCCAGTATACTTCTTCGCCACTCTCGTCAATCTTAATCTCGTAGAGGCTCTTGTACTCTTCTACCAATGCATCGGCCTCGGCCTCGGTTACCTTCTTGAGGTACTCCATGAGTGAAGATACGGGGTAGTAGTCAACGTGATAACCCATGCGCTGCTCAAACTCTACGCGGTCGCCATCAGTTACGGCTACGTTGTTCATGTTCATACCGAACATGAGGCAGCGTGTGTTCTTGGCATCAGCAACACCGGCTGCCACACGTGCCCAAACGGCAATCTTCTCCTGTGCCTCGGGGCTCTTCCAGTGGCCGCAAACCACCTTGCGGGGTACGCGCATGCGAGTACAGATGTGGCCAAACTCGATGTCGCCGTGGGCAGACTGGTTGAGGTTCATGAAGTCCATGTCGATGGTCTCCCAAGGAATCTCGGCGTTGTACTGTGTGTGAAAGTGGAGAAGGGGCTTCTGCAGAGTTTGCAATGCCTTAATCCACATCTTGGCGGGTGAGAAGGTGTGCATCCAGGTGATAACACCTACGCACTTTGCCTCGTTGTTGGCTGCTTTCATTACAGCTTCAGCCTCTTTGGAAGAGTTGGCTGTACCTTTATATACTACCTTGATGGGGAGTTTGCCACTGTTGTTGAGACCGTCCACCATCTCCTTTGAGTGTCCGTCCACGATTTTTACTGTTTCGCCACCATAGAGAAGCTGGGCACCTGTGACCCACCATATCTCATAATTATCAAAAATGTTTGCCATAATTCTTTTAGTTAATGGTTGTTGTATAAATGTTGTTGTTATTTTTTCTTTTGGCCATAGTAGGCGTTGGGACCGTGCTTGCGGTTGTAGTGCTTCTCGATGAGGAGCGGGTTCATTGTAGTGTCGGGGTTGAGTGTGAATGAGATGTAGGCCATCTTGGCACACTGCTCCATTACCTTGGCATTGTACACGGCATTGGCAGGGCTGGTACCCCAAGAGAAGGGACCGTGATTCTTGACCAATACACCGGGTGTGTGGTCGGGGTTGATACCTTCGAAACGTTTCACAATGACGTTGCCAGTCTCCAGCTCATACTCGCCCTCAACTTCAGCCTTGGTCATGTCGTCGGTGCAGGGGATATCCTTATAGAAGTAGTCGGCATGTGTGGTGCCGATGTTGGGGATGTCCTTGCCGGCTTGTGCCCATGCTGTAGCATAAGTGGAGTGGGTATGTACTACACCCTGTATGTTGGGGAAGGCACGGTATAGCACAAGGTGGGTAGGCGTGTCGGATGAGGGGTTGAGATCGCCCTCTACTACCTCTCCTGTATGCAGGTCTACCACTACCATGTCAGAGGCTTTCATATCGTCGTAGCTCACGCCACTGGGCTTGATGACTACCAGTCCCTTTTCGCGGTCGATACCTGATACGTTGCCCCATGTGAAGATTACCAACCCCTGCTTCACAAGGTCGAGGTTGGCCTGAAATACCTTTTGTTTGAGTTCTTCTAACATACTATATACCTTTTAAATATATGTATTAAATTTAAATCTTAAACTTGAGTGATTTCTTGTAGTCGTTCTCGTTGAACTTATAGAGCGATGCACCGCGCTTTGATGAGGTCTTGTCTATCAGCTTGGTTTTCTCTATATAGTCCATCTCAGCTACTCGCTTTCTGAAGTTCCGCTTGTCCATCGGTTCACCATTGATAGCCTCGTAGAGGCTCTGCAGCTGGGTGAGGGTGAAGAGCTCGGGCAACAGGTTGAAGCCGATAGGCTTCGTGGCAGCCTGGGTCTTCATCAACAGTCGGGCTTGGTCGACCATCTGCTGGTGGTCGAAGAGTAGGGTGGGCAGTTCGTCTATCTTTACCCAATAGGCGTTGTGCTTCTCTACCAGCTGGCGGTCGTAGTTGTTGATGTTGATGAGGGCATAGTAGGCGGTTGAGATAACGCGCTCACCAGGGTCGCGGTCGACCTCGCCGAACGAGCCAACCTGCTCCATATACACATCGGTGAGGCCTGTGAGCTCGGCAAGCACGCGCTTGGCTGCATTGTCAATACTCTCGCCTTCCTGTACGAATCCGCCCATCAGCGACCATTCACCCTTGCCCGGATCGAACTTTCGTTTCAGCAGGAGGAGGCTAAGCTCTCCTCCGCTGAATCCGAAAATGATACAGTCTACTGCGTGGTAGAACCTTGGATGTCGCGAATAGTACTCTTGCATTTTTCTGTGATTACCAGAAATAGATGTAGAATGCTACGGTGATACCGAGGATGATAACCGTATGGATAACGTCCCACTTGTTCCAACTGCGCTTGGTAGCAGCAATTTGCTCAGGAGTAGAGGTGCCGAATACAAGACCCTTGATCTCTGTTTCGGGCTTCGGCTGGGTGCAGAGGCTCACGATGAAGCAGACGAGCAAGCAGAATACCAACATGCATCCGCAGAAGAACAGCCAGTTGAAGTCGTAGAATACAGCCTTGAACCATCCACCAGGAGCATCGGGGATACTGGTATAGAGAATCTTGGCACCCAAACGGGTAAGACCTACGATAAGACCTGAGATTAAAGCCCACTGTCCACCCTTAGGAGTAGCACGCTTCCAGCAGATACCCATGAGGAAGGCAGCTGCGATACCAGGAGCAAGTACAGACTGTACGTCCTGCAAGTAGAGATAGAGAACGTCACCGATGCTCTTCATTACGGGGATCCAAAGGATACCGAGAGCAACGATGATGACGGTAGCTATCTGACCGATCTTAACGAGCTTCTTACCGTACTCCTCAGAGTCTGTTACGCGACCATCCTCAGCAATTACTGGGTTGGGGTCGGGATGTTTCACTTTATAAACGTCGATGGTATAGAGCATAGCAGAAGAGTTGAACAATGAAGCAAGTGAACTCATCAATGCTGCGAGGATACCGCACACAACTACGCCCTTGAAACCTGCGGGGAGTAACTTAGCCACCAAGAGGGGGAAAGCAACGTCACCGTTCTGCAATACGGGTGCCATGGCGTGAGCCAAATCTGAAGTCAATACACCGGTCTCGGCACCTTTGGCCAGTGCAAAGGCAATCATACCGGGGATGAGGAACAGGAATACGGGAAGCAACTTCAGGTAAGCACCGAAGATGGCGCCACGGCGTGCTTCGCGCTCGTCCTTACCGGAGAGTACGCGCTGTACAATAAACTGGTCAGTACACCAGTACCAGAAACCGATTACTGCCGAACCAATCAGAGCACCCAACCAAGGATATTGTGGGTCGCTATTGTCACGCATCAAGTGAATCATTGTGCCTTGGGCACCTTCATAAGCAGGTGTTACATCGCAGAGGGTCATCAGGTTGTCCCATCCGCCAAGTTCCTTCAATCCGAGCACGAGGATTACTATCGAACCTACGAGCAGAATGGGAGTCTGCAATACCGAAGTTTTCAAAACAGATTCCATACCTCCGAGTATGGTATATACGGCTGTAAGCAATACCAAACCGATGGCTGCAACCCAGAAGAAGTCGATAGTCCAACCGAAGATGGTGATAGACTCGATACCGAATACTTGTTGGAATACTACACCGCCGGCATATACAGTCACGGCTACTTTTGTCAATACGTAGCTGATGAGCGAGATGTAGGTGAGGATAGTGCGTGACTGCTTGTTGAAACGCTTTTCCAAGAACTCAGGCATGGTAAGTACCATACTTCGCTCATAGAAGGGTACGAACACCCAGGCGAGGATAAGAATCATCCATCCTTGAATTTCCCAATGAGCCATAGCCATACCGCTTGATGCGCCTGAACCAGCCAGACCGATAAGGTGCTCCGAACCGATGTTCGATGCGAAGATAGAGGTACCGATGGCAATCCACGTTGCATCGCGTCCGCTTAAGAAATAGTCAGAAGAGTTGTCCTTCTGTTTCCTCATTACACTCACTACAATCCATATCATGGCTGCTGTAAACAAGCCAATGACAATCCAGTCTAATAATGCCATAAAATTTTGTTTTTAGTTATAAAAAGTTGTTTATGTTTTATCAATGTTTCTGACAACTCGTAGTATTTATAGTTCTCCGAGTTTATATGCTTACTTTTCTACAGTAAACTTATATACACAGTGGCTGTAGTATTCCTGACCAGGCTCAAGGATAGCTGAGGGCCAGCCTTCGAGGTGACTCTTATTGGGAGTGTCGGGGTACTTCTGTGTCTCCAAGCACATACCGGTGCGCTGGTTGATGCTCTTGCCATCCTTGCCAGTAGTAGTGCCATCGAGGAAGTTACCTGAATAGAACTGGATACCGGGCTCGTTGGTGTATACTTCGAGTACGATGCCTGTAACGGGGCTCTTTACTGTTGCGCACACCTTGGTGTCGTCACCCTTGGTGTTGAGTACCCAATTGTGGTCGTATCCGTTACCATTCTTCAGCTGTACGAAGTCGAAATTGGTAATCTCTGCACCTACCTCCTTGAACGCGGTGAAGTCCATCGGTGTGCCCGCTACGGGAGCAATCTCGCCAGTGGTCATATAGGTGCTGTCTACGGGAGTGTAGCAGTCGGCATTGAGCTGCAACAGGTGGTTGGTGATGGGCATTTGGTGGTCACCGTTGAGGTTGAAGTAGCAGTGGTTGGTCTGGTTGATGACGGTCTTCTTGTCTGTGGTAGCTGTCCATACGATATCGATGGCATTGTCATCGGTCAGCGTGTAGGTGGTCTTGGCCACAACATTGCCGGGGAAGCCTGCTTCACCGTCGGGACTAACCTTCACGAGCACAATCTGATTGTCTGTTACCTTCTCTACGTCGAACACTTGGTTCTGCCAGCCCATAGGGGCGGGCTCCAATGTGCAACCGCCGTGCAGGCAGTGGCCGAAGTTGTTCTTGGGAAGGTCATACACTACGTCGTCGATGGTGATGATGCCATTGGCGATACGGTTGGCATAGCGGCCTACTGATGCGCCGAAGTCGCTGGGCTTGGAGGCATAGTCGGTGATGTTTGAGTAGCCAATCACTACATCCTGCATGTTACCCTCCTTGTCGGGCACCATTACAGAAACAATACGCCCGCCAAAGTTTGTCACACACACCTCCATACCGTTTTTGTTGGTCAGGGTGTAGAGGTCTGTCTGTTTGCCTTGTTGCTCTGATTGGAAATCAGCGCGTTTCAACCCTGAAATAGGTTCGCTCGTCTTGGGAGCGTTGCAAGCTGTGAGCAATGCGAGGCCGCAAATAGCTCCGATAAATGCTTTTTTCATACTGTTTTTTCTTTATAAATTGGTTGATCTTTAGTGTTCGCGCACTTTTGCGAGTGTAAAAGTAACACTATTTCTTTATATAAAAGAATAGAAAAACATGTTTTACAACATAAAGTGTTTCTTTCACACTTTTGCAGGTAAGTGTAAGGTGTTTTTAAGTAAAAGGATGTTGAGGGAAGTTTGGTGATGTTGGGAATGGATTCTTATGCAATTTCAGAACTTTTGTCGTGTTTCCCATGTTTTGATATGTCAAAATGGCCGATAGAAGACGGCGAATCTGCGCTGGACTCTTCTTTGTCGCACAATCGTTGAATGAAAATGTATAATAACCCTAACTCTAAACCTAAAAACATGAACGGAAACTTTACAACAAATCAAAATGAGAAGAACAGCTTTCTCAGTCGCTTTGCCATCAACCTTAACGAGGCGGCAAAGAGCGGTAAGCTCGACCCGGTGATTGGCCGTGATGAAGAGATTCGTCGTATCCTCCAAATCCTCAGTCGCCGAACTAAGAACAATCCTATTCTTATTGGCGAACCAGGTACTGGTAAGACGGCTATCGTTGAGGGGCTTGCCCACCGTATCCTGCGTGGTGATGTGCCCGAGAACCTCAAGCGCAAGCAGGTGTACTCGCTCGATATGGGCGCACTTGTTGCTGGTGCTAAATATAAGGGTGAGTTCGAAGAGCGCCTCAAGGGTGTGGTCAACGATGTGATACAGTCGGCCGGTGAGTGTATCCTTTTCATAGATGAAATACATACGCTTGTTGGTGCCGGTGCCGACGGCTCGGGGGCTATGGATGCTGCCAATATCCTGAAGCCGGCATTGGCTCGTGGCGAGTTGCGATCCATTGGTGCCACTACACTCGATGAGTATCAGAAATATTTTGAGAAAGACAAGGCCTTGGAACGTCGTTTTCAAACGGTGATGGTGGACGAGCCCGATGAAGCCAGTAGCATCTCCATCCTTCGTGGCTTGAAGGAGCGCTACGAGAACCACCACAAGGTACGTATCAAGGACGAGGCCATCGTGGCTGCAGTGGAGCTGTCGAGCCGTTATATCACCGAACGCTTCCTCCCCGACAAGGCCATTGACCTCATGGACGAAGCTGCTGCCAAGTTGCGTATGGAGCGCGACTCGGTGCCCGAGGAACTGGACGAGATTACCCGTCACCTCAAGCAGCTGGAGATTGAGCGCGAGGCCATCAAGCGTGAGAAAGACGAGGCCAAGCTGACCCAACTGAAAGAGGAGATAGAAGCTCTGCGTGCCGAGGAGAAGACACTCTCGGAGAAGTGGCAGGCCGAGAAGGCACTCATCGACGAGATTCAACATAAGAAGCAGCTCGTGGAGCAGCTCAAGGTGGAGGCCGACCGTGCTGAACGTGAAGGCAACTACGGACGTGTGGCCGAGATACGTTATGGCCGTCTCAAGGAGGTGGAGGCACAGATTGCCACTACTCAGCAGCAACTTCACGACAAGCAGGGTGGGGGAGCACTCATCAAGGAAGAGGTCACTGCCGACGATATCGCCGATGTGGTGAGCCGTTGGACAGGTATCCCCGTGAGCAAGATGCTCGAGAGCGAGCGTCACAAGCTGCTCCATCTCGAAGAGGAGCTTCATCGCCGTGTCATCGGCCAGGACGAAGCTATCTCGGCTGTTGCCAATGCCGTACGTCGTAGCCGTGCCGGTATGCAGGATCCCAAGCGACCCATTGGCTCGTTCATCTTCCTCGGCACTACAGGTGTGGGCAAGACCGAGTTGGCGCGTGCACTTGCGGACTATCTCTTCAACGATGAGCGGCTGATGACCCGTATCGACATGAGCGAGTATCAGGAGAAGTTCTCCGTCACCCGACTCATCGGTGCGCCTCCGGGCTACATTGGTTACGATGAGGGCGGACAGCTCACCGAGGCCGTACGTCGTAAGCCCTACTCCGTAGTGCTCTTCGATGAGATTGAGAAGGCTCACCCCGATGTGTTCAACATCCTCCTGCAGGTACTCGACGATGGACGCCTTACCGACAACAAGGGACGTACGGTGAACTTCAAGAATACGATTATCATCATGACATCGAATCTCGGTAGCTCGCTCATCCGTGAACGGTTAGGAAACCTCGCTGAAGGTAACTCTCATCTTTCATCTTTCAACTTTCAACTTGAAAAACTGCGTAGTGAGCTTTTCGAAATGCTCAAGCAGACCATCAAGCCCGAGTTCCTCAACCGCATAGATGAGACCATCATGTTCCTCCCGCTCAACCGTGAGGAGATCGCCCAGGTGGTACGTCTGCAGATAAACAATGTATGCCGCATGCTCGCGGCCAATGATATCCGCTTGCGACTCACCGAGAAGGCGGTAGACTACATTGCTAACGCGGGCTACGACCCTGAGTTTGGTGCACGTCCCGTGAAGCGAGCCATACAGAACCTATTGCTCAACGTCCTTTCCACCAAGATTCTTGGCATGGAAATTGATCGCTCGCGTGAAATCGTGGTCGATGCGGGTACTGATGGACTGACGTTCACAAACTAATAAATGGTTAACATTTAATGAATACCTCTTGGCACAGGAGCAACTCCTAATTATAGTCCCTGTGTCAAGGGGGATATTTAAAGCAAATACATATAGTCCAAAGGTTATAGCAAATATCTTCGTAGCAGTTCTATAGGTTTCATTGCTTATATAGATACTTGCGTCCATTATGGATGATGATACCTTCAGAGGTCTCTATACTATTCACTTCACGCCCCTTCAAATCAAACATACGATTGGATATGTTCTGTTTATTAGCAACAGTCATGGAATGTATGTACGTTAGTGTATCACTCTCTGAAGGAGAAGCATTCATCAAATAAACAGCGGGCATACCTTGTTTTTGATCAGAACCGAGCTTTGAGTCCTGCATGACCCATGCCCTTTTCCCATCATTTTCTGCCATAAATTGTACAGGCTCCGTATAGGCATTGTTTCCGTTAGTTTCTGTATACCTATTTACCGTATATTCTATAATGCTGTCTTTGCTTATATAAGCATCCATTGCTAAAGTCGAATCACTTTGTAGGATATAGGTGATAATTCTCCTTTCCTTATTATATTCATAATTCCCCTGCTCATATTTGAGAAGTAAGGTATCAACGCAGACATCATTTTTAACAATACCTCCACGGGTGATATTGATGAATGTCATATCTTCATTCAGTTGTAAGATACGAGAGACGTAAAGACGAGTTCTGGATCTTGGATCTATTCCATGATACTCTCCTTCCCATTTTCTCTGTAGGAATGAAAGCTCTGGTATAAAAGTCTTGTCAACAGGGTAAGGCTCTGGTTGTGACCATCCTAAAGAAACTGTCATAAGAAATAACAGGAGTATCAAATGCTTCTTCATAATTTATAATTTTTTAGTTAGAACTATTATTAATCAATACTTTTTTGTCACCTATTATATAGATATCATTCCATATAGGATATGAATTCCATCCATTGAGGTTATGGAATTTTCTCTTTCTTGCTTCATCATGTTCCAAACATTTGACGTTTGTCCATACAATGCCGTCAACTCCTGGGACTATACAATCTGCAAAATAAGCATTTCCTGATACCACCTCAAAAGGAATGGAAAATGGAGACAATCTTGTATCCCATAACGATGTGGCTTCATCATTCATTTCATATCCCAGTGTCCATTGTTCTGAATCTCCTAATCGGAACCCAAGGCACAATAGATAACTACCATCGGGCATCCCCTTGGCAAAAGAAGCCCCTATTTGGAAGTCTCCTTTTTTTGCATAACCATTTAATATCAAAGTACGTTCCTCATTCATCGGTGTTAAAACAGTCCCCTTGTCGTCACAAACAAGTAATGCGACCTTTCCTGAAAGAACCTCTGATGTAATGTTCCAAGATGTTCCGATATTCAATACGATACGATGTTGCGGATAGTCTTCTGTAGTTATATAACAATTCTGCAAACCGACATACTGTTGCACAGAAGAATATTCACCACCATACCATTTCTCTATATCTTCTATATGGATTTGAGGCCAAGATTCGCAATCTAATTCAGCCCCAACCCCATCTGTACCAGTACAGATGATACAGAGCTCATAATCTCCCGATGGCACATCTTTTGGTAGCGTACACATTATTTTATGATTCTTCAACCCTCTCGCATCAGATATAGATATATCCGATTCTTCAAATATTGTTATCGGAGCTTGTTCCAGACTATCTTTATTTTGCAAAACAAGGCTTAACTCGCCTTCAAAATCTGTACTCGTATGAAGAGATACGATGCTTGGATAGAGATTCTGTCCCGGATATACAGTGTCTGAGAGTAAGGAGATACCTCCACAAGTCATACGCAAATGATCCACTCCATCTTCTGGTGCTATGCCTATTATCATATTTGCACCGTTTGAGTAGTTTCCACTGGCTGTACCACCGGTTCCAGAGAATTCAGGGCGAAGCATATTCAACAGATAGTAGCCATCGCACCAACCATCCCATCCCCAATTGATATGGTAATATACTACACCATCTTGATTGGTCTGCATTCCATCAATGACGAATGCATGTCCTGACTGTCCGTCGTTACCAGAGTAATAGACCGGTCGACCTTCTGAAAGTTCTTTTTGCAAAGTATGATGCCACTGACTATCAGTAAAGTCCGATGCTTCCATTAATAACATATCTCTGTCATAGCTTAGATATTCACGCATTCCTTTCAGTGCATTATGATTATAAGCTCCACTAGCATCTGGAGCGTAATCCATCTCTACAGCTGCACCTACAGCACTCATCAATGAGGATACAGCCTTCACTTCCTCTCCCGATGCTGCACAGGGAAACACTTTACCGTCCAGCTCAATGTACCGCCCTACCTTCTCTAACCAATGATAATTAGCATCACTCATCGGTCCTTTTCCACTGATATTGGCAATTTCCCAAGAATCGTAATCTTTACTCCTTAAAGCACAATATATCCTATATCTTCCGTCGGCCATGTAAGAAGGAACGGTCAACGAAAAATCAAGATTGGCGGACACCATACTTCCTATCCCATTACTTATACGCACGATGTCACTGGCCTGCTGTATTATATTCCCATCCTCATCGGCAAGCATCAGAACTGCATCTCCCCTAAAGTTCCGTGAACGGTTGGTATACATAGACATAACTTTAATCTCACATCGTGCGGTGGAATACACCTCATCAACTGCCATACGACTAAACGTATAGTTATCACCATAGACGATTGTCATTCCATATCCGGGTTCAATCTCTTCATATCCATAGACATCATATATATGTTCCCAGTCTATAAATAGTTCTTCAAAATTATATGATATAGGGATATTATGCGTATCGGTTGTATATCGTATAGAACCGGTGCCTTGTCGAGGCCAGTTATGAAAGTTCATAATCTGTGCCAATGCCGTAGCCACACATCCCGTAGGGCACCTTTCCCCTTCGATAGTCGGACAAATGAAATTGTACGGTTCGTCCTGTCCCCAAAGAATGCCATCCAACAAAGGAGACATATCACTGTAACCCTGAAAAGAACTTAAAAGCCATGCCCTAAGAATTGTCGGATCAGTCATCCCTATTTCCTCCATATAAGCATAGTCTTCCATCCACGATTTTATGTGTCTTGGTAAGCCCTCAGTTGGGAAATTTGCATTTTCAGCATAGGCTATGATTTCAGGCATAGCATTGCTGACAGGAACGATTACGAATCCTGATTCGCAATCTCTACGAACCACATAAAACTGATTGTCAATTTTCTCAGCTACAAAAATCATATTGAGGTTCGAACGAGTAGAGGTTTTATCAACAGACATCCAATGCTTTTGTGCTATAGACAAAACATCGGTAATCTCCCTATCCTTAGCTTGCATGCCATAATAGGAAAATATCAACAACAGGATGGTTAAGACAAATTGCATATAATTGGTCAAATAATATTCGATGGAGAGGTGCCTCCATCGAATATTATTCTGAATTAGATTTCATCAATTCAGACCACTCATCTCTTTTTGCCAATAAGATTGTAGCATGGATGGTTTCTTCTTTATTGATATTATTTCATCAAACGAACACTTACTAACGTCTTGTTTTATTTTATTGGAGGGTGCTATATTATGTTTTTTGTTTGCGTATGATGAAGTTGTCGCCTTTGTACAGCTAAAGTTTCCTATATTCCCTCTTGCATCAACAGCAATCATACAAATAGAAACATGATTGTCTTCACGAGGGATATTTGCACCTTCATAGTCATAAGCAGAAAGCTCCCCCTCCTTTCTAAACATTTCCATCCAATATCCTAAAAAATGTTCATCTGTGTCATAATAGTCTTTTCCATCCCACCAATACACATAGTATCTTGTAGCATTATTACGGAAAGAAACATCAAAACTCCATTTATATTCACCATCAGACGTAATTGCCTCAACATTAGAAACCTTAATAGTAGGGAGATTAACAGATTTCGTGGTGAAAGGAGTTTTTATCAGTTCACCCATTTCACCAGAAGCATTAAATGCAATAGTACAAAGAATATATGATGTACTTTCAGAATACCATTCATCATCCCAAAAACCTGATATCATCCCAACGTACTCTGCAACTTCTTTTGTAGTCTTCTCCAAAAGCGCACTGATCATATCATCATCCGAGACATTAGCAGAAGCCTTAAATACAGTCATATGGAATTTTTTCGCAGTACTACCGATCTCCCAATTAGTAACCATACCATCTGTAAATAATACCATATCCCCAGGCTTCACATATAAATTTGGATCTGTTTTTACTACAGTCTCCCATCCCAACGAAGCATACGTACTTTCTGTAGGAATAGTCAAATATGCACTCTTTCCCGCAGACAGGGTACTCCCAGAGATGTTCTCGCGATAATACTCGCTGCCTTCCGACTCATTTACAAGAAATACCGTGTTGTTACCGTTCTTATATGACAATTCTCCGTAAATATAGTTGGTATAGCCGTTTGAGTTTACTGTCAAGGTTACATCTGTTGTGGCAACAGTAGTATTCAAGGTCGAGATGGTCATCGCTGTGTAATACCGAATGTCATTACTCGCTGCAGGGAGTGTGATTTTGGTTCCACTCTTTCCCTTAAAACGCAAGCGCCAAGTTGCAGGTGACAATGTCACATTTACATAGATATCCGTAGAATTGGAAGTATATGTGCCATCGCCCCTATAAAGTATAGAGCCTGCACCCAATTTCACGGTACTGCTGTTTTTGCTTTCAGGATTCTCAACATAAGCGGCAGCACATTTTGTAGCAGCTGATGTTGTCCCGAGACTACTACTGGCCTTCAGTGTCCATTCATTGCCATCATAAGTGGCGGTTCCTGTGATTCCGTTATTAAAAATCAGATAGACAATACTGCCTTTCTCCCACGACGTAGCACCACGAGTTTTCAGGTCCTCATCATAACCCGGAGCCGAACATTCCAGATGAAGGTTATATACGACCTCGCCATCCGGTGTCATATTTTCGCTTCCCATTACGTCCTCGTTCTGTGAACAAGCGACAAACATTGTTGAAAGGGCTGCTATGAACCCTACGAGTGAAAATGATAATTTTTTCATATTGTGTTTAATTTTTATAATGTTTTATTAATCTATATTTATATCACCAGAGAAACCATCCTTGCCTATCGTAGTTTCTCCACCGGCATCTTGCTGTACTTTCAATGTGGCTGTTTGCCCACTTTTCCGACCTTTGACAGTAATCTGTGCCTGCCGCTTCTGGTTCTGGGTGTTTTTGATTACCGTAATCCTTAACGTGCCATCGCCACTACCTGACGCCGGAGATACCGTACACCATGATTCACTTGAAGTGGCATTCCAATCATCATTCGATGAAACACTCACATCCTTATACCCCGCAGCACTTGTGAAATCCAGCGGAACCGCCGGCATGAATAGATGATAAGATACTTCTTCGTCCAATGATGTATCATCATCATATCCATCCTTGCCTATCGTGTTTTCTCCACCGGGTTCTTGTGTCACAGATACAGTAAATCGTTTCTGACTTTTCTCTCCTTCAATCACAATGGAACCGGTACGTTTCTCGGTCGTAGTATTTTTTGTAGGAGTTACATTGATTGTAGAACTTCCAACTCCAGAATTGGGAGATACCGTACACCACGTCGGTTTGGATGTTACACTCCAGCTGTCGTTACCTGTCAACGTCAAGTTTTTAGTCTCAGATGCAGCTGCAAAAGATAATGAATACGTATTAATATCAAGGGTTGATACTGGTACTTCCTCATCCATACAAACATCGTCTTGGTATCCATTGAGTTCAATATCCAGACTTGAAGCCGGGTCAGAAGGAGTAGGCTCTGCACTTATATCAAATTTCACATCCGTAACTACACCGGAGAGTTCTGCAGTTTCAAAATTGTCACTCTTATGATAAGCAAGAATGACTACCTCAAGATACTTATCATAACTTTTTCTTTCCAAATCAACCATCTTTGTATTGTTTGTCAACTTAGGATAGATGTATTCTCTACATCTTGCAGCGTTCTTCGATGCACTATTAAAATTCACAGCAGTCACATCGTCTTCTTTTAGAATCTTACGGTATTTGTGTATTTCCCACGCAAGCACCACGCCATTGTCGTCTCTTTGAAATGAAGGAAACAAATCCTCACTGACGCATGCATAAACCAAATAGCATTGACAATTGTATTCCATTGAGGTGGACCATTTCCAAAAATCCCCATTATTAGTGGTTTCCGGTGTTATTTCAGACAAAACGACTTGGGGTTGGAGTTTGTCATTCTTGGTTGTTACCGGCTTCCTGTAAACTGCCCCCTCCTCTCCATCAGATGTATAGGGGCATGTTACTATAACATATTTCGTGTTTGGATGAATATCGTGATACCAAGCCAATACATCTTGATAGTCTGTTCCATATCTTCCGTCCGGACTATTTTCAGGATAACTGGGATAGTACATCTTGTCAGATTTTTTCTTAATATCTTCCCGAAGTTCATCGTCGCTCAACATATTAGCTCTTGACTCTTCGTAGAGTGCTATATAGTAACTTGCACAACTATTTCCGATTTTGACCCCACAAGCTATTCCCTTGGCCATATCCAAAACTTCTGTAGGTTCCGCATAGCATTCAACTGTCGGGTGAGGATCTTGACTTACGCGAAGGTAAATAGTATCGATTCCATTATTAAATTTGATTCTTTCAGATTCCTGCATACCGGACTGAGACATTTCGGCTGTCAATGTCACAGTAACTTTTCCACCACTTCCGAATGATGGCGTTATATTTAAGAAAGAGGGATCCTCTTGTGTGACTTCCCATGGTATAGGATCTCCACATTCCGAACATTCGGAATACAATGTTATTTCTTTCTCTCCACCTAAATAATCAAAAGTCACCTCAGACACTGATAGCGAGAGTCGTTCATCATGAGTATGACAAGCTACCAGAAGTAACGTTCCACAGAACGTCAACAAATAATTACATAGTTTCTTCTTCATAATATATTATTTAAGATTATTATTTCATAACATCGCTTTCTTGAAAGGAATACATAAATATTCCGCACACCCTGCATCTTCTTCAGAATCGCCCACATACAATATGCATTGTGATGGGGTTATATCGTATGTAGACAATCGCATAATTACTTTTTCTTTACATTTTATCGGTAGCTCATCGGTACGGCCAATGATATAATCGATTTTTCCATTCAACAAGGAATTACAGATGTCCTCTGCAAGATTTTGTCGTTTATTGGTAAGGACGATTATTGACAATCCATTTTCTCTATATGCCTCAAGCAACTCTAACGTAGAGGCAATCACAGAAGTGCCATCAAGAAAATTCTCTGCATATATGGAATCGAAGGCTTGTTTGAATGTGCTATATTCCAGACTTTCAAATTGTACAAGATCATCGAAAAGGATTTCTAACCCTTTTTTCCTATAAAGAGTGAAATCGAATGAAGTAGTCACATTGAAAAACCGTTTCAATGCAGCTCTACAGTTATATGCAATCGTATCAAATGAATCTATCAACGTGCCGTCGAGATCAAAGATAACATACTTCACATTTTTCACAGTCTGATAACGTTACAATTTTCTTAACAGTAAAAGTTCTATTTCTATCATCTTTCTTCATTGGTGCTTCGCCCAATCCATTGGGAGAAGGAGAAGATTCACTACTTAATCGTCTGCCTGTAAATTCCTTTCTGTCATACAAATTTCCAGGTGCTGACGATATCATCAGTTCTATTGAGTCTTTGTCAACCGTTAATGGTAGTCTGACCCAAAAAGTCAATTTGGCATTCTCTTTATCCAATAGGAACTTAAAAGAACGGATACTGTATTGTTTATTTAAGCTATCTACCATTACACCGACTGTATCGGAAAGAGCCTGAATCAGAGGTTGAAGATCAGGCTTCACCTCTTCGCCCGCACTGTCACGTCTCATCATTGCTTTTACCTCATTCGGGTGGCGCTTTAGCTTGGAACGCACCATGGGGGCAGATGGGAATGAAAAAGATATGCCTTTATCCTGCACTTTCAGTGTCAATCCTTGCATGAGGGCAGTTAGTTGTATCTTGGTATTGCTAGTAGTGGCCGACACACAAAGGCTGTCATTTGTTGTATGCGCACAGAAATCCCAATTTTGCGCATCACTCTCTTCAGCCAAAGCTACACTATTTGGCAAGAATAAGAATATAAGTATTATTAGCGTTATCATTACTTTAGATTTAGACTGTTTAACTCTTCAAAAGAGAATTTTACCCACTGTGATATTTCTGCAGCAAACGACTCTGGGCCTTGTCCTTCACCCGTCATCGGAGGTGGAGGCATCATCTGACCTTCATTGTTATTGGGCATATCTACCGGCGATGCATATACACCTATACTCCACTCGGGAGCCAGTTTCTTCTCCTTCATCAAGTCTGCTATAGGAAATAGGATATAATAATACAAATGATCAGAATCTACATCAAGATACATTGAGAACAGAGTGCCTTCGGAGCAAATAACCTTGTTGTTGCGTGTATAGAGTATTCCTGTTTCGCAAATGGGAGCAATCAAAGGCAGTATATTGGGCTTTTCATCCACTTCCTCTGTATTGTGGGGTCTTTCAGTTTTAAGTCCAAGAGCCTCCAGATCAAGGTCAGCGGCTGAGGGAATCTTAATCTCATATTTTTCTTTCTTTTTACTTGTCGGGTCTATGTAGATAGAAAAACCTTCCATGACAAAGCGTAACAACAATTGTGGATTGCTGATATCCAGAACCAATAGCATCTGAGTCCCGTCAGATGCCATCTGCAACGTTTCTTCTTGGAGCATACTGATTTTCATCATACGAGGATTTTCCTGCATGAAAGTGCTGATAATAGTATCTGTTTGTGCTGTGGCCTGTTTGATGCCAAACATTCCAACAAACATCATTAATATAAATATACGTCCTCTTTTCATCATTTGATAGTATTGAAATTATAGGTAAACTTTAGCATGAAATGTCTCTTGAGAAGACTCGTCGTCATTTGCCGACGATAGAGTTCCGTTGTTGTCACAAGAAAGCTATTGTTCTGATTGAAAATATCATGGCACAGGAATTGCAACTCTGCATTTCTTTTCTTAAGGAATTTATATCCGATAGAAGCATTGGCAATGACTGCATTGAATTGTGATGTACCTGAACCATAATAGTTGGTACTTCCACATTCCACGGTGAAAGGAAGATATTCAGTAATCAACCATTTTAGTTGTGCCCCATACGATAACGACCAATAACTGACATTCATCTTCTGGAAGGCCATATTTGTACTCTGACTATACTTCACATTACTGTCTATGACAAAATCAACGGATTCACTAATATTGCTTCCAACAGTAAAGAACGCATTCCAGTTCCATTGCTTGTTTATCAACTTGTCCATATCCCAATAGCCCGGAATGTTATTATATTCCAACATGGTTGATATGTTGATATTGGACTTTATAGAGCGGAATGGGAAACCATATGCCAACAGTCCTTTAGCAGACCAATAGCCATCCGTATTGACATATGAATACATTTCACTGTTTCTGTGGTTACCGTCCTCGACAAAGCTCGTACTGGAAAGCGACCTGCGTGATGCTATATAGTTGTCAGCATACTCGAAATTCGTAAAAAACACAAAGTGAGAACCTGCATCCCTGCTTGTCAAGAGCAAGCGGGATGACAGATTGTGATGATACGATGCTCCCAACCGATTGTTTCCTTTGACCGACATAATGGCATTGGAATTATTAATGGCTTCAAGTAATTGATAAACTGTCGGGAACTTTTGTGTTGTCTTGTACTGGAAATTCCATCGCGTATTCCCATACAGATATCTCACAAACATATAAGGGAGCAGGGTATTATAGCTGTGTTTTACTATCTCGCGGTCATTTTCTGTATACAATTTGTAGGAGTGAAACTCACTGCCACTGACAATGTTCCACCGTTTCTTGTCATACATATAAGCGAGATTCCCTAAAAAACCTCCATAATGAGAATTGGCTCGTCCGCATAGCATTGAGTCCACAGAGAACGTTTCTTCATCATTCACTTTGGTCTCTGTGCCCTGTTTGATGTGCCCATATACATAATTCCAACCCATATCGGCTTTAACTTTGGCATATTTGGCAATTGGCACTACGTAAGAGCCGGTTACTGCATACGACTTTTGGTCATTTTTAGAGAACGTGTTCTGAAGCACATCTTTCTGTGACTGCACATTATTAAGTCCAAGATCCATATCTTCTTCTGTATATGTATACGAGAATTTGGCATTGAATGAAAGTGCGTGTCCCCTATTGTTGAATTTATGCATATACATCGCCTCATTTGAGGTATTTATCACACTCTGCACAGTCGCAGTGCTTTGGTTCAGCAACAAGGAGTCTACAGTTTCCATAACCGTCCAGTCAGTAAGAGCAAGACTCTGATTGCGTTTCTGTATCACAAATGAAGGGCGCACCATCAAGTAGTCCTTGGGAGTCATCTGATATTCAAACTTAAGATTGAACCTATGATTCAAATCCCTATTGTCAAGTGTCAGATGCTGCTTGTTGTCGCTGGTCGTTTCACCGAAATACTCATCAAAGATGTCATATACAGTGTTGTTGTCAGAAACATTAAACAGGTAGTGTCCCGAATATTTCATCCCATGTTCTGTATTTTCTCCTGAATAATTGACACCGGCTGCTGTCGTTTGTGTTATACCATACGGACTAAGCTCTGTCATCATCGAACTGATATCATTGTTTTCTGCATGACTGAAAGAATTGCTGATAGCATTTTTACTGAATGGCGATTGGGTTGGGTCATTGTTGGCAATAGTTCCCGACACACTGAGTAAATCGATAGTAGAGAAATTCTGTTCATTGACATTGTTACACTGTGCAAAGAGAGATAAACGATCTTTCTTCCCGAATTTGTTTAATACGCCATATAGTGTGTAACGTCCATCCGTACCAATCCCATCTGTTGTTTTACCAAAAGTAGAGCCATCAGTTCCTTTTTTTGTCGAAAAGTCGAATATTACAGTACCTCCACCATCATCAAATCCTGCGAGCTTCGCATAATCTGAAAGTTCCTCAAAAACCTTCACCTCGTCTATAACCTCCTGAGGAAGATTCTTCAAGGCCATTCCGATATCATTTTTATAGTACTCTTTACCATCAACACGTATCTCACTGACAATGCGTCCTTGCGCTTCAAGTTTATTGTCCTTATACGATACTCCGGGAAGTTTCTTTATCAAATCCAATGCTGTCGCATCTGGATTTGATTTTATTGTACTGGCTTTATATACAATCGTATCCTTACGTTGTACCAAAACCGGGACTCTGGCATCGACTACCACATCCAACAATGCAACTGCACTATCTTTCAGACCTACATTCAATGTCCTATTATTTGCATTGGCGTTTATCAGTTTCGATTGTGGTGTATAGCCGATATGGGAGAACCTGAGCATAATATTTTGTCCTTTAGGTATCGAGAACTCATAACGACCTTTATTATCCGTTATATTCAAATGCTTTTTCCCCTCTGAAGTATACGTTATATTGACACCAACAAGTGGAACGCCACTGACTTCATCTGTGACCATTCCATTGATGCAACATTCCTGTGCATATCCTACCATGCCATAAAGAAGAATGGTAGTCATGCATATTAGTGTCTTGACAAACTTATCCATTGAGTATAACTATTAGTAATCCAAAAATTGTTATAGCAGCTCCTAATAATTCCCGTCTGGTTGCTTTGTCTTGATTTATCAGGAAAGCAAAAAGGAGGACAAATATCGGTTCCGTTGTACTCAATACAGAGGCCAATGAAACACTGATATATTTTATAGCCACCGTTGAAAGCAGAAATCCTCCAAAGGTAATTACAAGAACATTTAGTACAAACAATCCTAAAATCTTTAGGTCTTTAAGTGGTGCAACCCAGTTCCTTATCTTTTTCGAGCTTACCCCTACAAAGAGAACCCCGATAGTACCAAAAAACATACGATAGAATGTAGCCGAGACCACATCAATATCTGCGATAGCATATTTGATAATGATTGAGGATATCGAAAAACACAATATAGAGAGGAGGCCATATATAATGCCTCTTGTCTTATTCGGATGTCCCTCTTGTTTTTCCCATATTACCACCATCACACCCACCAGCAGAATAAGTGCTCCTACATACTCTTTTACTGAAAGAATCTCTCCGAGGAAAACGAATGAGAGAATCATAGTCACGACCTGCCCCAACATAAAGAAGAGGACTTGTACTTTTGGTCCCAAATCTTTTAATGACTTAAAGAACAATGTGTCGCCAATAGCGATTCCAATGATACCGCTAAGAGCGAGATAAAGACATTCAATAGACCCAATAGAAGCAAAACCATTACAAAAGAATGTCAGCAAAGCCATAAATACAATGCTGAGGCTTCCTTTTATAAAAGTTATCCCAACAGGAGGAACATGCTTTCCCAGACGGTCAAACATCAGTGTGCCGAATGCCCAAGAAGCGGCAGAGGTAATAGCTGCAATAATCCCAAACAGTTCCATAATCATCAATATTATTTTTCCAACCTGAATTTCAACATATAACGTTGAGGTATGATCTGCTTGTAATCTACGAGTTCAAAGCCGTAATAAGATAACTGATACTCGATCAATTCGCGAGCTATGTATGGACCATGATAGGGAAGCGTATCGTCATCAACGGGACCATTGTCAATAATGATAAGTTCACCCCCTGGTTTCAGGTATTTACATAAAGATTTCAAGTATGTATCGCGGTCATTGTCTGGAATCACACCATACAGTACATGATAAAGTGAACACATAAACATCTTGTTCACCTTCTCGGGAAGTTCTATGATGTCTTCACGCCCCTTCATCGTTTCCACATTATTGATATGTTCCTTATCCAAGAAGTGCTGAAGTGTTTGTAGATGCTCATCTTTCAATTCTATTGCATAGACCTTTCCTTCAGAGCCGACCATATTGGAGAATCTATACGTAAAGAAACCTGATCCGCAACCAATATCTGCTATAGTCTCGCCATATTTAAGTCCAAGGTTATCAATAATGTCTGAAGTGTGCTCCCATAGAGGACGCCTTGGATTCAAGGCCAAAATATAATCTTCAAGATACGAACGGTGCGTACGACCTACTTCTCCCGTTTTTTCCAGGATTGAGTCAGAAAGCATACGGAGAGAATCATTGCCTAACTTATATTTATGGAGCAGATAGTAACTCAGAACCTTGCAGCTATCATCAGTCATCTTATGATAAAAACTCCTCGTCAAAGGGTCTTGTAACATTCTTTCACGCTGTACTTCATCTGCTGTCATAGCCTCGCATAGCCATTGAAGGGCAGAATACTCACCACCAAAGTTCTCGGAAGGTATAAGTTCTGTATACTTCTTTATAGCAATGTCTGCAAAGTTCTTGTCACCATTATGTATGAAATCATAAACGTAACTGGCAGCATCAATACCACGGTCTGTAATGTCGTAAGAGTCAAGGCTACCTATATGAACAACGGATTTCTGATTGTCAATTGTCAGTATAGGAACTCCCTTCCTTGTTCGTTCTTTCTTATGAGGTTTATAAGAATCGTTACGTTTCAATACAAGCATGAATCTTTTATCATTCAATTCCTTATACATTATTGGCTCGAACCCCCAATACCCCAATTGTGCTTGTATAAGTTCTGGACTTACATGGCAATTGTTCAGTTCGTTGCCATGAAGATTAATGTTGTCAACTATCACAATCTTTCCATCAGGTTTCAAGTGGTCTTTTATTGAAGACAGGTAAGGGTTACGTTCATCCTCCCTTGACCACGTATAAAAAACATGATAGAGCGAACTCATAAATATACAATCAACCTGATCATTAACTCCGAGGTGTGAACTCGTGGAGTTGATTACCTCAATGTTCGTTATACCATTTTGCTTCATCAGGTTACCGAAATAGTCAGTATATGCCTTTTCTGTATCTGTTGCATAAACTTTACCAGTGGTTCCCACAAGTTCTAAAAAGCGATAACTATTATAACCGAATCCGCATCCGACATCAACCAATTTATCACCTTCTTTCATGGGCATCAGTTTCATAATCTTCGAAGTCATATCCCAATCTTCACGATCCGGAGAATTGAACATCAACATGTCATCGTAGAAGTTACGCTTGTCAATATACTCTTTTACTGAACGTGGATGATAATTATTCAATTCATATTTCAATACCAGATAGTCTCTAAGATTCTCACACGCATTAGCTGTAAAATATTCGTAAAGATCCTCTGTCAAAAGATCGCCTTTTTCTACTTCACCATTTCCTCGTTCTGCAATCATCCGATTTACAATGTAGGCCAATGCTCCCCACGCCTTTTCTTTGAGTACATCATCTTTTGCTTTCTGCTGGTAGTAGTCTCTTACTATTATCATAGAATCCAGATTCTCATGATCAATAGCGCTCATTAATGTATATGCAATACTGATGTCAGAGCTATCTGTCGGATGCGGATTCATACCCACCCGTACCAATGAAGACGCATTGTTAATGGCTATCTGGTATTGTGCCTGTAGTCGAATTGGCATAACAACCGACAAGGTTACGATAAAAAGCAAATAACAGAATCGTTTCATACAGTCTTCTCCTATTTGTTATAAGGGTTAAGAATACCCGGATTAAATTCCTCGGGTGGGAACGATTGATGCAGGTCTTCATAAAACAGATGTACGAGTTCATCAGAGTAAAAGGCTCCTTTGTCAGTAAGACGGATTTCCCTCTCGTTTTCTGTCGCAAGTCCATATTCTTTAAGCAGTGCAAACTTGTCCTGAAATACCGAATTGACATCAAACCCATTCATCTTCCTAAAAAGTTTCTTGTCAATATAATAGTTTTTCAAAGGAAGGATAATTGACCAACGCATCTGCTGGTCGCGGTTTCGAATGAGGCATCTATTTGCAGCAATCAGCCCATCGTCTGTACGACGATAATACTCATCGAAATCCGGTGTATTAATCATAAAACGATCGTTAAGGCTACTGAATGCCGAAAGTCCAAACCCCACTTGGTCTTTCAAACGACAACATTGGTTATAAGCATATATGGAGATATTGTTTTTGTTTCGTGTAAATACACGACGCAGATTCTCATTGTAACCATAGTCCTCAAGGATCTGGTCACTAATCTGTTTCATGCGGATAGTGTCTTCAACAGAAATCAATTCATTTTCTCTGTACGACGCAAATCTCTTGATGGTCCCTTCTTGATCTCCGTAAGGTTCGATTTTCAGTCGATAAAGTTGAATCTCATCTGTTCCGAGATTACAAGCCTCGTCAATAACGTCTATCCAATTCTCTAAGGTCTCGCCCGGATGACCATATATGAATTCTATATTTACCTTGAACCCCATCTTCAAGCAGTTCTCGATGGACTCTTTGGCGGTAGCTGCATTATGCGAACGGTTCATCTTTTTTAGAACTTCATCGTTAAGTGATTGAACACCGATAGTCAAGCGGTCGCCTTGAAAGTCCTTGATAATGCGAAGACGTTCCAAACCATCTTCTCCGACTAAAGTCGTGGGGTCTACATCCCAATTGAACTGAGGACAGGAACTGACGTCTACATACTTTGTAAAGAATGTGAGGAACCGTTTCAACTGTTCCGGAGTCAAATCAGTGGGAGTACCACCTCCCATTAAAATACTACGGCTTTTTATCTTCTCCAACCCCCTGAATGCCAACCAATTCTTCATCTCTTTCTCCAGATGGTCGAGATAAACATCTTTCTCACTATCTTTGCAATGATAATGAGAGGGGTAGTGGCAAAAAAGGCAACGTCTATGACAGAATGGGATATGAACATATACATCAAAAACTCCCCGCTCTAATTCCTCAAAGCCTTGATATGCTAGTTCTTGTGCGATAGGAGGATAATTGGTGATAGGAGGATAATGTACGCCGGCTGGAGAGAAATCCCCATGTGTAGGAATGAGACCTAAGCGCTGGAACTCCTGGAATTCGGCCCAGCGATTGTCTGATAATGCTATATATTCTTTATAATCTCTTTTCATATATTCTATTATTCTATGATAAATTATCCGTTCTTAACCCTGCCCGTTCGAGTATGTCTTTAAAATGCTCTATCTGTGGACGTACACGTTTTGAGGAATAAATGGGAAAATACTCTTGTAACTCCTCTGGAGTTCCATCATGTATTGTTACCGTATTGGCACCTGCCAACAAACCTATATATTGACCATCATGAATCATCTTCTCTAACGAACTGGTTGTTGGCATCAGGCGATGGGGGTTCATTATCCGCATCAATGCCATCATGTTGAGAGTATATACAGGATTCCCTGCCGGTTCCTTTTCAAAGGCTGAACCTTCAGCGGGTATAAATATAGTGGTACTGTTCATCGCAAGTGGCAACTCATGCACCAAAATCAAATCGTCGACTATATCCTCTAAAGTCTGAGAAGGAAGACCTATAATATTACCAGAGCCCACTCTATAGCCAATCTCTGCCAATGTGCGGACACACTGCAAACGATGCTCCAGTGAATCATTGGGTTTGCAATAGGAAAAGAGCTCTTTATTTGAGGTCTCAAATTTCAGCACATAATCGGTTGCGCCGGCATCGTACAAACGCTGATAATCCGTTTTTGACAAATCACCCAAACACAAGATGATGCGTAAATCGGCATGTTGAGATTTGATTTCCCCAACAGCAGAAACAACATCGTCAATAAATTTCTTGGAAAGGTTCTCTCCCGATTGAAGCAATATATTTCTCCGTCCTTTGGTATAGAGATATTCCATCAACATCACCATACTTTTGCAGTCAAGGGTATAATTGAATTTCTGGTCATTAGCTCCAATTGTACAGTACTTGCATTTTTGACGGCAAACATTCGAAATTTCAATAACGCTTCGTACTTGAACTTGATTCTCAGGGAATTTTTCAATACGACATTGCTGTGCCAGCTCAAACAATTGTGTCTGAGCTTCCCCTGTTGCTTGCAGCGCAGATAAAAGCACTTCGCGTACAAACTCCCCCCGACGCAAAGCCGGGAGGAAATTTATTTCACCACTATCCTTCATACAATACTATTCCTCTGTATAAACATCCATTTCAAAATACAGATCAAGTTCTTCATCTGTAAGTTGCTGTAGATAGGTATCTTTGGATATCCACTTTCTTTGACCTTTTTTTAGTACTGAGAACATGGCATTTTCTGTATAGTTAGCCTTGTCGTTACTGTTCTTGCCATCAGCAGAATAGTAGTGTTTTTTTGTATAACCGATATAGTGAAGTGTCTGATAGTCAATCAGGGAGTCATACTGTACGGTATATGTAATAACACCATTGTTGTATTGATATGTACCTTTCTCCTTCTCAAACGGTGTGTATATCTCTTCGTTGGACTTTACTAAAATACCTTCGATTATATTGGTGTACGTTCCATTCGCATTTAAAGTCAGTTTGCGCTTGATCATTGTTTTTGCTTCCTGTTTTGCATCGTTGCCTTCATATTTACCGGCCCAAGTTTTTTGGATATCAGATTTGGTAGGGATATAATCCTCGTCAATCTCAAATGTCTTCACGACTTGGTCGTCAGAATTAACTGGATCAATAACTGGATCATCTTCTTCGCAACAGGCGTTAAAAGTTAAACACAGAGCAAACATCGATGCGAAATACAAATACTTTTTCATAATGATTCTTTTTTATTTGTTAATAATGAATTTGTTATTCAGGTTTCATCCTTGCCACATTCATAAGATACACTATTGGCAAACCATTGCCGTCAATCGAATACATGAGGGAATCTGTAGCCTCCAATTGAAATGAGCCCTCCTTGCCTCGCAAGATTCTAAAATATTGTTGATAAATCGTATCTTCATGTTCTATACCGTCGGAGGTCCTATAATGTTTGTGGTCATACCCCATGAATACTTGTGTGCCAAAATCAATAATGGAATCATATGCCACAGTGAAGCACACGGTGGCTGTCTGTGCACTGTCATCAAGAATGATTTCGTAAGTTCCGGCCTCCTTTTCTATCGGAGCAGGTTCTTTGCTTGCATTGGGTAAATCTATTACTGCACCAAGCACATTGGTATAGGTGCTATCCGGGTTTAGAGCTAACTGCCTCATGATTTTCATTTTGGCATTCATCAACGAATCCCAGCCTTCATATTCACCTACCCATACCTTCTGTAAGTCTGATATTGTAGCCGATTGAGTTTGTGGGTGTTTGGGAGCAAAATCTTCTTTGTTGCAGCTACTCATAATGAGCGATAAGATAGAAACTCCTACTATCAGATGTCTCGTAAAAGTCATAATACGGTACTCTATGTACTCGTAGACTCCCCGAACCGAGTGGTTCATGTTTAAAATAAAAAGACGTGGGAATCTGTACCTGTTACTCGTCCCACTCTACGAGGCTCTCGCATTGCCCAATCAGTCGAAACGAGCAACGCAGAAGCCCACGCTGATATGTAGAGTATGACGGCCAAGGTACGGGTATACCGAATGATGCCCCGCAGAATCCTCACGCACGATATGCCATACGTATATTACATATCCCGCAGACATCTACCATTGCTTTGCTTTTGACTGATTTATAGAATTTGCGAGATTCCGTAGAGTCAAAGACAAAACGTCAAGTAAACGTCTTTCTTTAATATGTCAAAGAATACCCACCCCAACCCCCTTTCCATACGAAAAGGCTCAGCGTGGGTTCTCCGTTGCAAAGGTAGTGAATTTTATTTATAATGTACAAAAACTTAAGATTATTTTTTTATCTTGCCTTATATTGCGAAAATTGTTTCCAATCTTCCGAAGAACCTTCATCGTGTGATAATATACCTGCCGTCTGTTATATAAAAGAGGGATGTTCTTTTAGGGGAAATATACAACGACTATGATGTAAAGTCAAATCATAACTTATGATTACTTAATCACAACTTATAATTAAGTAATCAAAACTTGTGATTACTTAATCTGAACTTATGATTTATTTTTGGTTCATCCGACATTTGGAGTGATGAACTTGAAAAAAGGCTCAATAGGCAAAGATATAGCTTTTCTTTATATTCACCAATGGCTGTCCGGCCAATACCGTTTGTCCGCGGACAGTTCACGGCAGCAGATTCTCCCCTTGCCGTGGGGGCGATTTTTGTTTCTACGCGATAAAACAAAATTTTCATCGCGTAGAAACAAAATTTTCTTCGTGAGGGTGTTTTTTTGCATCAAAGGCTGTTTGTCCGGCGATACATACATTATGCCGCAGGTACGGTACGGCATCGGAGCAGGTGCTCGGGAAGGTTGCCTCAGGTGTAGCCTTAACTTACGATAAACCGAAGCGTAAGTTATGATTAATCTCTCCCCAAGAGATTCGGACGAACATCAGCATCATCAGTGTGTGGCGCTCATCGTAATTTGTTTCTCATGAAGTGGGGGGTCGCTACCTTGTTGTAGTATATAAGTGAGGCAAGTGTGAGCATGGCACCGAGCATATATCCGTAGCTGAGCGATGACACCTCGCTAATATATCCTCCCAAGAGCATGCCTATGCCAATGCCTACATCCCACGAGGTGAGGTAGGTGGAGGTGGCAGTGCCACGCTTGGAGTTTGGTGCGAGATTGACAAACAGCGTATTGTAGGCGGGAAACATCGTGCCGAACCCCACTCCCAGTCCTCCGGCAATAGTAAAGAAGATGACGCTGCATAGTGTAGTGTTCCACATCGCTATGTAGCGGCAGGCGGCCAGCAGGGCAAAGCATACGAGCACACCGTGCATACCCCAGGCGATGAGGCGGGTGAGCATGCCGCGATCTACCATGCGTCCCGAGAAGATACGCGATATGGCGAGTCCTATGGCCATGCAGGAGAAGAAAAGCCCGGTGTTGTATGTGACACCTATGCTCTCGGCATAGATGGCTACGTAGTTTGTGGTCATGCCGTAGGGGATGGATAGCAGCAGCAGAGTGAGCCCTGCGGGTAGTCCCTTCTTCAGAATAAATCGGTCGAGCGAGAGGGGGTCACGCTTGTTCTTTGGCTTGGGGGGTGTCTTTACCAGCAGGGCACACACTAATCCGATGGCGCTGGCGGCAAAAGCGAGCATGAAGATGACATCGAACGACACGGCGTTATGTAGGAAGAGTCCAATCATGGGACCTATAGACATCGCGAAGTTGTTGGTCAAGCCGAAGTAGCCCAGTCCCTCACCACGTCGCTCGGTAGGGAGTATATCTATGACTATGGTGTTGCCCCCTACCGAGGTGGTACCAAAGGCGAGTCCATGGACGATACGAAACATGGTAAACAGCACTATCGAGGTCGACAGGTGATAGCCCAAGAAGATCACCGTGAAGATGGCGTAGGCAATCACATAGAGCGGTTTCCGGGCAAACATGTCGATTAGGTATCCCGAGAAGGGACGTATGCACAGTGCCGATACGGTGTAGCACGAGAGAATGATGCCGATGAACGTGCCCTCGGCAGCAAAGGTCTCGGCCAGGTAGAAGGGCAATACGGGAACCAGCATCCAGAAGCCGAAAAACATCAGGAAGTTGGCAGCCAGCATCAAGCAGTAGCTTGGGGTGAAGAGAGAACGCATATACTAATTCGCCATTATATATATCTAAGCAAGGGAAGCCCTCGCAAAACAGCGAAGGCTTTCCCGTATTTATGCGAGTGATTTGTTATTGAACTACAGTGCTGTCAGCAACGGCAGTCTCAGTTGCCTCCACGGTATCGGCAGCTTCTACAACCTCCACCTTTTCTTTGTTGAAGAAGGGCAGGGGAGAGGGCAGCTTAGCCCAAGCCATGAGGTTGGTGAGCCATAGGGCTACAATCACTACAGCCAGTGTCGCTACTGCGATGCACCACTTTTTCCATGTGGCGAGCCCCTTCTTGGCATAGGGATCCTTCAGTTTCAGCTTCGGGAATTTGGCAATGTCGGTCAGTGTCTCGCCGAAGGGGATGCTTATCTTCGAAGCGGCATTCACGGCCCATCCGTTGGCATTGAGCAACGGGGCTATGTTGCGACGACGTAGCTTCAGCCAAGCCATAATCATGGCAGGGCCTGATATGACGAGCATGATACCGACGAATGCGGCAATCAACTGCCACCACTTGAGGGCAAAGATTCCCTTGAATATGGCGGTTAAGGCAGTGCCAATCATGCCGACTGCCATGCCTAAGGCAGCAAAGATGCCGGCAAACTTACCTATGTCGAACGGTTGTGCCGGTGCTTTGGCAGCATCCTTGTTGGCTGCTACGGCAGGTGCGGCATTGATTTTGGTATCAATATCCTTCATGATACCCGCATCCTTTTCTGCTGCATTCTTGCTGATGAGGTTTTCTATGGTAGTTGCCATACGGCGGTAGGGTGACCAGAAGGCTTGTCCCACACTGATGGGGTTATCAATAATCTTCGTGATGACGGCATCCCATACTATACCCTCACTGTCGTAGTAGATTGCATTTTTACCTACGATGAGGTCACCTATGTCGCCCACGGTGACAGCAGCCACGATGGTGATCTTCCCGGGCTTGGTGGTCGTGGTACAGTCGCAATATACGAGATACATGCCGCTCGTCCCTGCCGAGCTGTTGTGCTTGGCCATGTCGGTCACCTTCATACACATGCGGCATTCGCGCTGGTCAATGATGAGCCGTCCGTTTTGGAACACGGCGTTCACCTTTTGGCTCTTGTTGTAGAAGTCGTGGAAGGTGACAAAGTTACGCAACAGACGATACAGGTCGCGATATACGTGGAGTAGCTTATCCACCATCTCTATGCTCTCGGCCTCCTCTTTGAGTGCGGCATCCTGTGCCACGAGATCGAGCAGTGCTTGTTTCTTATCATCGGCGATGAGCTTGTTTATGGTGTCCATACCCAATGCCTCCACTTCGGCACCCTTCTTGGCATCTTTCCAGGCGTTGTAGGCAGCGAAGGTCGCCCCGATAGCTGTCCAGGCCTCTTCGGTGAGTGTCTTCTCAGCGGGTTTCACAATGCCCATAAGTGTGTTGAACTGTGCAGCCCAAGCAGGGTTGATGGGGGCATCCAGATCCAGCTCCTTCTTGTCAGTGATGCGTGCGATGGGGTAGGCTGCGATTTCTTCGGTTTTTCCTGTGAGGTTGTCGGCACTGATGGCTTCGATGAGTGCAGTTTGCACGTCTAACTTGCCAGTGCTCTCAGGAGAGAATGTGGCCAATTTAGCGCGTACGAAGTAGTCTTTCACTTTGGCATCAAGTGCATGGTATGCTTCCAAAGCTTTGTCGGTGTCGGCACCATAAGGCACCTCTACAGCTGCGGCTTGCCATGCGGCATAGTCGGTCAGTGCCTGGTAGAATTTTTCTATCAGTTCGGCATTCACCCCCTTCTCACCACTGCGGTCAGCCACACTGCCTACCGATGCGATGGCTGCTGTGATGGCTGCTTTCTCGTCGAGGTCGTTGGTGGTGAGTTCGGTGATGATGCCGTCACCGTTGAAGCGTGTCTTGGCAAAGATAGCCGCATTGTCGGCAGTATCGGCCAGTGAGATTACCGTGCCCTCCTTGTTCAGATTGGCAAGTATCTGCTTGGCCGAGTTGTACAGCTTCATGCCATTGGCATCTTCCTTGTTCAGTTGCTCTATGTCGAGGTGATCGTGCTCGCCCAACAGCAAGTCGGCATTCTTGATGACTGATGTCACCCACTTTGCGGTAGCCACAACGTCGTTGACACGTATCTTGCCATCGCTGTCGGTGTCAAAGTATTTCAAACTCTTCTCATCGATTTCCAATCCGCTTGCAGGGCAGGATAGGGCGGTCCACATCTTGGGATCCAACTCGTCGAGGTGGGCTATGTCAGCTCCTGACGTGATTTTCACGCGTGTAGAGCCTCCGATGTTCTCAAAGCTCCATACGTATTTCTTTGTTTTTGCCATGTTGTTATGATGTATCTGTTTAGTGCCGTTTGTAAAAGTTTGGGCAAAGGTACGAATATTTATTGTAAATTGATAAGAAGCTGTTTGGTTTTTATTTCAAGTTTGGTTGAGGGTCGTTTTTGAGTAGATTTAAGTTTTCAATACTCAATTCTTTTCACATATTCCGCTGCTGCTTCCGCACATCGCTCACCATCGATGGCGGCCGACACGATACCACCTGCATAGCCCGCCCCTTCGCCACAGGGGAAGAGTCCGCTCACGGTGATATGCTGCAGGGTGTCGCGGTCGCGGATGATGCGCACAGGAGCCGAGGTGCGTGTTTCCACACCTATCACCGTGGCTTCATTGGTGAGGAATCCGCGTGAGGTGCGTCCAAAGTGCTCGAAACCCCGTTGCAACCGGCTGCTGATGAACTCTGGCATCCAGAAGTGGAGGGGCGAGGAGATGAGCCCCGGCGAGTACGATGAGGAGGGTAGGTCATACGACAGCTTCTTGCGCGTGAAGTCTACCATACGCTGTGCAGGTGCCGTCTGTCGGCGATTGCCCTGCATCCAGCATTGTCGCTCCAGCTCTTCCTGAAAATGAAGCATCTTTAAGGAATTCTGAACCTTGAATTCTGAATCCTGAGCAGCCGCGAGGTCTGAGTCTCCCTCTCCCTGGGAGAGGGTCGGGGTGAGGCTGTCAATATCCTCAGGTCTTATCTCCACCACCATACCCGAGTTGCTCCAACGCGAGCCACGATGTGAGGCTGACATGCCATTCACCACAATCTGTTCGGGACCGCTGGCGGCAGGCACCACGGCACCGCCGGGACACATGCAGAAGCTGTATACGCCACGTCCCTCCACTTGAGTGACGAAACTGTACTCGGCAGCAGGAAGGTAGCGTCCACGACCGTTCTTGTTATGGTACTGTATCTGGTCGATGAGTTCGGCAGGGTGCTCCAGGCGTACCCCCACGGCAATGCCTTTGGCTTCGATATCTATTCCCGAAGCACAAAGGTGGCGGTACACATCGCGTGCCGAGTGACCCGTGGCGAGGATGACGGGACCGCGGAAGGTACGGCCGTTGTGGGTTTCTATGCCTACGATTTGTCCCTTCTCAACGATGAGGCGGTCCATGCGTGTCTCGAAGTGCACCTCACCGCCACACCGACGTATCGTCTCGCGCATGTTCTCGATCACACGGGGCAGCTTGTCCGTACCGATATGGGGGTGTGCATCACTCAGTATGGTCGTCGATGCCCCATGTTGGCAAAATACGTTCAGTATCTTCTCCACGTTGCCGCGTTTCTTGCTACGTGTATATAGCTTGCCGTCCGAGTAGGCTCCCGCACCTCCCTCACCGAAGCTGTAGTTGCTCTCCGGGTCTACTGTATGCTCGCGCGATATGCGGGCAATGTCGCGCTTGCGCGTGTGTACATCTTTTCCTCGTTCCACAACGATGGGGCGGCATCCCAACTCTATAAGTCGCAGGGCGGCAAACAGACCGCCTGGCCCTGCTCCTACCACGACCACCGCAGGTCCATCGTCCACCATCGGATAGTAGGTCTGTGTGTACTCGTCGTCGGTGGGTAGTTCGTTGATATAGATACGTACTGTGAGGTTCACGAAGACAGTGCGTTGGCGGGCATCAATACTGCGTTTCAGGGTGCGCACTGCCTGTATAGTGCGCACATCCAGTCCCTTCTCACGAGCCACATATTGCTTTATGCTTTGTTCATTGGCTGCCTGCTCTGGCAGAATCCGTAGCTGTAGTTCTTGAATCATTCCCTTTTGTTTTGTTTAATTGTGTTTAGTGTTTAGAGTTTAGTGTTTGATGTTTAGTGTTTAGATATGTTCACCTTCCAACTTTCATCTTTTACATCTTTTACATCTTTCATCTTTTATCTTTCAACTGTCATCTTTCATCCAAACAGAACCCTAAACGCCTCCTCCACCTTGCGCACAGGACATATCTCTATGCCGAAGCGCTTGGTGTCGAGTCCCTGCATGTTGTGCTTGGGGATGATGATTTGCTTGAATCCTAACTTCTCGGCCTCGGCAATGCGTTGCTCTATACGGCTCACGGGACGTATCTCGCCCGACAGTCCCACCTCACCGGCCATACATACGGTAGGTTCTATCTCGGTGTCCATGTTGCTCGATAGGATGGCGCTGATGACGCTGAGGTCTATGGCTGGGTCGTTCACACGAAGGCCACCGGCAATGTTGAGGAACACATCCTTCTGTGCCAGCTTGAATCCCACGCGTTTCTCCAATACCGCCAACAGCATGTTCATCCTTCGCAGGTCGAATCCTGTGGCCGAGCGTTGCGGTGTACCATAGGCAGCCGTGCTCACGAGTGCCTGCGTCTCGATGAGGAAGGGGCGTATGCCCTCGATGGCCGAGGCTATGGCTATGCCGCTCATGCCCTCATGGCGATCGGTGAGCAGCAGCTCCGATGGGTTGCTCACCTGCCGCAGGCCATCTCCACGCATCTCGTAGATGCCCAGCTCGGCCGTGCTGCCGAAGCGGTTCTTGATACCTCGTAAGATACGGTACATATAGTGCTGGTCGCCCTCGAACTGCAGCACGCAATCGACGATATGCTCCAATATCTTCGGTCCCGCTATGCTGCCCTCCTTGTTGATATGTCCGATGAGTATGGCAGGGATGTTGCTCTCCTTGACAAACTTGAGCAGTGAGGCCGCACATTCGCGTATCTGCACGATGCTGCCGGGCGACGACTCTGCCGTCTCCGTGCTGATAGTCTGTATGGAGTCAATGATGATGATGCTCGGTTGTGTCTCCTTGATGTGGGCGTAAATCTTCTCCAACGAGGTCTCGCACACGATGAGGCAGTTGGTGTCATCGTGGGGGATGCGGTCGGCACGCAACTTCAGCTGGCGTGCGCTCTCCTCACCCGATACATATAATATGCGTTGCTCGGGCATGCGTAGGATAGTCTGCAACACCAGCGTACTTTTGCCGATGCCCGGCTCGCCTCCTAACAGCACCAACGACCCCGGTACCAGTCCGCCACCCAACACGCGGTTCAGCTCCTCGTCGTGCATGTCGATACGTGGCTCCTCGCCTGTGGCTATCTCGGCCAGTGTCAGCGGACGGGTCTTCTCGAAGGTAAACCCCGGTGCTGCCCGCCGGTCGGTAGTCGCAGGACGTACCACCTGCTCCTTCATCGAGTTCCATGTACCGCACGATGGGCATCGCCCCATCCATTTGGCCGAATCGTAGCCACATTCCGTGCATACGTATGCGATTTTTTCCTTTGCCATACTTCTGATATGATAATATGGCGCGAAGTTAATACTTTCCTTTGATTTATCTCTGCAGTGTGTCTGTTTTTTGTTTGTCCATTTTGGTCTTTTTGCATGTCCGAAGAAAAAGATTCTATGAAAATTTGCCTTTTATATATTTTTCACATACCTTTGCTTTGAATTAGTTGTTTGCCTCCTGCAAGGAGGGCGTTTATGAAACGTGCATATTTAGAGACTATTTTCTGTAAATTGCTCGGAATAAGATTGTTATGATTGTTTCGAGGAACCAAAAGAATATTCTATAGCGTATGGGTAGATTATTGTCGAGACTTACCAGTTGGTATTTTTCCAAGCGAGCACTTCCTTATTGGTGTGTGCTGGCATTGGATTGCCTTATCGTTCTCTTTGGTTATTATGTAGGGTGCTACGTTGAGAGAGGTGGTTCTGAATTTCTTCATTCGTTTGGCTCCATGAGTGTAGGTGCCTTGCTTAGCATTGTTCTGTTCTTGGTGTCGTTTCGTCTGTTTCGCACCTACTCGGGCATTATACGTTACTCCTCTTTCGTAGATTTGCAGCAAGTGGTGCTGTCCACTGTCTTGGGATCGGTACTAACCTTTGTCGCTTCGTTGTTCCTGACTTCTGTTGATGCTGTTCTCATGCCAGACTTATTGGGAGTGTGTGTGCTGTTTTTGGTATCTACACTGCTTTTGTGGCTTGAGCGACTGATAGTGAAACTCCTATTTGATAATTTCCGCGCCGACGAAGCTGTTCCTGTTGCTATCTATGGTACGAAAGCTGGTGGCGTTAGTCTGGCGAACAGTATCACTGCTATCCAGACCAAAGAATATCGCCTCATGGCCTTTATCTCGGATACCACCGAGATGAAGAATGTTACTTTGCTGGGCAAGAGAATCTATACCAATGGTGAGGGTATTGCTCATGCGATGAAGCGTCTGGGTGTCAGGGCGCTTTTGGTGTCGCCTCTCAAGAGTGAGCTCTTCCGTCAGAATGCCGCCATGATTGATGAGTTTTTGGCTGCTGGTATCAAGATTATGATGATGCCGTCTGCCGAGGAGTGGGATGGCAGCTCTGAACTGACCCACCGCAATCTCCGTGAGGTGGATATCGAAGACCTGCTCCCTCGCGAGAAGATTGAGGTCGATATGGATGCTATCGGTACCCAGCTTCACGATCAGGTTATCCTCATCACCGGTGCGGCAGGCTCTATCGGTTCCGAGATGGCGCGTCAGGTAGCTGTCTACAAGCCTTCAGCCATGATTCTCATCGATCAGGCCGAGACACCCATGCATGATGTGCGTCTCCTGATGGCTCGCCAGTTTCCCGATATCCAGTGCGAAACCATTGTCAGCAGCATCTCCAATGCCGAGCACATGGAGCGTATCTTCGCTGCCCATCGCCCGCACTACGTGTTCCATGCCGCTGCCTACAAGCATGTGCCCATGATGGAAGATAATCCTGGTATCGCTGTGCAAAACAACATTTATGGTACGCGCGTGATAGCCGACCTCGCAGTCAAGTACGGCACCCGAAAATTCGTCATGATTTCCACCGACAAGGCTGTCAACCCCACCAATGTCATGGGGTGTAGCAAGCGTATTTGTGAGATTTATTGCCAGTCGCTCAACAAGGCCATTGTTGAAGGCCGTGTCGAAGGTGTCACCCAGTTTGTCACTACCCGTTTCGGTAACGTCCTTGGCAGCAACGGCTCCGTCATTCCCATCTTCAAGGAGCAGATACGCAAGGGTGGTCCCATCACCGTTACTCATCCTGATATTATCCGTTTCTTTATGCTCATCCCCGAGGCCTGCAAGCTTGTCCTTGAGGCCGGTACCATGGGTAAGGGTGGTGAGATCTTTGTGTTCGATATGGGTGCTCCCGTCCGAATCGTCGACCTCGCCAAGCGTATGATCAAGCTCTCTGGAGTACAAAATATAGAAATTCAGTTCACGGGGCTTCGCGATGGCGAGAAACTTTACGAAGAGGTGCTCAACGATGCTGAGCAGACCAAGCCCACCCACCATCCGAAGATTATGATTGCCTCTGTTCGTGAGTACGACTACGAGGTGGCCTGCCATAATGAATCCCGTCTTTTCGAGGCCTCCCACACCTTCGATGACATGGCCATTGTCAAGATCATGAAAGAGATTGTTCCCGAGTACAAGAGCAAGTGCTCTAAGTACGAGGTATTGGATTAGAAACTATTTTTTTGAATACTTTAACAAACAGATTCTAAATTATAATCTTTACCATCATGTCAAAATTCCACCACTTTGCATTCATTGCCTTCCCCAAGTTGGTTGCCTTGCTTTTGGGCTTGTCTACATTGGTTTCTTGCACCCTATCCGTCATAGAGGAGCCTGTGGAGCAGAAGTCACGTGTGCTGGTCGATGTCCGTCCTTTCCATCTTGCGGCCGAGGATTTCGGTGCCGCTACCCGAACTGCTGACGCACCTGCCACACGTCTGTCGTTCGCAGTGTTCGATAAGGAGGGTAATTTAGTTGAGTCCGTGATGTCTCTGGAGTCGGCTGACGGCTCGTTCGGCACCGTTGAGATGGAACTCTATCCTGGTAGTTACAAGATGGTGGCTGTAGCTCACAGTGGAGATTCCGATGCCGATGTCCAGTCCACCACCTCGGTCATCCTTCCTGGTTCCACGTTTACCGACACCTTTGCCAAGGTTCAGGACCTGACCGTCAATTCGGGTGAGGATTGTAGTCTCGGTATGACCCTTCCGCGTGTCACCTCGGCCTTTGTGCTTCGACTCACCGATACCCCTCCTGCCAATGTCAAGGAAATTCAGGTGATTGTGAATACGAGTGGCTTGGAGCCTGGTTCTTTGGATCTCAACCCCACCTCAGGACTTGTGTCAAACCTGTGGAAGCAGATTTGCACAATTCCGGTTGCTGACCTCTCAAAAGATGTACCTATATATTATATCGGTATGTATCCTGTGACAGCGGTCAATGTCGAAGCCACTGCTATTGCTACCGATGACACAGAAATCATTAGCCATACCATCAACAACGTACCTCTTGCCCCCAATCAGAGAACCATTGCTACCGGTACCTTCTTCAAGTCTCAAGGCTCTGGTACCTTCACTATCGAGACCACCTGGGGTGCCGATAAGGAGGTATATTATTGATGTGCATAAATCGTGGGAAGAACTACACCCTAAACACTAAACAAGAATGAAAAAGGTTTTCGTCTCGGGTTGTTACGACCTCCTCCATAGCGGTCACGTGGAGTTCTTCCAGCAGGCCTCCCAGTTTGGCGAGCTGTATGTAGGTATCGGTTCCGATGCCACCTACTTGGAATACAAGCACCGTAAGCCCATGTTCCCTCAGGAGGAACGTCTGTTCATGGTGCGCAACATTAAGGCCGTCAAGGAAGCCTATATCAACGAGGGCAGTGGAGTCATCGACTTTATTCCCACCCTCGATATCGTACAGCCCGATATCTTCGTCGTCAATGCCGAAGGTGGCAGCCCGGCCAAGCGTCAGCTCTGCGAGGAACGGGGTATCCAATATATTGAGCTCCAACGTACTCCCCACGAGGGACTGCAGGCTCGCAGCTCCAGCTCCCTCAAAGCCGCACTGAGCACTCAACAGGAAAGCCCACAGCCCACAGCCCATGGCTCACAGTTCACAGGCCTACCTACCCGTCTCGACCTTGCCGGCACCTGGATCGACCAACCCTACGTCAGCATCTACCATCCCGGCTGGGCACTAACCATCTCGTTGGAGCCCACCTTTGAGGTGCGCGACCGTTGTGGTCTCAGCACCAGTACCCGCAAGATGATTCAGAAGATTTGGCCCATGAAACTGCCGAAGATGGAACCTGAGATGTTGGCCCGCCTCGTCTTCTGCTTCGAGAACAACCCCGAACGTGAGGACGGACATATTTCTGGCGCACAGGACTCCATCGGTATCTGTGTCCCTGGCCTCTGCCGTCACTACTACGACAACAATTTCTGGCCCAAGAAGATAGAGAACACCACCGATGAGATGACCCTTCGCTTTCTCGAAGAGCATCTCGTGATGCTACCCCTCGAACCCCGTAAGCCCGGCTGTTCCGTGGTGGAGGATAAGGATATTACCCCTGCTAAGGTAAAGACCCTTGCCGATGCAGCCGATGCCTGCTGGCATGCCATCCTTGCCCGTGACCTCACAGCCTTTGCAGCTGCCTACCGTGCCTCTTTCGAGGCTCAGGTTGCCATGTTCCCCGGTATGGTGACACCCACCTACATTGGCCATCCCGAGCAGGATGGCAGTTATATTGCCGAGGCCATTGACCACTATAGTGCTTTAGACGATGTCCTGGCTTTGAAGATGCCCGGTGCCGGTGGTGGCGGTTACCTCGCACTGGTAGTCACCGATGCCAATGCATTCGTGGAACATCACCCCGAAGCCTTCACACTGCATATCAGAAGAGAATAGATTGTGACATTTAGGTGAGATTTTAATAGTTAGAAGTGCTCCTACACCTTAAACTCTAAACCTTACACTCTACACTCTAAACAAAAAAACTATGAAAATTGCCATAGCAGGAACAGGATATGTCGGTCTCAGTATGGCCACTCTATTGGCTCAACACAATGAGGTGGTGGCGGTAGACATTATCCCTGAGAAGGTCGATATGATCAACCGCCGGGTATCGCCCATCCAGGACGAATACATAGAGAAGTATTTTGCTGAAAAAGATTTGAACTTAGTGGCTACCCTCGATGCCGAGGCTGCCTACCGTGATGCCGACTTCATCATCATCGCGGCTCCCACCAACTACGACAGTCATAAGAACTTCTTCGACACCTCTGCCGTAGAGAACGTCATCAATACGGTGATCGGCTGTGGCTCCGAGGCCACGATGGTCATCAAGAGCACCATCCCCGTAGGCTACTGCCGCAGTTTGTATGTCAAGTATGCTCGCCTATTCCGTGAACGTGGCTACGACACCACTCGCAAGCTCCGTCTTCTCTTCTCTCCCGAGTTCTTGCGAGAGAGCAAGGCACTCTACGATAACCTCTATCCTTCACGTATCATCGTAGGCTATCCCAAGCTTGCGAAATGTTCCGATGAGGAGCAAGAAGCCATCAAGCAGATTGCAGGCAACCACCTCGAAGAAGCTGCTCGCACCTTTGCCCACCTCTTAGTCCAAGGAGCCATCGGTAATGGAGAAGACTGTCCCTCTGTTTATAGAGGGACGAGCGGAACGATAGTGGAGCGGAGGGAGTTTCAAACGAAGTGCGAAGAGGATAATTCAGAATTCAGCAAGGGCATCCCTTTGCTGTTCATGGAGTTGAAGGAGGCCGAGGCCGTGAAGCTCTTTGCCAACACCTACTTGGCTCTTCGTGTCAGCTATTTCAATGAGCTCGATACCTATGCTGAGGTCAAGGGACTTGACTCAGCCGCTATCATCCGTGGTGTCGGTCTTGACCCACGCATTGGCGACCATTACAACAATCCCTCCTTCGGTTATGGCGGTTATTGCCTTCCCAAGGACACCAAGCAACTCCTTGCCAACTATCAGGATGTGCCTCAGAATATGATGACTGCTATCGTAGAGAGCAACCGCACCCGTAAGGACTTCATTGCCGACCAGGTGCTCCGCATGGCTGGTTGGTATGGTTATACCGAGAGTAATCAATATGATTCAGTTGTGAGTAACGGGAAAGCTTCGGCAATGTCTGAATCACCCCTCTTTGGGAGGGGTAGGGGGGAGGCCTCCATTCCTGTCGTCGGCGTTTACCGCCTCACCATGAAGTCCAACTCCGACAACTTCCGTCAAAGCTCCATCCAGGGTGTCATGAAGCGCGTTAAGGCCAAGGGAGCCGAGGTCATCATCTACGAACCCACCTTGCCCGACGGTACCACCTTCTTTGGCAGTCGTGTAGTGAATGATTTAGCTGAATTCAAACGTCAGTCACAGGCCATCATAGCCAATCGCTACGATGCTGTGCTTGATGATGTTCAGGATAAGGTCTATACAAGAGATATATTCAGAAGAGATTAAGAATCTGTTTCCCATTTGATTGATGGAAGTAATAACGACTGCCATAGAGGGTCTGGCCATCATTAAGCCCAGAGTGTTTAGGGATGCCAGGGGCTACTTCTACGAGAGCTTCTCACAGCGCGAGTTCGGAGAGAAGGTGCGTCCTGTCCATTTTGTGCAGGACAACGAATCTATGTCCTCGTATGGTGTGATGCGAGGTCTCCACTTCCAGGCTCCTCCATTCGCCCAGAGCAAGCTCGTCAGGTGCGTCCGTGGAGCCGTCCTCGATGTGGCGGTCGACATTCGCAAGGGTAGTCCCACCTACGGCCGGCATGTCAGTTGCCTTCTCACCGGTTACGATGATGAGGGCAAAGCCATGGCAGAGAAGTATCATCATCTCTTCAATTATCTTCCTTTAGGGGAAACAGGCGAGGGGCTCGGCCTCCAGTTCTTCATTCCCCGAGGCTTTGCCCATGGCTTTGCCGTCCTCAGCAACACAGCCGTCTTCCAGTACAAGTGCGACAATTTCTATGCCCCACAGGCCGAGGGCGGCATCAGCATTCTCGACCAGAGCTTCGGTATCGACTGGCAGATACCTACCGACAAAGCCTTGCTATCAGAAAAAGACCTGAAGCACCCTTTGTTCAAGGACTTCGATAGTCCTTTTGCAATAGAACTGAACCCCTAACCTCTAACCTCTAAACTCTAAACAATAAACTCTAACCTCTAAACCCTAAACCCTAACCTCTAAACTCCAACCAAGAAACAATGGAAAAAAACAGCAAGATATATGTAGCCGGACACAGGGGAATGGTAGGCAGTGCCATCGTTCGCGAGCTCCAGCGTCAAGGCTACACCAACATCATCACCCGTACACATAAGGAACTCGACCTCACCCGTCAGACCGAGGTTGAGGCCTTCTTCCAGCAAGAGAAGCCCGAGTACGTCTTCCTGGCTGCAGCCAAGGTAGGTGGCATCATAGCCAACCAGAGTGCTCTGGCCGACTTCATGTATGACAACATGATCCTCGAGATGAATGTCATCCATGCCGCCTGGCAGAACGGATGCAAGAAACTCGAGTTTCTCGGCTCCTCGTGCATCTACCCCCGCATGGCACCACAACCTATGCCCGAGAGCTGCTTGCTCACCTCGGCTCTGGAACCCACCAACGAGGCATACGCACTCGCCAAGATCAGTGGCCTTAAGTACTGCGAGTACCTCAACCGCCAGTACGGCACCGACTTCATCAGTCTCATGCCCACCAACCTCTATGGCCCTAACGACAACTACCATCCCGAGCACTCCCATGTGCTTCCGGCTCTCATCCGTCGTTTCCACGAAGCCAAGGAGGCAGGCCTCACCGAGGTCACCTGCTGGGGCGATGGCAGTCCGCTCCGTGAATTTCTCTATGTGGACGACCTTGCCAACCTCTGCGTGTTCCTGATGAACCATTACAGCGGCAACGAAACTGTCAATGCCGGCACAGGCAAGGAGATCACCATCAAGGCTCTCACCGAACTGGTAGCTAAAGTCATAGGCTACGAAGGCACCATCCTTTGGGACACTACCCGTCCCAACGGCACCCCCCGCAAGCTCCTTGATGTCAGCAAGGCCAAAGCCTTGGGCTGGGAAGCAAAGGTAAGCCTCGAAGAGGGCATCCGCCTTGCCTATGAGGACTTCCTCAACAATCCCATGCGTGCAGAACGATAAGGATCCTTGGTTTAGTGTTTAGTGTTTAGTGTATGGAGAATAAAGTTCATTCTTTTAAGGAACTAAATGCTTACCAAAAAGCTAAAGAATTAGTAAAGTATATATATGGTGTAGTAAATATACTACCACAGGAAGAACGTTATGCACTTGCCGATTAATTACGTAGAGCAGTTATATCGGTTCCGTCTAATATTGTGGAAGGGATGAACCGTATCTCGGATAAGGAGAAGTCACATTTTCTTGAAATAGCCTATGCTTCTTTAATGGAAGTATATTGCCAAATTGATATAGCTACCGATTTAGGTTATATAAATAATAGCAAGTACGAAGAATTAGAACAATCAATAAATACTGTAGCCCGATTAATATCAGGCCTAAGAAAATACACCCTAACCTCTAAACAATAAACTCTAAACAAGAATGAAAAAAAATATTGCCCTCATCACCGGTGTTACCGGCCAAGACGGTTCCTACCTCAGCGAGTTCCTTCTCGCGAAAGGATACGAAGTACACGGCATCATCCGCCGTAGTTCAGTCGACTACCGTGAGCGCATTGCCCACCTTGAAGGCACTCCTCATTTCCACCTCCACTATGCCGACATGTCCGATTCCATGTCGCTTGTCAAGCTCGTTGGCAAGGTGCAGCCCACCGAGATATACAACCTGGCCGCACAGAGCCATGTTCAGGTATCGTTCGATGCTCCCGAGTTCACGGCCGATGTCGATGCCGTAGGCGTGCTCCGAATCCTCGAAGCCGTCCGCACCAACCATTTGGAGGATACCTGCCGCATCTATCAGGCCTCCACCTCCGAGCTTTACGGTAAGGTCGAGGAGGTACCACAGAACGAGAACACCCCCTTCCATCCCTATTCACCCTATGCTGTAGCCAAGCTCTACGGTTTCTGGATTATCAAGGAGTACCGCGAGGCCTATAATATGTACTGCTGCTCCGGCATCCTCTTCAACCACGAGAGCGAACGTCGTGGCGAGACCTTCGTCACCCGCAAGATCACCCTGGCTGCAGCCCGTATTGCCCAGGACAAGCAGGACTGCCTCTACCTCGGCAATATGGACTCCCTTCGCGACTGGGGCTATGCCAAGGACTATGTAGAGTGCATGTGGCTCATCCTCCAGCAGGACAAGCCCGAAGACTTCGTCATCGCCACCGGTGTGCAGCACTCCGTGCGTGAGTTCACCCAGCTCGCCTTCCACCATGCCGGCATCGAGCTCCGTTGGGAAGGAGAGGGTATCAACGAAGTGGGCATCTGTGCCAAGGACAATCGAGCCACTAAGCAAGCCACTCTACCCCCTAACCAAACAACCCAGAACAATTTAGAAGGCCAGATTCTCGTTAGAGTAAGCCCCGATTTCTACCGCCCGACTGATGTGGTCAATCTCTGGGGCGACCCCACCAAGGCTAAGGCCAAGCTCGGCTGGAACCCGCAGACCACCTCTTTCGAACAGCTCGTGCAGATTATGGTCGAGCACGACATGGCCAAGGTGGCAGCCGATAACGTTGCTTCTAAGGTACGAACTAACCTTGCTGAGTATCTCGAAAAGGGAATTGTGAAATAATAGTTTAGTACACTTCGAACCCCGCAATTCGACCTTCGCACCTCGAATAACAAAACGAACAAAATCATTTGCAGATATGTAAAGTATCCGTATCTTTACGGCAACCATTAAGATAGACTTCACTCGCTGAGAAATACTCAAACAAGTTTGATATTTCGCTCGTTTGTTCGTATCTTTACAACCAAACAATGAGGACAAGCTTATGGCATCAACCGTATTCAACCCCATCCAGCAACATCTGCTCAAGATGTTCGCGTATGATGACAATTTGGAGCGCTTAGCAGAAATAAAGGCATTGCTCACCAAATACTATGCTGAGAAGGTAGATCAGCGTATGAATCAGTTGTGGGACGAAGGCATCCTTGATCAGCAGAGATTAGACGAACTTAGAGGTAAGCACCTTCGCATCGAGTTATGAGCAGAATTGTATTAGATACCAATAGTCTCATACAAAGCATACACCGAAGAGCATCAGGATAGCTTCTTACGTGAAGTACAACAGTTGAGTAGCTATGGCTTCTCTTCTCCAGATACTCCCCTGCTCAATGAGCCATCCATCCCCTATGGCCAAGATTAACAACTATATTAGTTTAGAGTTTAGTACTGAAAGGTTAACGTTATCGTACAGCCTTTGGCTGTCCTCATAATTCATAATTAAGCACCACAGCCTCTGGTTGTCTTGTATTCTTTATGAAGTTAAAAAATAGGATTAGCCTTGGCTATATGCTGAAATATTTGTTTCTTTGTAGCAAATGAAATAATGTTATAGATTATATGACTCAGCATGGTAATAGACAGCATTTGCAATCTTTCGAGGGTCGTAAAGTCAGGACCGTATGGGATGATGCTGCTCAGGAGTTCTACTTTTCGGTCGCAGATGTCATTGCTGTTTTGACAGATTCGGCTGATGTGAAGCAATATATTAAGAAGATGCGTGCGCGTGATCCAGAACTAGGTTCCAGGTGGGGTACAATTTGTACCCCTACTCGAATGATGGCTTCTGATGGTAAATATTATAATACCCAGGCTGCTAATATGGAGGGTATTTTTCGCATCATTCAGAGTATACCTTCACCCAAGGCCGAGCCGTTTAAGTTATGGATGTCGCAGGTAGCTGCTAATAGAGTCAATCAAATGATTGACCCTGAATTGTCTATAGATCAGGCTATGAATGATTATAGGCGTCTTGGGTATTCTGAATCTTGGATAAACCAACGCCTCAAGACGATAGAGATTCGTAAGGGACTGACCGACGAGTGGAAACGAGGAGGAATAACAGAAGCTATTGATTTCGCAACATTGACGGATTTGATGTCAAAGACTTGGAGTGGGTTTACAACTCGTGAATATAAGCAGTATAAGGGACTTACTAAGGAAAATTTACGTGATAATATGACCAATATGGAGTTGTTGCTCAATGCTTTGGCCGAGGAGTCAGCCTCTCAATTGAGTAAAGAACGCAATCCGGAAGGTTTTGTCGCGAATGCTACAGTAGCGAAAGAGGGTGCAGAGGTCGCAAAGACAGCTCGGGATGATTTTGAGAGGCGTCTTGGTCGGAGTGTCGTTTCTCCAGAGCGTGCGATAGATCATTTGAACCCTTCTGACTCATTGCCACTTAATGAAATAGGTGAGTTTGGTGAGTAGGATTTTTTGTCATCGTTATCGTTATCGTACAGCAAAGCTGTTTTCTCGCCCTTCGCCCTTCGCCCTTCGCACCTCGCACTTCGAAATTCGTGTCTACTCTAAACACTAAACTCTAAACACTAAACAAGAAATGTCTGATCAATCAGCAAATAATATAACTCTATAATAATATAAAAGAATCGTTCTGCCGAGGGTACTCTATAGGGGTATCTGGTTGGGTAACGTTATCTTGGTCAAATTGCTACAAAGAAATTGAAAATGTAGATATACTAATATCTATTATTAGAATAATATTGATTCAAATGAGAAATATTCGTTGTAAAAGTATTTGCCTTGACATAAATTCAGTATCTTTGATAAAATTGAAGATTCTTTCGTTCGCTGTGAAAATATTCAAGTAAACTTGATATTTCTCGCTCGCTTATTTGTATCTTTGCAACGAGATTAGAGTAATTGTCTATCAATGAAAAAGGAGTTTATATATAGGCTTGGTTTTGAGGGCTCGTTGGTAAATATCAGCGATGTACCTTCTGTATATCCAGATTATGCAGATATATGTAAAATTGGAGCCGAAAGTGTATATTTTTCGGCGGGGAAACCTGCTGTTCTTTTTCTTGACGTATTTTCCTTTGATGAGAAAGCTCTGAAGAAGATTGCCCAAGTGCAACATAATGCATGGAATTACCAGCGGGTTATGCTTCTGTTCGTGACTTCTGATGTGGAGATCCGCATATATAATTGTTATGGAATGCCAGCAAATGTAAGTGTGGAGAACAAACTTGAGGAACAGTTGGATATACTACAGATTGCTGATAGTAAAGTAGGGGATGATTTAGAGATACTTTCTCTGTTGTTCAGTAAGAAGAACATTGATTGCGGTACATTGTGGCATACAGAAAACGAGGAAATAAAGCGAAAGATACGGCAAGATCAGCGTGTTGACACATACCTCATCAAGTGCATGGGGGAGGCTGCGAGAATGCTTGCAAAAGAAGGCTTGGATAAGGAAATAATCCACTCTCTATTGATGAGGTCACTTTTTATCCTTTTTTTAGAAGATAAGGGTGCTGCAAGCGAAGCCGGGCTATATGAATCTATAAAGAGCGATTCTTCGTCATATTTTGATATCTTGAAGGATAAGGAAGCTACTTATAGGCTTTTCATAAGACTTCAGGAACAGTTCAACGGGAATATAACTGCTATGAATCCCGATGAGGTAGCTATAGTTAATGAAAGACATCTTGAGATAATACGCACATGCTTCTTTGACGGAGACTTTAGTGGAGAGTTGCTTTTTCATGAACGTCTGTTCAATTTTGAGATTATCCATATAGGACTAATCAGTGAAATATATGAAAATTTCCTAGGAGAATTGCGGCATAAGAAGGGGCAGTTCTATACGCCTTTCGTATTGGCTGATATGATGTTGACAGAAGTACTCCCTTGCTCGTCCGAAGAATTTAACTATCCTTTATTGGATCCTGCGTGCGGATCTGGAATCTTTCTCGTAGAAGGATATAGGCGTCTTATCATGAGGTGGAAGTATGCACATCCTGGGCAGACTGCTTCCTTTGAAACATTGGTGTCCTTGTTAAAGGGTAATGTGTTTGGTGTTGATGTCGACCCTATCGCTATTCGGGTTACAGCATTCAGCCTTTATCTTACGTTGATAGACCAGCTTGATCCAAAGACGCTATGGAATAGTGGAAATCATAGGCTCCCTTATTTGATTTATGATCCTGAAGATGAGGGATTAAAGAATCGACAGGGGTGTAACTTGCTGAGAAGGGACACGATAAAGGATGTGACTCCTGATTGTTTTCCTTCGTTGAGACTACTTGTGGGAAATCCTCCATATGGTACTAAGGATTTAGATCCAGAAATAAAGGATTATTGTCAACACGAAGGTTTTGCAACTGAATATGTGTTGCCATTTATGCATAAAGCCACACAATTGTGCCCGGAAGGTATGATTGCATTAGTGTTTTCGTCTAAGGTCTTGTTTAACACGAATGGCGGTTATGTCAAGTTTAGGAAATGGCTGTTTACAAAAAATCGGGTAAAAAGGGTGGATAATTTATCCATTTTCCGTAAGGCTCCAAAATCTTTTGGCGGAAGTTTATTTTCTGCTGCCACCTGTCCAGTGTGTGTGGCGTATTATTCTTCTGGTGTGCCTGAAACAGATGCATTGGTGAAATACTGTTCTCCTAAGACTTTTGTAAAGTCTGGTTTGATAGATGGTCTGTTGATAGACGAGAGTGATATGAAAATGTTGCCAGTTAGCGAATGCATACGCAGGGATTCGAGAATCTGGAAGGTTGCCGCTTGGGGAAATTATTACGGTGCACAATTGATAGATAGGTTTACGAAAGTCTCTCTGAAGGATTACTTTGATTGTAATGGATGGATTTATGGCAGAGGGTTGAATGCTGATTCTCAGAGGAGAGACTTTGTTCCCAATCCTATAATCAGTACAGATCGTATTGCAAGGTATTGGAGTGATTTGACTACAGCCAGCATCAATCAGACCAAAAAATATCGGAATGTGAAAGAAGGACTGTTTGATGCACCTTTTGTGGCATTCAAACAAGGTCAGCATAATGGGGAGATAGCCTGTTCTCTCTTTATGGAGAAGGTGTTTTTTACCACTACGGCCTTTGTCCTGAATGGTGGCAGTTTAGATGATAAGAAGATATTGACGTCCTATCTGAATTCTCGTTTAGCAAAATATTTCTTGTTCCTTACCACATCGTCTTGGGGAGTGGAACGGGAACAGATCTTCCTAAATGAGGTTTTGAACCTGCCTTCACCTTTTGAAAGATTGTCGTCAGATGCAAAAAACGTTATTGTGAATGCGTTTGATGAGATTTGTCAGATGAAGGTAGAACCTCTTTGTGATGAGATTCGCATCGAGAAGTTGGAAAATGTTATTGAAAATGAATTGGAGAGAGCATTCGGCCTAACAGAAAAAGATCAGGTATATGTTAACGATACACTTGATTTTAATTTGGATATATTCCAACATAAAATGAGATCAGTGGGTTACAATAGAATCCTGTTGGATGAATCGCTGCGTTATGCATCGGCATTAGGAAAGGCATTCACAGCCTTAGTGGAGGCTACCAGTTTCAATATAGGGTTGACTATATTTGAGGGGAATCTCTACAATCCGTTGCAATTGGTTGTAATACATATTAATGCGAAGGAGGGGGATGTGAAAGTTGGTCTTTTGACTGATTATGATAAGATTTTGAAGAAGATTGACTGTTTCTTGACTTCTAAACAATCAGAAGGAATATATCTGAAAAAAACGCTTAGGTACTATGATGATAATCTGGTTTATATCATTAAGCCGAATCAGAAGCGTTTTTGGACAAGGATGCAGGCGTATGATGATGCTGCTGCTATTATGAACGACATTTTAAGTATGTAGAAGGTTATGATAGGCAGTTTGAATGTAGGCTTGGTAACTGAGATAAAACAGAGTTTTGAGCAGCAGTGCATTTCATTATTGAAGTGGGCCTGCGAAAGATTGAAGGCTGAAAAGAATGTCGATGGTGACTGGGGTGAAGAAAATATTAGTGCGAATATCTATACATATATAAAAGATTCTGAAGTTGCTATAAATGCTGATATATTTGTGGAAAGTGAGCACTCGTTTTATTCGCAGGACATATTGGATAATAAGAAAATTTCAAAATCTGCTCCTCGCATTGATTTGGTTTTTCAGAATAATTGGTCAAGAAAGCGAAGCTATTATTATGTAGAGGCTAAGAATGTGGTAGTGTGTGATTATACAAAGACTGGACGCAGCAGACCTACAAAGGCTTCAAAGGTTCAGAAAAGGTATATAGAGACAGGCATGGATCATTTTTTATCTGCATATTATCCTAAAGGATGTTTATTGGGATATGTCTTGAACGGAAAAATTAATGAAGTTGTCAATGGTATCAATACTATGTTGATAAAAGATGGTAAGACTGGAGAAACATTACAATTTGATTCTGGGGTAGAGCCCTGGGTATGCTATAAGTCCCATCATTCTGTCATTTCAGATTCTATCAGTCATTTCTTTTTTAATTTCAACTAAGAATTTGTATAATGTTATGGGGAATAAGGTATAGATTCGTAATTCGAACTTCGACCCCTCGTAATTCGCACTTCGACCCCTCGTAATTCGCCCTTCGACCTTCGAACTTCGAAATTCTCCCCTCGAACTTCGAACCCCGAACCCCGTAATTCGTAAAAAATGGATGAAAATTTCTCATATCGTAATTTGCGAGTCTATCAGCAGGCAAAGAAGTTGGTACTTTATGTATACGATTTGTTGCGATTATTCCCTAAGGAGGAGCAGTATGCATTGTGTGACCAGTTGAGAAGAGCAGTGGTGTCAATTCCCTCTAATATAGCTGAAGGTGAGGGAAGAGTTTCTGTTAAAGAACAGGCACATTTTATGGAGATAGCTTTAGGCTCGTTAAACGAAGTGATGTGCCAATTAGAACTTGCCAATGAACTACGTTATATAAACGAGAATCAATTATTTGAGGCAGAAGAGCAGGTGAAGGCTGTTGCTCAAATGCTCGCTGGACTTAGAAATTCAAAACGTCGAACCTCGTAATTCGACCCTCGAACCCCGACCTTCGAACTTCGAACCTCGCACCTCGCACTTCGTAATTCGAACTTCGACCCTCGTAATTCGTAAAAATGGATCAATCAGCAAATAATAAACTAAAAATATAAACTATTATGTCAGTATTCAAAGACAAAGTCCTGTTAATCACAGGCGGAACGGGCTCGTTTGGAAACGCTGTGCTTCGTCGCTTCCTTGAGAGTGATATCAAGGAGATTCGTATCTTCTCACGTGACGAAAAGAAACAGGATGATATGCGTCATCATCTACAGGCTCAGTACCCAGAGGTGGCAGGTAAGGTGAAGTTCTATATCGGTAATGTACGCAACCGTGAGTCGGTGGATGTGGCTATGCGTGGTGTGGACTATGTGTTTGCCGCTGCTGCCCTCAAGCAGGTACCTTCTTGTGAGTTCTTCCCAATGGAGGCTACCATGACCAATGTGGTGGGTACGCATAACGTATTGCTCTCGGCCATCGAGCATGAGGTGAAGAACGTGGTGGTGCTCTCTACCGACAAGGCGGCTTATCCCATCAATGCTATGGGTATATCAAAGGCGCTTATGGAGAAGGTAGCTATTGCCAAGGGTCGTGAGCTAGGGCAAGGTGCCAAGACTACCATTTGCTGCACTCGCTACGGCAACGTGATGGCAAGCCGTGGCTCGGTGATTCCTCTTTGGGTAGAGCAGATTGAGCAGGGCAAGCCCATCACCATCACCGACCCCAACATGACTCGCTTCATGATGACGCTCGACGATGCCGTTGACCTCGTCATCTATGCCTTCACACATGGTGAAAACGGTGACCTCTTCGTGCAGAAGGCTCCTGCAGCTACACTCGACGTGTTGGCTAAGGCTCTGAAACAGACTTATGCGCTGGTGAATCCTAAGTACGGTGAGACTGAGGTGAAGATTATCGGTACCCGTCATGGCGAGAAACTATATGAAACGCTCGTGACTCGTGAGGAGATGGCCAAGGCCATCGACATGGGCGACTACTACCGCATCCCCTGCGACAATCGTGACCTCAACTATGACAAATACTTCACGGAGGGTGATGAGGAAATCTCTAAGATTGAGGACTACCACAGCCACAACACTGGTCGTCTCGATGTAGAGGGCATGAAGAATTTGTTGCTCAAGCTTCGCTTCATTCGTGAAGACCTCGGTTTGATACCTCGTAGCAAAGGTAAGGAGATTCGCTCAGAATAAAAACATTAACTCTTAATAATGATGAAAATCTTAGTACTTGGTGCTAGTGGTATGGCTGGACACATTATAACTCTCTATTTTAAAGAGAGGGGCTATGATGTTGTTGGTTTTACTCGTCGTCCTATATCGTATTGTAAGAATGTTCTCGGTGATGCATTATCAGTAGATGATGTTCGCAATGCGATTTTAGATGATGATTATGATGTTGTCATCAATTGCATAGGTATTCTAAATCAATATGCTGAAGAAAATAAAGGTGACGCTGCTTTCTTGAATGGTTACTTACCACATTTCATAGCAGACACATTGCGTGATAAGAAAACAAGACTTATTCACATGAGTACAGATTGTGTCTTTGCTGGCAATACAGGGCCTTATTATGAAGATAGCCTGCAAGATGGGCGCATCTTCTATGACCGTTCTAAGGCTTTGGGTGAGGTGAATGACAATAAGAATCTTACATTCCGAAACTCAATTGTAGGTCCGGACCCAAATGAAAGGGGTATAGGACTTTTCAACTGGTTTATGAAACAAAGTGGCCCCATTGGAGGATATACGGGTGCCATATGGACAGGTGTCACTACCTATACATTGGCCAAGGCTATGGACCAGGCCATTAAAGAGAACTTGTGTGGTCTCTATAATCTTGTAAATAATGAGAGCATTAACAAGTATGACTTGCTGCAATTGTTCAATAAATATTTCCGTGGTGGAGAGGTTGACATCCAACCCAATGATAAACTGCAGCTAGACAAGTCACTTCGTTGCACGCGAACGGATTTCTCTTTTATCGTTCCCTCTTATGAGCAGCAAGTAAAGGAAATGAAGGAGTGGGTAGATGCCCATCCCAAATTATACCCCCATTATATTTCAAAATAAATAAAATAGAAGCGTATGAAGAAGCTTAAACTAATGACCATAGTAGGCACACGTCCTGAAATTATCAAGATGTCTGCCATCATCAAGAAGAGTGATAAGTATTTTGATCATGTATTAGTACATACAGGGCAGAACTACGATTATACCCTTAATGAGGTCTTTTTTAAAGATCTCGGCTTGCGTGAACCAGATTATTATTTGGGTGTAGTCGGTGATAATATCGGTCAGACAATGGGTAATGTCATCTCTAAAGCCTACGATTTGATGGTAGAGGTAAAGCCCGATGCTGTCATTGTACTTGGTGATACTAACTCTTGCCTCTCAATCATAGCAGCAAAGCGTCTTAAAGTTCCCATCTTCCATATGGAAGCTGGTAACCGCTGTAAGGATGAGAACCTCCCCGAAGAGGTTATTCGTCGTATCGTGGATGTTACGAGTGATGTAAACCTTTGTTACTCAGAGCATGCTCGCCGTTATATCCTTGACTCAGGTGTGAAGCCCGAGTATACCTACGTTGTAGGATCACCTATGGCAGAAGTATTAAAGGAAAGTCAAGTGGAAATAGATAAGAGCGATGTGCTTGAGCGTTTGGGCTTGGAGAAAAACCGTTATATCCTTCTTTCTGCTCACCGTGAAGAGAATATTGACATTGAGGCAAACTTCTTCTCATTGATGAATGCGGTAAATGCTATGGCCGAGTATTATGATATGCCTATTCTTTACAGTTGTCACCCTCGTTCAAGAAAATTCATAGAACAGCGTGGCTTCAAGTTTGACCCTCGTGTCATACAATCACAACCTCTTGGCTTCTTTGACTACAACCACTTACAGCAGTATGCGTTCTGCGTAGTCTCTGATAGTGGTACTGTACCTGAAGAGAGTGCATACTTCCATTTCCCCGCTGTGTCAGTACGTACCTCTACTGAGCGTCCTGAGGCGATGGATAAGGGTGTATTTACTATTGGTTCTATTTCTTCTGAACAAGTGCTGCAGGCTGTTAATATGGCTGTAGAGATGCATAAGAACGGTGATGATGCTTGTGATGTTCCTGCCTATGTGGATGATAATGTATCTACTAAGGTTGTAAAACTTATTCAGAGCTATACGGGAATAATTAATCGTATGGTGTGGAGAAAATAGATAGCATTAAGTAGAGGTAATATTTCAGAAGTGAAAGATGAAAATATTATTGTTAAATTGTGTTTACCGTAAGGGTAGTACGGGAAAAATAGTAGCGTCATTGTCAGACACTCTTCGTAGTCATGGGCATGAAGTTTTAACATGTTATGGTATTGGAAATTCAAACATTGATGTATACTCCAAGAAAATATGTACTAATTTTGAACACAATATCAATGCTTTACTTTCTCGTATTATTGGTATTCCATTTGGTGGATTTTATTTGTCAAATAGGCGAGTTGAGAAGATTATAAGACATTTTAATCCAGATGTAGTACACGTACATTTATTGAATGGCTCTGTTATAAACCTATATTCCTTGTTGAAGTATTTGTCAAAAATTGGTCAAAAAACAGTGTTAACTCTACATGCGGAAGTTTATCATACTGCTGGTTGTGGACATGCTTTTGACTGTTCCAAATGGGTAGAAGGTTGCCGTGATTGTAATGTATACAGACAGAGAGTAAACTCGTGGTTTTTTGACCGTTCAAAGGAGGCTTACAAAAAGATGTATGACGCAATAAATTCATTTCCAACGGATAGACTTGTCATTACAGCAGTATCTCCGTGGTTAGCGGCAAGAGCTAAGCAATCCTCAATAACTAAACGATATAATATAGAGTATGTTCCTAATGGGGTTGATTATTCTACGTTTTTCTATAGAACATCTATGAACCTTATAGATAGGGAACAATATGAAAAAATAATTCTTTTTGTTACTCCCTATTTTGGTTTAGAGGAAAACGATAATAAAGGAGGATTTTATTTACCTACAATTGCAAGTAATCTTCTCAAATATAAATTTGTAGTTGTATCTAGTCGAACTTCAAGCACTCTAAGCGAATTACCTCGTAATATTCAACTTTGGGGTCCAGCTAAAACTCAAGAGGAATTAGCCCAACTTTATTCAGAATCGGATATAACTTTATTGCTTTCTAAGCGTGAAACTTTTTCGATGGTAACTGCTGAATCGCTTTGCTGTGGAACTCCTGTTGTTGGGTTCAAAGCTGGTGGCCCAGAAAGTATCGCTATAGAGGATTTTACTAAATTTGTAGATTATGGGAATGTTGATAGAATAATTAAAGAGATTTCCTTTGAATGGAATGTTGATAAAAAAGAGGTATCTACACATAGTAGGATGAAATATTCTAAAGATTTGATGAGTGCATTATTCTATGATTTATATGTGAAATTATAAATTATTAGTGTCCAATAAAAATAGGCGAGTAAATAATTTGTCAAACAGTCCTCAAAATAAGGATAATCGTTTCCTTTGATCGCATTGATGACCGCGTTGAAAGTATTCTTGATATTAACTATCTCAAAGAGCGATTAATTAACTTGTTATTGGCCTATAGTGATTCTCAATATAAATTAAGAATTCAGTTATGCAAAAAAATATATAAAACGTTAGGATATATGATACATATATATATACTATATAACAAAGCAAAAAATAAAGTCCAGAATTTCTTGTATCAAAAAATGGCAATTTTTACGCTTAAGAGGGCAAATGCGATCTATAATAATGATATTAAATTGTCTGGAAAAATCTACTTAAATGTTCAAGGTAAAATATCTATAGGAAAAAGTTTTGTTTGTAATAGTCACTTAGATGGCGTTATTGATCATGGTCAAAGCAAGATTATTGTGGCCCGTAATGCAGAGTTGAAAATTGGAGATAATAGTGGAATCAGCAATGTTCTTATTCACTGTTATGATAATATAAAGATTGGCAACTATGTTAATATTGGTGCAGGGACAATGATCTTTGACACCAATTTTCATAGTACGAATTGGGAAGATCGTGCGAATAGAGAATTAGATGCTGATAATGCAAAAAAAGCACCGATATCTATAGGTGACTATGTGTTTATTGGAGCACGTTGCATTATTTGTAAAGGGGTCTCAATTGGTGAAAAATCTATTATAGCAGCAGGAAGTGTAGTGATATGCAATGTTCCAAGCGGTGAACTATGGGGAGGGAATCCTGCTAAATATATAAGAAAGATTGACTACTAAAATCTGGGACTGATATAGAGCATAAATACAAATTTAGTAATTCAGTTATGATAAGAAATCTCTTCAGTAAAGTAAAGAATAAGTTGTTTCCTATTCAAGGTTATAACAACTATGTTAAAGGTGTATCCCGACGTAATATAATGATAAGGGGTAACAATAATTCTATTATTTGCAAGTCGAAGCTGGGGGGGGTAAAGATTACAGTTTTTGGAAATGATCATAAACTCCTCATAGAAGAAGACTGTATAATTAAGAACGCTCATTTTTGGTTTGAAGACCAAGATAATAGAATTATAATTAAATCGAAAACTACTATTGAAGAAGCTCATTTGGCCGCTTGTGAAACCTGTACTGAGATTGTAATAGGTAATGATTGTATGTTGTCATCAGACATTCGAATAGTAACAACTGATTCACATTCTATCATCAATGTTCATGACGGGGAAAGAATTAATCATGCCAAAAGCGTTGTTATAGGTGATCATTGTTGGATAGGTACTAGAGTTACAATCAATAAAGGGGTTGAAATAGGACATAACTCAGTTATCGCGTCAAATACATTGGTAACGAAGTCATTTCCTAATAATGTCGTTATAGGTGGAATTCCTGGCACGATTTTGAAAGAAGGGATATCTTGGTTGCGTGAAAGAATTTAGTGTATTAATTAAAAAAAAGTAGAACAAATGCAATCAAAAAGAATCAAATATTTTTCATATAGAGGCTGTACAGATTCAATTAAACGTCGTAACAATTCTCCTGCAGCTGATACAAAGATAGACTACATCATCGAAGTCTTGAATCGTTGTGGATATGGTGTGGACCATATATCTAGAGCAGAAAGTTCCATTAATAAGTGTTTGCCAGGATATGTGGAGAAAAAAGGTTGCAATACGTACCGGTATTTTGCAAGTTTGAGAAAGACTTCTTCAGTTTTGAGAGTAGTTAACCGATGGATGGTTGATTTACAATTCTTTCTATGGTGCTTACTAAATATTAAAAAGGGGGAAACTATATTGGTATACCATAGTTTAGGCTATGATTCTGCATTTATAATGCTTAAAAGACTTAAAAACTTCACACTAATTGGGGATATTGAAGAAATATATCAAGATGTTCATAGGCAATCGAAGAGCAAATCTCGAAATGAATATAAATTTATAGACATTTGTGATAAATTTATGTTTCCTAATACATTGTTAAATTCTAGATTAAATAGAAATAATCGACCCTATTTAGTCGTGCATGGCATATATAAGAATGAGGATAAAATAGTTAGTCATTTTGATGATGGTAATATTCATTTATTATATGCTGGAACTTTTGATCCGGTCAAAGGTGGAGTCAATGCTGCTATAGAAGTTGCAAAATTTTTACCGATAGGATATCACCTTCATATAACGGGTTTTGGAACTACAGAGCAAATAGAAGAAACGAAAAAAAATATTTGCGATGCGGAATCTGTGTCTAGTTGTATAATTACATATCATGGTTTTTTACCATTAACGGACATTAAGAAACTTATGCAGCAATGCCATATAGGATTATGTACGCAAGATCCAAGTACGTTGTTGAACTTAACATCTTTTCCTAGTAAGATCCTAAATTATATGGCAAATGGATTGAACGTTATCTCTGGTCGTAATGCTGCCATAGAGGAGTCTTATGTGGGAGATTTAATACAATATTATGATAATCAAAATCCACAAGAAATAGCAGCGGCGATTCTCATTTCCGTAATAGATGGAACAAAGAACCAAGAAAGATTAAAAAAACTTGATTGTGATTTCGCAAATGGATTAAGCAAACTTCTCGGCAAATAATAATTATATTTTCTTATTATGGGCTTGATAAAAAAAATACGGCACTCAAGCGATAATACAAAGATAGTCATAAAGAATATCATTGGTGCTTTTGTCGTGAAGGGCGGGGGTATGATAGTTTCCCTAATTACGACTCCATTATTTATTGCTTATTTCAATAATAATGAAGTCTTGGGCATATGGTATACTTTATTATCCATTTTATTTTGGTTCTTAAACTTTGATTTGGGGTTAGGTAATGGTATTAGGAATAATTTAGTAAAAGATCTAACAACAAAAGATTTTGAATCAGCGCGAAGGACAATATCTTCAGGTATGTTTGCTGTAGGATTAGTAGCTATCGTCCTACTATTTGTTGGTTATGTGTTGGTTAAAAATGTCGATTTATATTGGTTATATAACATAAGTGATGAGTTAGTATCATATCGGGGACTATTCCTTTCTACTGTATATGTTCTTATTGCCGTAATGTTGAGATTCTTTTTGACGACGATAACCTCAATATTTTATGCTTTACAGAAATCTGCAATTAATAACTTTTTGGCTTTATGTGTTAGTGTTTTGCAATTGCTTTATGTGTTAGTTGCTAATTTTGATAATGTAGAGGAAGCTCTAGTTTCAATATCATTTGCTTATATATTCCTTTCTAATATTCCAACTATCGTGGCGGGTGTCTGGGTGTTTCACAAGGAAATGTGTGAATGCAAACCATCTTGCAGATACATAGATTGTTGGCATCTTAGAGCAATCACAAGGATTGGGACATTATTCTTTGTCTGCCAAATCTTGTATATGGTTATAGTTAATACGAATGAGTTTTTTATTACAAATCTATATGGCGCTGAATACACCGCAGAATATACTTTCTATTATAAATTGACCACTATTGTGTCTATGGTTGTGTCACTATCACTGACTCCTGTTTGGTCTGTTGTTACTAAGGCTCAAGCTGAAGGGAATTATATTTGGCTTAAAAAACTTTATGGAAAAATTAAATTAGCGGGAATTGGCTTGTTCTTGTTACAGTTCGCATTTGTTCCCTGTATGCCAATGCTTATGAATCTATGGTTGGGAGAAGGAATTGTAGAGCCGAATTATGTAACAGCTATATCGTTCGCTTGTTTTAGTTCAATCTTTTTGTATTCTGGAATGTTGTCAACCCTTGCTAATGGATTGGCTATGATGAGAACACAAACTATAATGTTTGGGTTAGGTGTTTCGCTTAAGATAGGCTTGTTATTAGTCGCTTATAAATATACGACATGGGAATTTGTTGTGTGGACTAATTGTATTATTCTTCTTCCATATGTTTTTTCTCAGCAATGTGTATTAAATAAATACATAGGAAAAAAGATTATAGAGTAAGTTATATAGATAGAACGCAATTTTTATATTATGTGGTTACAACTTTTACTAATACTGATAGCTTTTATATTGTATATATTAAATGCGAAAAATGATAATAAAATTACAAGACACAGATATGTAAATTTTCTTATCATCCTATTAGTTATACAGTCTGGATTGCGACACTTAGCTGTTGGTGCTGATACTTATGCTTATTTCCTTTCTTTTGAGGATGTACAAAAATCTCCTTGGTCTTACGTTTTCAATAAATTTTATGATGTATATGTTTTGCATGAGGGAAAGGATGCAGGTTATGATTTTTTAGTGAAAGTTTTTTCGTCGATTATACCGTCATTTAGATGGTTCTTAATAGCAATATCCATAGGTTTCTTTTGGCCATTGTATCGTCTTATTGAAAAGGAATTATCCTCATTGCGAGATTTATTCTTTTCATTTGTTATATATGAAGCGTTATTCTATAGTTTCTTCTCAATAACAGGACTTAGACAGACAATAGCAACAACAGCAACGATTATAGGAATTTCTTGTATTAGACAAAGAAAATTATTCCCATTTCTTGTCGTGATTCTCATAGCTAGTTTTATTCATAAATCAGTTCTTGTCTTTTTACCTTTTTACTTTATTGCAAATATTAAGTTCTCGAAGAAAATTCTATTGAGTTCGTTGATAGTAATGCCCTTATTGTTCCCTTATGCAAGAATAATTGCTGGATTCTTGATAACAATTTCTGGCTCCGATAATTATATGAGTTATCTTGATTCTGATTCTTCTACATCTGGAGCTCAAAACTTTGCTGTTTTTATGGTTTTAACTGCAGCACTTGTTTTAATATCAAAGAAGAATACTCAAAATGAAGTGCCAAATTTTGTCGTGAATGCTATGTCATTGGCTATTTTGTTTATACCTCTAACTTGGGTAGATCCTTCTTTAATGCGTATTGTTCAATATTTTTCTTTGTTTCTAATTATAGCTCTTCCAGTAGCAATAAATAATATAAGTAAGAATTCCACACTGAAATATGCATTATATATTGGCTTAATTTCGTCGTTGATATTTGTAATAATTCGAAGGAGTAGTGAATATGCATTTTTTTGGGATGAAATGATGCTTGGAAATAATTACTTATAGAATTAGTTTATGAGACAATATATTTTTAAGGGGTAATTTGCCATTTTATAATATTTGTAAAAAACATCAAATTATTAAAATTCATGAAATATTTAATTTTACCAGACTGTTCAGACCATAATCGGGGTGATCAAGCCTTAATTTGGGAAACAATTAGAATTGCAAAGGATGCAGGATTTGAAGGGGAGTATTTTATGCAAAATGATGGATATTTTGATTGTGCGCAAAGTAAAAAAGAAGGAATACAGACATTTGCTCCAATTCTGAAACATCCATCGCGAAACAAAAGCGATAATAACGTTAATTATAAGTCAGTTTATATAAAGTGGGGAGTGAAGGCAATGGTTGATTTACTTTCATCATTGTTTGTCTTATTTATATCAAGGTATTCTTTTTTACATTTCTTATTAGGAGAGGAAATTCGAAAAACAATAGACTTATATAAATCAGCTAGTGGCGCATTTGTAAAAGGAGGGGGGTTTATACATTCTTTTGGCGGCCCAACCGCATTTTATTTCATTTATTATCATCTTTATCCCTTGTATCTTGCTAATAGACTTGGTGTGCCGATTTATATTATGCCCAATTCATTTGGTCCCATAGATGGTTTTTTGTGTAAATGGCAAGTTCGTCAAGCGTTAAAACGTTGTAAAATAATATATTGCAGAGAAGATGTTTCATGTCAGTATATGATTCGTAATTTCCCAGGTATAGAGTTTAAAAAGTCTTTTGATTTTGGTCTACATTTGCAAACTCAAAAGCGAGAGTTGAAACTAAATTTACCTCAAAATAAGCAGAAGATTGCGATTACAGTTAGACCTTATAGGTTTCCAGAACATACTAATGGTGATGAATTGTATAAAAATTATATTAATCAAATAGCTGAATTTTGCAAATACTTAATTAATGAGAATTTTTATATAGTTCTAGTCCAGCACACTCTTGCAAAAAATGCACATGAGGATGATTTGCATGCAGCAAAAGAGATTTCTGCTTTATTGCCACAAGGGAGGTGTGAAATTTTTGCGGACGAGTCATTTAATTGTAGGGAGATGAAATATTTGTATTCTCAGTTTGACTATATTGTTGGAACAAGATTTCATTCGGTTATTTTTTCTATGATGGAAAGGGTACCTCCCTTGGCTATTGCATATGGAGGAAACAAAACACGAGGTATTATGAATGATTTGGGGCTAAATGAATATGTAATAGGTATTGATGAGGTAACGAAAGATAAAATGATAGAGTTGTTTAGGAAAATTGTTAGTAATAGAACTGAAATTTGCCATAAACTTTCTAATGCTAGAATGATAGCGGCAGAAGAAAGGATAAAGATTATTAACGAACTGAAAACTTTTATTCAATGAGGATATTAACAATTTCAGTGAATGCTTGGAGTAATACGATAGCAACAGGTAATACATTCTCAAATTTCTTTAGTAATATTTCTGAGAAAGATGAGATTGCAAATATCTACTGTAGGAACGAAAAAATCGATAACAATATATGTTCAAGATATTTTCGTATAACTGAACGTGAAATTCTTAAGTCATTACTTCATTTTAAACCAGTAGGAGTGTCTTTCAGTAGAGATGAAATTCCCGAGATTAGTGTTTCGGATTTGTCTATATTGGCAACTAATAATTCTCAAGGAAATGCATTAAGAAAAAAAAGGCCAGCTCTATTACTTTTAGCAAGGGAATTAATTTGGAGTATTAATACTTGGCGAAATAAGAAACTTAAAAAGTTTTTAGATGATTTTAAGCCTGACATTATCTATATGCATGGACATGGCAATTGGTATACACATAATATTCTGTGGTTTTGTAAAAAATATACAGGTGCTAAATTGGCCCTATTCTCAGGTGATGATGTGTACGCTTATCATCGTGCTGCTCCTTTACAACTATTTTATCATTGGATTTTAAGGCGAAAATTAAAGAGAAGTTTTACAGAATCCGATATTGTCTTTGGTGGTTCTCCCCAATTATGTAAAGAGTATAGTGCCATTTTCAATAGAGAGATACATCCATTATATAAAGTTTGTACAAATCTTAAAAAACCTAATTTGCGCAAGAGGAATTATCCATTACATGCTGTATATTGTGGTAATTTACTATATGGAAGGGAGCAAGTTCTATCGGAAATTGCCAAACAGATAAGGCTCATTAATTCAGAAGAAGTGAAATTCCAAATGCATATCTATACTGGTAATCCTTTAAGCGATGAATATAAGGAGCTGCTCAACGATGGAGTTAATTGCATATACGAAGGTCAAAAGCCCTTTACTGAAATTGTTAAAGTGCTAGATGAATGTGATTTCTCAATTTTAGCGGAATCCTTTGAGCCAAAAGACATAAAAAGGACAAGACTTTCTTTTTCAACAAAAATTATTGACTATATGGAGGCTGATTCCGCATTGTTATGTATAGGTCCGTCAAATATAGGATCTATTGATTATGTTAGAACTTCTGGAATTGGTTTTTTTATCCACAATACAAGTGAATTTGCAGAATGTGTAAGTAAAGTATTGTCTAATCCTGAACTTATTGATGTGTCTATAAAAAATAAGTATGAATATGCACTAAAACATCATTCAAAATCAATATTACGACAGTCTCTAGAAAACCTAATTAATACTAATTCATTATAGAATTCAAACAAATAATATGCTTAGATTAATGTACATAACCAATCGTCCTGAAATTGCAAAAATAGCAGAAAATGTAGGAGTTGACTGGATTTTTGTAGATATGGAATTTATTGGTAAAGATTATAGGCAGGGGGGGCTTGATACGGTACAGAATCATCATACATTTGAAGATGTTTATAACATCAAAAAAGTGTTAACTCAATCGAAGCTTCTTGTGCGAGTAAATCCAATACATGAGGAATTATGCGAAGATAGCTCTATTTATCGAATGAACTATCCGTCTAGTGAGGAAGAAATTAATTCTGTAATTAAAGCAGGTGCAGATATTATAATGCTTCCTTTTTTTAAGACGATAGATGAGATTGATACTTTTATCCGAATAGTTTCAAAAGGAAGGGATAGATATAATAGAGATGTTAAGACATGTTTGTTACTCGAAACCCCTGAGGCTGCTAATTTGTTGGAACAAATTGTTGACATTTCAGGTATTGATATGATTCATATTGGACTGAATGATATGCATCTCGCTCTTGGTTTGAAATTTATGTTTCAGTTGCTAGCTGATGGGTCCGTTGATAAATGGACGAAGATTATTCGTAAGAAGGGAATACAGTTCGGCTTTGGAGGTTTGGCTTCATTAGATGGTGGTGCAGTTCCTGGGCGTATGATTTTAAAGGAACATTATCGCTTGGGTAGTCAGATGGTGATTGTGAGTCGGGCTTTTTGTAATACGGATGTAATTACTAATCTTGATGAGATTCGTCGTATTTTTACAAGTGGAATAACTGAGATTCGTAATTTAGAGAGAGAGATATCATTGCTGTCTGTGAGTGACTTTGATAATAATCACGATGGTGTATGTAAATCTGTGGATGATATAGTAAAGAATATGAACTAGATATAAGAAAAATTCATAACATACTTATTGCAAGAACTTTGCTCCACCCCCCCGCCCCCTCCCAGGGAGGGGTATAAGCGCATCGCGTAGAGAAATAAACTGATTTTTTAACTCCTCGCTTCGCTTGAAATTCGCACCGCCCTTTGGGATCGTCTCTCTATAATCAGAGGGATAGTTGGTTAGATGATTTCAAAAAGGAATTTCTTATATCGGACTGACGTTAAAGAGATAATGGCCTAAAAGATTTTTTGTTTATCGTTTTGAAAAGAGCTTTTGCTACAATAATCATTACGAGTTATAGCAAACAGTTGTATTGGGGTATTCCCTATTAATTGTTTTATTCTAAATTCGATATTCCTATTTGCAGCTATAGTCAAAGATGTGTGTTCCAACAAATAATCAAAAGAAAAAATATATGAACCTATTGTTAACCGGTTGTTTTAAGTATTCAGAGGAACAGATGCAAAAATTGAATTCCTTAGGATTTTCTGTCTATTTTATGCAACAAGAAAAAGAGGACCTGCCATTAGCAGCAGATGAAGTGGATGCTGTAGTGTGCAACGGACTCTTTTTAACCCATGATATTGGTAAGTTTCAGCGACTGAGTTTTATACAGTTGACAAGTGTAGGCTTGGACCGTGTTCCTGTTGATAAAATAAAAGAACGGGGTATAGAACTGCATAATGCTAGGGGAGTCTATAGTGTGCCGATGGCTGAATGGGCGGTTTTTCGAATCTTAGAGCATTGTAAGCAAGGAGGATTTTTCCGAAAGGAACAGAAAAACTGTTGTTGGACCAAGCATCGTGGATTGAGAGAATTGGCTGGCTCCAAGATTGCAGTGGTAGGTGCAGGTAATGTCGGACAGGAAGTAGCAAAACGTTTTGTGCCCTTTGGAGTAAAAATAACAGGTTTTGATATCCATAAGAATGAAACAGTTGGTTTTGAAGAAATGGATTTGACCGAGAATTTCAGAGCACGTGTGTCTGAATTTGATGTTATAGTGCTTACTGCTCCTCTGTTACCGTCGACTCGCGGATTGATTAATCGTGATGTGCTGATGAATATGAAACAGAATGCTATGATTGTGAATATTGCGCGTGGTGGATTGATTGATGAGAAGGCGATGTGTGAAGTGCTGAACATTCGCCAAGATTTGTTTGCGGCTTTGGATGTGTTTGAAACAGAACCATTGGATGAAACAAACCCACTGTGGACTATGAATAATGTGGCTGTAAGTCCACACAATTCATTTGTGGGTAATGGGAATAATAAGCGAATGTTTGATCTGATGTACTTGAATTTAAAGAGGTTTATAAACAAAAGTAAGTAATGAACATGAAGAAGGTCCTTTTGGTGGCGACTGTACAGAGTCATATCGCTCAGTTCCATCGTCCATTGGCAGAAGTGCTACATGAGCATGGATACGAAGTGCATGTGGCTGCAAATGATAATTTACATTTAAAAAATGGTCTAAAACTTGATTTTGCAGATAAAGTGTATAACGTACCTTTTAGTCGGTCACCTAAAAGTTTGGATAATATCACAGCGTATAAACGTTTGAAACAGATTTTGGACAACGAGCATTATGAAGTGGTGCACTGCAATACACCTATGGGAGGAATCGTGACTCGTTTGGCAGCCCGAGAAGCACGTAATAAAAGAGGTACCAAGGTGTTCTATACGGCTCATGGCTTCCATTTTTATGAAGGGGCCTCTAAATTGAGTTGGATGACATATTATCCGATTGAACGCTATTTTAGCAAGATGACCGATAAATTGATTACGATCACTACCGAAGATTACAAGTTGGCGACAGATAAGTTTTATTGTCCTATTGAGCATATGCATGGAGTCGGGGTCAATGGAGAACGTTATTATAAATGTACAGAAGAAGAAAAAATAGCGTTACGCGAGAAAATGGGGTATGCTAACAAGCAGAAACTTATCTTGTGCATAGGCGAGTTGAATCAGAATAAGAATCAAACAATGGCGATTGAAGCAATGCATAAGGTCGTAAAGAAATATCCTGATGCATTACTGATTCTTGCTGGAAATGGACCACGAGAAGCATCCCTTAAAGATTTTGTACATCAAGAAGGGTTGGAAAGCAATGTACAAATGATAGGTTATGTTACCAATCTTGAGGACTATCAGCATATTGTAGATGTACAAGTGTGTTGTTCCAAACGTGAGGGATTGCCATTGAATGTCGTGGAGTCAATGTTAAGTGGTAATCCAGTTGTGGCCAGTATGAACCGTGGACACCGAGAACTGATAAAAGATGGCAGTACGGGTTTCTTAGTGGCAGTAGACGATAGTGAAACAATGGCTGAAAAGATATTGCTGCTGTTGCAGAATGAGGAGGTGAAATCGTCCATCGAAACAGAGGCATTAAAGTTTGCACAACAATATACGTTTGTAAATGTAAAGAAAGAACTGGAATGTATCTATGAGCTGAGTCGTTGAAGAGAAGTTGGATAAATATAAAATGTAAGATGTTATGTATAAGTATTTTAAAAGATTCTTTGATTTCATTGTTGCTTTAGTAGCATTGCTCATCTTATTTGTGCCTTTAGTAATTGTCGCAATTCTTATTAAAGTGGATTCTAAAGGACCTGTGCTCTTTAAGCAAGAACGTTTGGGTAAAGATGGTGTTCCATTTAAGATCTGGAAATTTCGTTCCATGTGTGTTGGTGCAGAAAGACAGGGTACTGGCGTGTATTCCTATAAAGGGGATAGTCGTATAACTCGTGTGGGTAGAATAATTCGTGCTACCTCTATTGATGAACTTCCACAACTTGTCAATATCCTAAAGGGTGACATGGCGCTAATTGGCCCTCGTCCTGCTTTGACATATCACCCTTGGCCTTATGAACAGTATACTGAGCATCAAAAACAGATGTTTGATGTGCTCCCAGGCGTGACCGGATGGGCTCAGGTAAATGGTCGTAAAGAGGTACCTTGGCCAGAGCGTATAGAACTAAATGTATGGTATGCCCAACATATGAGTCTGAAACTTGACCTGAAGATTTTCTTCATGACAATTTTTAAGGTCGTGACTAATGCTAACAATGAGAATATAGGTAAAACTGGATTCTGAGAATATCTGAGAATTTGGATTTTTAATAAAAGTCTTTTCTATATTTGTATGAGAGACCTGTAGAGTAACTTGCCCCTCAAAAAAGAGAATGATAGAAATATTGGAGATTAAAAGGACATTGTTGACTGGCTTGACGGAACAGGCTAAGGCTTCTCCTCGCTTGCGCCAGAACTATGATCTCCGTACTTCTGCTGCTGATACCTCGCAACGTATGCTCAATGTGCTGGAGGTAGGTACTCAGGTGCCTATACATCGGCATGAGGACACTACGGAGACGGTCATTTGCATAGAAGGCCGACTCGTGGAGATCTTCTACGAGGAAGTGGTGGAGTATATTCGCGAAACGACTTCCCGTACCGAAGAGGTGGTAAGGAAGTGCTCGTTCCGTGAAGTGAAGCGTGTGGAGCTCTGTCCACGTGAAGGTAAGTATGGCGTACAAATTCCCCAAGGGGTATGGCATACGGTTGAGGTGCTGGAACCAAGCGCCATCTTTGAAGCGAAGGATGGGGCGTATAATGGATAGGGACATTCTTAAAATTATTATAGTGAGTAGCTTGGATGAATAATGGATGAAACTCTTTTCTATCTACTGAAATGTGTTGTAAGCGCGGAACCTCTTAGTCCTTCTTTTATGGGAGGACTTACTCCCGGTGATTGGCAGACCCTATTTGAACTGTCAAAAAAACAGGGAGTATCTGCCGTCGTGTTTGATAAAATACAGTCGCTTCCCAAGGAAGTAGCACCCCCTAGGAATGTCCTGTTAGGATGGTATTCGCAGGCGTTATACGTAGAGCAGCAATTGAAGAAGATGTTTTCATTGTCTGCTGAGTATGCAGATAAAATGTATGAGAACGGCATCCCTGTAGTCGTGTTGAAGGGACTTGCCTTTGGTGTATATTACCCAAATCCAATGACACGTGAATGTGGCGACTTGGATTGCTATATGATGGGTAAAGGCAAAGAGGGAGATTGTATCACTGCAGTGATAGGCGGAAAGGTCGAAGATGGAGGATACAAACATGCTCATTTACACTATAAAGGACTGACGATAGAGAATCATTACTATCTCACAAATTTTAACAACACAAGGAGAGGTGTATATACAGAACGCTATCTGCAACAACTAATAGATGGGGGGCATCGTCAGTTGGCAAATACTCATTTGCTTAGCCCCAGTGCTGATTTTAATGCTTTCTTCTTAATTAAACACGCATTGATGCATTTTATTAGTGAGGGAATCAATCTTCGCCATCTTCTGGACTGGGCCTTTTTTCTACAGAAAGAGCAGGAAAGTGTGGATTGGGAGAATCTGGTGCCTGAGATGGAGAAGTGCAGAATCATTCGTTTTGCACAAGTGATGACTGAAATGTGTGTGGAGTTTTTGGGGATGGATATTAGTGTGAAGTCGCTAAGAATACCATCAGAAGATGGAACCGGATGCGCCTTGGTGCATCAAGTGATGCAGGATATTATGGATGGTCATCCAGATATTAGCAAAGAGAGTTTTCTGCAGAAGTGTTTCCGCATTCTCCGACGGTTTGGTCGTATGTGGCGATACCGTAGTCTCGCAAGTGAGAGTTATTGGCTGATGGTATGGAATACTTTCTCTTTTAGCTCATATTTGAAGCGTAAGGTGAAGCTGGAGTGAGCTGTGAGCTATGAGCCTTGGTAGGGTCTCCACAGAGTTTCGAGTTTCGAATTACGAAGTTCGAATTATAAACTCTCAACTTTTGCCCCAATAACTTTGTTGTTTCATGGAATCTTTGTATTTTCGCAGAGTGAATGGTGTAATGCATAGCTTATGAAAGATGTATCAGGAAATGTGGCTGCAGGGCAGTGGACTGAAGAACAACTGCATTTTGCCATTTTGGCAATAGAGGCAGCGGCAAAGAAGATGAATGTCAGTCCTGGCGAGATGCAGCAGCGCCTCAGTGCCCAAAACCTTATAGAGTCTTATATTGTTAAATATTATGACGTGTTTCACACTATGAGCCTCGAGCATGTGGCAGAAGATACCATAGAAGCCTTGCTTAAGTGGGAAAGCACATCTAAAGGAAAAGGGAACGAGCTATGATATTGACACTATTTCATGGCTCTACGCACAGGGTGGAGCATCCTTTGGTGAGTTTAGGCCGCAAGAACCTCGATTTCGGCCAAGGTTTTTATTTGACTACGTACCGTGAACAGGCCGTGCAGTGGGCTTTGCGACAGCAAATCCTCAGACGTTCCGATGTGGCATGGCTAAATGAATATCACCTCGATATGGATAAGGTGAATGCTGGTGGGTATAAACAACGGCATCTTGATGGGTATAACCAAGAATGGCTGGAGTTCATCGCTGCGAGTAGGCATGGGGAAACCCCGTGGGAAGGATATGACTTGATAATAGGTGGGGTAGCCAATGACAAGGTGGTGGATGCAGTGGAAGCATATCTTGCAGGATTGGCTGATGTGGAGCATACGTTAGCAAAGTTGGCTTACGCACAACCAAATAACCAACTGTGTCTGTTGAATCAACAGTTGATAGACTCCTGTTTGGTATATGTGGATAGTTGTCTCGTGAACGAAGAGGAGGTAGGCGTATGAATGAAATACTTCTGTGGCGAAAAATAGCTCGAATCGTAACACTGCTCTCACAACGGTTAGGCGTTGATGCTAAGCAGGCTTTGAACATCTTCTATAGCTCTCGCGTGTGTACGCTAATACACAATCCGAAAAGTGGACTTCAACTGTTGAGCGATGCATACGTGGCAGAGGAAATAGTAATGGAACTGCAACATTCGTAAACGCCGATACTGACGAGGACGAGAAGCACTGTGTGCTTAATTCTAAATTATGAATTATGAGCTTTCCACTCCACCCTAAACCCTCAACTTTCAACTTTCAACACTAACACATACATTATGATACTGAAATTCATTTTCGACCGAGTGGTTGCATTCCTCGGTCTCTGTTTCTTGTGGCCTGTGATACTGGTGACGGCCATACTTGTGAAGGTGAAGATGCCGGGCGGACCTGCCTCTTTCGTGCAAAAGCGTGTAGGAACTGTCTATTTGTCATAACTCCGTCTGAAACGATTATTGTTGTTATTTCTGTAATATTTTGCGATAGTTCAAACAAAAATATCTATTTTTGTGGATGAGTTTTAATATTACTTGTAATGAATACTCACATAATGAATGATATAATTGGAAGTACTGATTTCAGAATGCAGCATTTTACCATCCGTGAGTTGATGCAGAGAATGGATGATGGGCAATTGATTGGTAAAAGAGTGCAAAGGAAGAGGTGGAATGAACAAAAGCAAATACGTTTTGTCGAATCTGTATTATCGGGTATTCCTATTGCTTCATTCTATTTTAATGGTGCTTATCCACAGTGGACTGTGTTGGACGGTGTGGAGAGAATCCATGCTATACGTCGATATGTAAATGATGAATTTCAATTACATGACTTGGAATTGTTGTCCAAGGTGTATAATGGATATTTCTCGGATTTACTTCCTTCTGTGAAACGGAGATTCATTAATACATCATTGATGGGGTATGTGTTGACTACAGAACTACCCAAAGAGGTTTTGAATTCTATTTTTAAAAGATTAAATGATTAGAATAGTTTCGTGATGATTGAATATATCATACTGAGGAATTTCAAGTGTTTTGATGAGTTGCAGGTTCGGTTGGCTCCTCTAACCCTCGTAACAGGAATGAATGGTGTAGGAAAATCTACGTTGATTCAATCTTTGTTGTTGATACGGCAGAGTTTTGTGTCACGCTATTTTCAGGACGATTATCTTTGTCTAAATGGAGAGTTGGCAAATCTGATTAATGGTGAGGCTTTATTATACAAGCAGGCCGTGAATGAGTCTGTTGAGATTCATATAGAAGATTCTGAACAGGATTTCCAATTTAAGATTCCGCAAATAGATAGTGCCAATCATTTGCAGCATGTGGAGATTTCTCCAAATGATTATTCCAAGCGTGGATTATTTTTGTTCGAGGATGATTTTGTCTATTTAAATGCTGAGCGATTGGCTCCACAAATGGATTATAAGTTGATGAATCCATCGGAGAAAAACTATAGTCGCATGGGTAATAAGCATGGTGACAAAGCTGTAGGGATATTGTTTGATGCTATTGATAAAGTGGCGGATTTGGCTATTCCTGCCTTGAAAGCTGAAGCGGTTTCTACTCTTCGACTAGGTGATAATGTGTCGGCATGGATGAGTTATATCATGGGGACAAAAATCACGGCGAAGGTGGAAAAGGTTAACAGTGAAGATTTACGATTGACATATACCATGGGGGATATTGCCAAGGAGAATGTCTTTTCGCCTTTGAATTCGGCATTTGGATATTCTTATCTGTTACCTATTGTGACGGCAGTTTTGACAGCAAAGAAAAATGGAGGTGTTTTACTGGAGAATCCGGAAGCACATTTGCACCCGGCGGCACAGTTTAGATTGGGGGTGTTCCTCGCGATGGCTGCAGAACAAGGTATCCAGTTGATTGTAGAGACACATAGTGACCATCTTTTGAATGGAGTACGAGTGGCAGCAAAGGAGAAGATGATCTCTTCTGAAAATGTTGCGATTTTATATTTTGCAGTTCGTAATGGCTTCCACGAAGCACAGCATATCGTGTTGAATGGAGATGGGGATTTGGACAGATGGCCTAAGGGATTCTTTGATGAATGGGAAAAGGCTTTGGATACGTTAATAGGTTAACTCTTTCTCTATGGAACTTCCTTTGAATGAATGGGATGTGGCTTTAAGATCAGGGTCATTTCTGTCGTGTAAGTCATGGCATGAGTTTATGGCATTGATGAATAAATTGGCTGATGAGTATGATGTTCAGAAAGTGTTGTTCCCTCAAAATGAGGCATCCATTCTTCATAAAGAAATACATGAACTGAAATCGGAGAATTTACGTTTGAAAATAAAGATTTTTTATAATAAGTTTGTAAAAAAGCATGCAGATTCATCTAAAAGCAATGAATATATCTGCCGAGATGAAAATTCGAAAGAGGATATTGCTGTGTTATTAACATTGGCTTATACAAAAAATATGCCAGCAGTTAGTATCGTGTATGATAACTCATTTATATGCGATTCTTTTGCCGCATATTTGCATAATAGTGAAAAGAATAAAGGAAAGGATGTTTCTGTCAAAAATTTGCATATCGGGAATGTTGAGATATATAGGGATGATTTTTTGACAGGAGTGCCTGAACGTAGTGTAAATCCTATCTCTAATCCTATTTGGAATATTGAAAAAACAAAGAGATATTGTGAATCTCTACCCGATTTTTCAAAATTGCCCAGAGGTGAAAGAATCGTAAGATTGAAACAAGAAGGAACATTTGTGGCGCGATTAAATGGTTGGATTGAAGATGAACGTTTATCTTCAATCAATTCGGGTAAAGAGAAAATTCGTCGCATATTCAAACCTGTTAAATTCAGATATAGTGAAGCAGCTTTTTTGAGTATTGATTTTGAAAAGCAGGCTTTTGAGTTACTTGATCATCGTGGGAAACATATAAGAGAAATCTCTTTTTTAGGAAAAGTAAATACAGGATTTAAGCGTGGGCATGACATCAAATTAAAGCGATAAGATGATTTACTTAATTCTGAGTTTTCCTAATATGTTAAAATAAGACTTTCTTTAGAAAAAGTCATTTTTTCAATTGATATGTTTTTAAAATTTATTTTCGACCGAGTGGTTGCATTCCTCGGTCTCTGTTTCTTGTGGCCTGTGATACTGGTGACGGCCATACTTGTGAAGGTGAAGATGCCGGGCGGACCTGCCTTTTTCGTGCAAAAGCGTGTGGGCAAGGGGGGTAAGCTATTCAAATGTCATAAGTTCCGCTCCATGACGGTGGCGCACAATGGCTCTACGGTGTCAGTGGCGGGCGACTCGCGCATCACACCGTTTGGCGCTAAGCTGCGTCACTACAAGATAGACGAACTGCCTGGCCTGTGGGATGTGATGATAGGAAAGATGTCGTTCGTCGGACCACGACCCGACGTGCCCGGATATGCCGACAAGCTCACTGGTGACGACCGCGATGTGCTGAAGCTGCGCCCAGGCATCACAGGACCTGCCACACTGAAATACCGCGTGGAGGACGAGATGATAGCGGACTTCATCAATAAAGTGAAGAGTGAAAAGTTAAAAGTGATAAGTGGATTCCAAATTCCCGAGGGACTTCCCGATCAAGAATTGGCAGTTGGTACAACGATAATGTGATATACCCCGATAAGGTGCGCCTCAACTGCTACTACTACCGCAATTATAGCTTCATCAAAGATATACAGATGATTTTCTGCACGGTGCTGGGCAAGAAGATGCACTATGCTGGGGAGATGATTTAATTAATTTACGATTTGACGATTTACAATGTACAATTTATGTACTATTGAATAATTTGACAATTTACGAAAACGATAACGAAGACGATAACCTTTTAATAGGATTTTCTATTTTCTGATGAATCGAAAATCTGTGGGATTTTTATGAGTTGGCATTAGGAATATTCGGATTTTATTTGTTTCTTTGCAACAACTAATATTGGTGTTATGGATAATGTTGTAAATGTAAGCCTTAACGTGCCTCAGTCGGACGTTCGCTTCTTGAGTGAACTTGTCAAGAAAATGGGATGGGGGATGACACAGTCTGAAACTCAACCTATGGTGACGGTGGACAGAGCACAGCTGATACAACGTCTATATGGCTGTGTGCAGCTTTCTGACGATTTTGACTATAAACGTGAATTAGAGGAAGCATTGTCTGAAAAATATCGTGTGTGATGAGACTCTTTCTTGACACAAACGTCATTATTGATTATTTGGCAAAACGTCAGCCTTTTGCAGCGGATGCTTGCCGAATAATGACAGTAAGCGATGGCCAGAATTGGGAACTTTGTATATCTTCCCTTTCTTTTACAACGATATATTACGTGCTTCGTAAACAATATGAGCATAAGGAACTGCTAAGCCTATTGGCAGATATTAATAAAGCATTTACCGTGCTTGCCGTAGATGGGAATATTATTGAGCAAGCACTTGACTCTGCTTTCTTGGATTTTGAGGATGCAGTGCAATATTATACAGCAAAGGAGAGTAATGCAGATGTTGTCATCACACGTAATGTGAAGGATTATGTGAATTCTGCAATTCTTGTGAAAACTCCTACGGAATTCTGTGATTTGTTGCAAGGTTATGACGTAAGCAATCATACTCCCTCATTGCTGAATGAACCGGCCGTGTCTTATGGTGAAGATTAAGTAAGGCTTGGCAATAGTACAATAGTTTTACTCGACAAATTAAAAAATGGGTGCAAGTTGCTTGTGCCTGTATCTTTTATGTTCCATGCCTCTCGTGCATGGAACGCAATTTCGTATTCATTTTTTTTATGCAATATTTATCATGGAAGAGAGAAAGATGATTTATCTCTGTCTGGCGCATCTGTCAGAGGAGGGTGCGGAACAGAAATATGTGAAGGAGGCATTCGATACAAACTGGGTGGTTCTATGGGACCGTATGTGACGGATGAGGATGTGAAGTACATCGTGGATTGCATCAAGGAAGCGATAATGAGTTAGTAGAATCAAAAAAAATACAAGTTACGCATTAACAGTTAACGCCTATGATCAACAAATGGATACTGAATAATTTCAAGGCCATCAATCAGCAGAAGGTGCTGAACTTCCGGCCGCTGACTATCTTTACGGGGGCGAACAGTTCGGGCAAGAGTACCATCTTGCAGAGCATACTGCTGGTGACTCAGACCCTGCAGGACCAGATTGAGTCGCGCTCCATTGTACTGAATGGGTGGTTCAAGAAGTTCGGTTCGTACTCGGACATTGTGTTTCATCGGGAGGATGAAATGCGTAATATCAAAATAGGCTTTGATATCAGCGATGTAGATATTTACAGTGTGGACTTTATGAGATTTGTACGGTTCTATAGGGATATTAATAATGCATCGTGTAGCTTTGTAATTTCATCGGGTGGAAAGAAGGAGAGTCTTTGGCCTGTACTGGAAGAACTGAATTTGTCTTCTAACATGGGAACTGAGGGAAAAGAGAAAACCGAACTTAGGGTGGTACATAATCCCGATAGAAGCGACCTGGAGGTGGTACGTGACCCAGAGCGTGAAGATGCAGTACTGGCAGCGGGAGCGCGATTACAGGTTGGCCAACATTAAGGAGCACGATATCTATGAGTGCGTGTGGGAAGAAAAATCAAGCGTCAGGTAGTGATTGACTACTTGGCGCTTGTTTGTTTTCAGACCTTGACGTTGGGACGGAACATCTGGCGGTTGTCTTTGTGCTTGCAGGAGACGTGAAGCCAATAATAGGTGCCGGAAGAGTTTCGCTCGAAAAGAAGCTGGTCGAAACGGCAGTTTTCGAGGATGAACTCGGCATAGCGTTGGCCGGTGGCCTTGTCGGGCAGGCGGATGTCGGCGGCTTCACCACTCTGGTGCTGGCTGTTGGAGACACCTCCTACGAGACGGTTGAGCTCCGGACAGCGGTAGCCTGAGTTGATAATGATGGGCTGTCCTGCCCAGAGCCGCAGGGGCTCCAGCACTTGCTGGCAGAGGTGCTGGAGGCTGCTCACTATGGCCAACGTGGGGGTGTTGTCTATGCCATGGGCATCGGCGGTCCGGGAGCGGGTGAATTCGCTCAGACGGAAGTGACGGGTTAGCTGGATCATGGCTGCTCCTTCTTGGTCTTTTCGTTGGTGTGACTGTCGTTCTTCTTGATGAAGAGGTGGATGATGGTGTCGATAACGGTGAGGATGATTCTCAGGATGTTTTTGGTCTTTTCATTCATGATTGTTTAATATTTAGTGGTTAGTACTTTCTTCAGATCCTGAAACAAGTTGACTTTGTCGGACCTGCTAACGCTCGGCATAGCTCAAGCAAGCTTGGCTCTGCTCTCGCTTAACGCAGGTTTCAGGATGACCGGGGATGAGCCAGTGGCTGATGGGGTGGTTTGGGCGGCAGTGGGAGTCACTGATGGTGAGGTGGATGGGCTCTTTCCTATCCATGCACTTGCTGAGACGATCGACGAGGCGATTGTACACGGAGGTGGCTTGGTACACAACTCCCGGAATGAGGGGATGGCCGATGGCAATGAGGTGCTTCTTCTTGCTGCCTACCCAAGAGTGGCTGATGCCGATGGTCCAATGGGTACGCTGCTTACCGCTGAAGAGGTAGAGCTTTTGCTTGCGCTCCGAGAGCTTCACAATCTTCAGGGTGTAGTGTCCGGTTGGGAGCATCACTTCGGTGGCCTCTACCGTAAAGGTGATTTGCTGGCCGTTGATGTTGAGGGTGCCTTCGGTGTAGAGAGGGTTTCGGGTTTTTCTGTTAATGACTACTTGCATAATACTCTGAATAATCTTTATGGTTTGTTGGTAATGTATGTCTGATAATCTCCGGATAGAGGGTCTTGAGCTGGAGGTAGAGCTTCTCGCCGGGGAGGTCGGCATCGGGGTACATATGAAGGTTGAGGGTTGAGAGTTTAGGGTTCAGGGACTCTAAGTCTGTTTCCCTTAACAGGGTGGCCGATGGGATGGCTATGGCTTTCTTTCCTGAGCTGAGCAGAGCCCAGCAGTCGGAGCAGCCTTCGGCTATCCAGAGGTCTTCGCCTTCCTTGAGCATCTTTAGCACCGGCAGGTTGTAGATTCGGCATTTACTACCACGAGGAAAGCGGAAACGGGGGTGGACCTCCTCGTTCCCCCTTAAAGGGGGATGACTCAGTCGGCGGTTCTGGACTCCTATGAGGTGGCCGTCGATGTCGTAGTAGGGTATCTGGAGCCAGGGGGTGTCGTGGCGGTCGGTGTAGGAGTTCAAGCGGCACCAGCGGATGACGGCCGGGTGGAGCTTGCGCTCCTCGAAGAGGAACGTGCGGGCTTCTGCGTTCAGGTAGGGATGGGCGAAATACTTGGCGTATTTCGTAGTTATGAGTTTTGAGTTATGAGTGATGAGTTGAGGGCTTTCAGCAGGTTTCCATTCGCTCACAATGATGTTGTGCTCATCTGCCAGCCACCGGCAGGCTTCCTTGAAATCCTTTCTCAGGACCTGCATAGTGAGGTCGATGACGCCTCCGTGAGCATCGCAGACGAAGCACTTGAAGGTGTTGCGGCCGGTGTGGAAGCTGAGGCTGGGGTGGCGGTCTTCGTGGAAGGGGCAGAGGGTCTTGTGCTTCTGTACCTTCATGCCCAGCTGGTGGGCTACTCCCTCGATGGGGAGGTCTCTGAGTTTCTGTAGTTCGAATCTTTCCATTTTAATAGTTCTTGATGTAGGTGTCGGAGTCTTTGGTTTCCTGGTGGATGAGGCGGGCACGTTTCCATTTGCTGAGGAAGATGCGGGCCGGGGTGCTGAGGTCGAGCTTTACGATGAGTTCCCTGAGCTGGTCGCGGGTGAACTGCTTGGGTAGCTGGTCGTAGAGGCAGGCCTTGGGACTTTCGTCGGTATCTGTTTTTCGCTGCGTGTCTTCGAAGCGTTTGCCCCAGCGGGCCATGAGGCCGTCCAGGATGTACTGGGCCATGAAGCGGTAGAAGCGGATGCAACTTTTTTGGTTTAGGGTGTAGGGTTTAGGGTTTAGGGACTTGCCGTCCGGATGGTTCCCTACACCCTCCTCCCTACACTCTACACCTTCATTCATGCACCACAGGTGGTAGCAGAGGGTGGTCATGCGGAAGGCGCTTACGCTGGAACGCTTGTAGAAGCAGTTGAGGGCCCGGCTTCCGGTCTTGAGCACGAGGTCTCGCTGTTGCTGGCACCAGGAGCGTACGTCCTTGTAGAGCCAGCTCATATCTACCTCCAGGATGGGCTGCAAGCCTCCGTCTTCTGTGTAGGTTTCGTGCATGAGGCGATCTACGGTGTGCTGCAACAGTTGGTGCTGCTGTGGGGTAATCTCCTTGAAGACGGGTGCATCGTCTCCCATGAGGTCGCCCAGGTCGGCTATGATGTGGCGTGTTACGTTGCCGCCCTCAATGGAGCGCTTGTCCATGTATTCGTCCAGGGCTGCCGGGGTGGAGCAGTAGAGCGAGCACCAGATGATGTCCACCATGGCACAGTAGCTTTCGGTGCTGTTGGTGTCGGTGGAGAAGTAGGCATCCAGGTCGTAGGCCAGGCGTCCGATGGTGCGGAGGTCCGAGTAGGCCTTCTTGTTTCCTTCGCTCATGGTGGAGAGCTCCTCGGAGAAGAGCATGAAGGCCAGCGGTTCACCATATTTGCGGATGAACATGTCGGCACGCTTTACGAGCTTGGCACGGGTGATGTTCTGCAGGCAACGGACATCGGTGATGGGCTCTTCGGGCAGCTGCTTGTTCTTGGCAGCTGTCTTCTTGAGTTCGTTGTAGGCCTGCTCCTGACGTCGGAGCTCCTGGTCGCGAAGGAGCAGGGGGGCCATGAGGGTCTTCACGATAGGGCGGGTGAAGGATTTGCCGTCACCGGGGTTGCCCACTACTATCACCTGCAGCAAGAGGGCATGGGGGTCGGTGTCATAGACATAGCGTACACGAATGCGGGTACCCAGGGCACAGAGGCAGGTGGCGGCCGTCAGTACGGCAGGGATGCGGAAGGCTTCGGGGGCATTGTCGAAGTAGATTCGCAGGGCCGGGGGGAGGTCGGATGATCTTAGCATGTTCATGTCAGTCGATAATCTCTAAGGCGGTTAGTAATTCGGAATAGACTTGGAAGGCAAGGTCTCGGTGGTCGCGCACTTCGCCGGCATGGATGGTACGCATGTGTACCTGATAGCGGCCGTTCCGCATGTGTACGAGGGAGACATACCGTCCGTCGAAGAGTTTGGGGTTCCGGCGGATGTGACGGTCCACGTGCTTGTGGGTCTCCTCCTCAAAGAGGTACTGGTCTTCGCCGGTGCGGCTGAGCACGCCATGGTAACACTGCCCCTGCTTGAGGAGCGCATCTTCCTGCATGATGGTCTTCAGGTCGATGCAGAGGTTTACGTTCTTCTTCATATTGCTTAATAGTTTATGGTTTCACTATTCGGGGAAGGGTGCTGGAAACCTCGGCCGGGGGCTCGGCGGGTGTGTCGGCTGCCGAGGGTTGGGGATGAAGAACGTGGGGTGTGGGCATAAAACAATCAGCCGGAACGGAGCTGATTGTGAGCGCGTTCCGGCTGATTATTTATTTTCTCTAAAATTTTTTGGCTAAAGAAGAGATTTTGGCAGAGGGGGCTAGTCGTAGGGTGAGTAGCGGATGTCGGAGAACTCGTCGTCTATCTCGCTCTGTATGCCACGGTAATCCTTGGCCCGGGGGGTGAGCAGGAGTATCTTGCGGCAGGAGTCTATGACGCTGGCGGCCTTGCGGCTGGTGTATCCACCCTTGAGCCCGTGGAGGTGCTGTCCGTTGGGGTAGATGAAGTGCGACTCTACGATACGCAGGTACTGGTAGCCATCGGGTGGGGCTATGAAGCGGCCGTCTATCATCATCTTGAAGAGGTCGCGAAGGATGCCTTTGCCTACGGCCGGGTTCCAGGTGATGCGGCAGTCGCTGGGGCGGCCGCTGAACAGGAGGATGAAGTCGTCGGGCTGGGTGTCCTGGCTGATCCAGCCTTCTTGCTGCAGCGTGCCCAGGAGCAGTGCGAAGTGCTGGTCGGTGAGGCCCTTCTTGCGGGTGAAGGTCTCCAGAAGGGGCTCCTTGTCGGTGACGGTGGCCTTGGCTTTCCCTTTGCTCTTGGGCTTGGGACTGTGTGCCGTGGTTGTGGGGGCCACGGACACAGGGAGCGTTTCGCCTTGGGGCACAGGGAGGAGACACCCTATCAGGAGGAACTGGCCTGCCTGGGGTGTGCCGTTCAGCTCTCCGGCATAGCGGAGGATGCTGTTGTAGATGTCTTGAGGATTGCTATTGTTCATTGGCAATTGCGTTTAGACGGTTAAACTTTAGTCTGACCTTATGTTGCCAGATCGTTTAACGTCTAATGCTGTTGCCTGTAGGGAGATGTGGATGGTATTCATAGTAGTTCTGATTTTTAGTGTTAATTGTTAACTCGTAATTTGCGTTTTTTGCAAATTCGCTGCTTGGGGTTGCAATCAAGGACTATCATCGCAATATGGCTACAAAGATAATAGGTTGTTTTTATATATTCGATATTTTTTAGGATTATTTTTTATGGTTGCGTTTTTTCCTTTGTTACGAGGTAACAGTTAACGTTTGGTTTAATTACAGGGAATTCTGTCCCCAGGTATGGGGAAAACCGGAGCATAGGGCGATTTTGGCAGTACCTTTGTAGTGTCAGTCGGGACGAGGCTTGCTTGAGGCAAATGAGAGGCTTAAGTTAAGGCAGGCGCCGGTCTTAACTTACGATAAGCCGAAGCGTAAGGTTAAGATAAAAAATGGCTCAAGAGAAGAGGACTCCCGGAGGACGTGATTTACTAACTAAAAAAAATGTATTGCTATGATTAATTATTCGATTGCTATGCGTGGTGTGAACACCAACCTTTTTGAGATCAATCAGGCCAAGAGCCGTATCAAGGCTGCCCAGGCCAAGGGGGAGACTCCGGCGGCTGCCGATGTGGCGTTAGTGAAGACTGAGAAGCAGCATGCGTTTGCCGTGGCCCAGTATGCCGAGGTAATGACTATCGAGAAGTTTGCCCGCCACATCGCTACCCACGGGTGCGTGTATAGCCGTGCGGACATCAGTGCCATCCTATACTTGGCGGTGGACTGCATGCGCGAAATGCTCCTGGACGGCCGCAAGATCCGTCTGGGCGACTTGGGCGACTTCTCCGTGGCTCTCTCTTCCAAGGGGGCAGAGACGGCCGACAAGTTCACCTCGGCCAACATCACGGCTGTGAATGTGGTGTGGGACTGCGGACAGGAGTTCAAGAACCTGCTGACGGATGCCGAGTTCAACCTTGTGGCCAGCCGTGCTGCCCAGGCTGCTTTGCTGAAGGCCATCAAGAGCGGCAGCTCGGTGGTGGACCTGAACGGCACTGACGGTCCTTCGGGTGACGATGAGCCTACCGACCCTGATGGCCCTTCGGATCCGTCGGACGGTTCGGGAACGGATGATGGCAATGGTTCGGGCACGGACGATGGCGCTGACCCTGGCGAAGGCGAGGTGGAGCAGGTGTTCATCGGTACCTCGGTGAACGACCAGGCTATGGGTAGCGTCTCCGGCATGGGATCCTATGACAAGGGCACTGCCGTGACCCTCACCGCCACGGCCAACGAGGGCTACCGCTTTGTCCGCTGGAGCGATGACGTGACCGATAACCCGCGTACCGTGACCGCCGACGTGAATGGCGCTGCCTACACGGCTGTGTTTGAGGCTGTAGAGTAGTGAGCTATGAGCTGTGGGCAATGGGATCACAGCTCAAGGCTGAAAGCTGAAAGTTATGTTCCCCTTGTGTTGTATCTTAAGTGTATGCCTGATAGTGGGAGGTTTCTTGGTGCCTCCCATGGGCATCATAGACGGCAGTGTGCTGAGGGCTGTGGGACTGCTGCTGGCGTTTGCCGCCCTGGCCCAGGTGCCGGAGGTGATAAAGGCCGGCAAGTCCGTGAAGATCAAGAGCGGTTCCTTCTCTGCGGAGATTGAAGCGGATGATGAAACCTGAACCTAAAAATCTCGCCCTTCGGGGCGGGATTTCTTGCCTCTGTGTCAATATAAAGTAGTATCCATGCAGAATGGATGGCCTTATTAGGGAGTCTGGAGCATTCCTCGGTCTTTGAAGAATCAAGAATGGATTGCCGCAGTAATGAATGTAGTAATGAATTTCTATATTTCTTTACTTGATAATCTCTTTTCCGAAACTTTTGTTTATCTTTGCATATTGAGAATATCTTTTAATAGGTTAACGCTATATTAATAGTGATATGGTAAGGATTAGAGTGCGAAATTTTGGGCCAATAAAAGACAATAATGAGTGGATTGAGATTGGTAAGGTGACGTTGCTGATTGGTAGTCAAGGGGCAGGGAAAAGTTCCATAGCTAAATTAATGTCTACATTCTTGTGGATGGAGAAATCGCTAAATCGTGGTGACCATTCGATGAAGTACTTTGAAAGGAAATCGAGATTCAAAAATCATTTCTTGACCTATCATAGAATAGAAAACTATTTGAAGGATAATACGGAGATAGAGTACGAAGGAGATTCGTATAGTTTCCATTATAAGGATAAGAATCTACAGGTTACGCAAAGAAGGAATGCTGATTCGCTACCGCAAATAATGTATGTTCCAGCGGAACGTAACTTCTTGACATATATAGAGTCGTTTAAGGAACTGAAGGTTGTGTCGGCTGCTTTAAGAGAGTTTAGAGATGAATATAAGAATGCTCAGAAAACTATAAAAGGTACTTTCAAACTTCCTGTGGCTGGGGCTGTATTGGAATATGACCGACAAAATGACATACTGCATCTGAAGGGTGATGATTATAAACTGCGTATAAGCGAAACGGCAAGTGGTTACCAATCATTGGTGCCGTTGTACTTGGTGTCGTGGAACCTGGCACAGTCAATCAAAAACAATAGCGAACTGATGATGACGGAAGAGGAGCGAGAGCGCTTCCGTAAAATGATTCAGGATATTGTCAACAACAAAAATTTTACCGAACAACAACAACGGGATGCTATAAGCAGCTTGTCGGGGAAATTTACAAAAAATGCATTTGTTAATATTGTAGAAGAACCTGAACAGAATCTTTTTCCTAAATCTCAGTGGGAGATGCTACTGGCATTATCTGCAATTAATAATATGTGTGGTGGGAATCGATTGGTGATGACAACACACAGCCCGTATGTTATTAGTTATTTGACGCTAATGGTGAAAGCACACTCGTTGTTGGATAATGTCAAGCGGAAAGAACTTGATGAACAGTTAAATAATGTCGTACCTGTTGATGCTGTAGTGGATGGTGCTGGATTGTTTGTGTATGAGTTGGACGAAGCGGAAGGCACATATAACCTGCTGGAAGGGTACAAGGGTATGCCATCAGATGATAACTATCTGAATAATAGCTTGGCTGATGGTAACGAGATGTTTGCGAAACTATTAGAATTGGAAGCGTCATGCCGGTAGATTTCTTTGATAATCCTTGTATAAGTTCAACGCAGAAAGAACGATTCGGCTTGTGTGATGATGTGGCATCTGTGGATTGCCCCACGAATCCTGCATATATAGATGAAAATAATGAGGATGACTGGACTGCTGACGTTACCAATGAAAAACAGCGTGTGGTAACATTTTATCCAATAGATAATTGTATCGACATAAGGAGAGATAATGGAGATATGGATAATCGGTGTGATGGAATGCTGGTTAACGATGATGAACTCTTGTTTGTGGAATTGAAAGATCGCGATTCGCATAAATGGATAGCTAAAGGGAGGGAACAATTGGAAGTTACAATCGGGAACTTTAAGAAAGCTCACGACATAGGACTGTATAAGCGGGTTGCAGCATATCTGTGTAATAAGCAGAGGCCACGTATGGTGGTTTCTTGCCCTAATGAGCTTCAGAAATTTTATGACAATACGGGATATCAATTAATCGTGGATAGGAATATTAAGATATTCGGTATTTGATGAGGTGGTGGATGCCTCTAGAACTCTAACACACACATTATGATACTGAAATTCATTTTCGACCGAGTGGTTGCATTCCTCGGTCTCTGTTTCTTGTGGCCTGTGATACTGGTGACGACCGCGATGTGCTGCGTCTGCGCCCAGGCATCACAGGACCTGCCACACTGAAGTGTCGTGTGGAGGACGAGATGATAGCAGACTTCATCAATAAAGTGAAGAGTGAAAAGTTAAAAGTGATAAGTGGATTCCAAATTCCCGAGGGACTTCCCGATCAGGAACTGGCCGTGTGGTACAACGATAATGTGATATACCCCGATAAGGTGCGCCTCAACTGCTACTACTACCGCAACTATAGCTTCATCAAAGATATACAGATGATCTTCTGCACGGTACTGGGCAAGAAGATGCGGTATGCTGGGGAGGAGATTTAATTAATTTGCAATTTGACAATGTATTGTTTATTTACAATTGCCAAATTTACGTTTTACCCGATAAGCCAACGGATGGCCAAGACCTTGTGGATGGTCAGACCGTTGATTTCAATATCTCCTTCCTCGCCCGACATCATGATTAAGGTTAAGTCGGTACAGCCGGTAGCTGCAGAACCTTTTAACAGACCGCCTATCTCGCGATTATAGAGCTTGACTTTCGGCTGGTTGAAATCGTAGGTGACTTGGATTAATTGCTTGACCTTGTTACGTTCGACAATGGCAAAATCCACTTCATAGCTTTTGTGCTGGCGAAGGTAATATAATTGTTGCGTTTCGTTTTTTATTCTACGGAATAGCTCTATGGCAATAACATTCTCAAGCCGCCAACCAAGATTCTCAGTCTGTAAGGTGTCATCGTGGTTGGTCACAAAGGCGTTGTCTATGCAATAGACTTTGCGCATGGTTTGGCGCTCAATACTCTTAAAAGAGTAGCGGGGAACAAGACGAACCAGATAGGCGTTTTCCAAATAAGAGACGTAGTTCTTGGATGTGTGAATGCTGCTCAATTGATAGATGTCTTGCAAATCACTATAAGATACCTCCTGGCAGAAACGGTCAAGGATACCGTTGGCAAGTTGCTGCAAGGTCTTTTTGTAACGTACTTTATATCGATGACAAATATCTTTGGTGATGATAGCAGTCAGCAGCGATGCAATGTATTTGTCTTGACGAAGCGTAGACAGGAGTTCAGGAAAGCCACCTTGTTGTAAGTAGGTGTCGAGGGCATTCAAAAGAAGGCCTGTGGATTTAGTGGTTTGCGCATCGGTGTGGATTGCTTTCGCTGCACAATATTCGGAAAAAGAAAAAGGATAGAGGTGAATCTCATTGTAGCGCCCTGTGAGGTGGGTGGCCAATTCGCCACTCAGCAGATTGGCATTACTTCCTGTCAGTATAATATGGATTCCTTGGCGCAATAAGCGGTTGACAAATAAATGCCATTGAGGAACATTCTGTATCTCGTCCATAAATAGGTGGGTGAATGAACCATAGATGCGATAAAGAACTTGTATCACGTCGTTCAGTTCTTCGACCCTCAAGGTGGCTAACTCTTCATCATCAAAGTTAACGTATGCAAAGTTTACTTTGCTTTCAACTAAAACCTTTTGACAGATGGTCGACTTGCCACAACGACGCACTCCTATGACTATCTGAGCAAGGTGGCTATCAAGATCAATCTCTGTCTCTTCACGTCTAGTTATAAACAATGAGTAGTCTGTGTTGAATAGCTCCTCACGTTGATCTTTTAGTATACGCTCTAAATTTATTCCCATATAACTTCTTGTTTGTTTGCAAAGGTATTTGTTTTGAACGATATATACAAATAATTGGACGGTAAACTGCACTAAATGGAAAGATTTGACGCATGTTAACTGCACTAAATGGGAATATTTGGCGTGTGTAAACTGCACTTAATGGAAATTTTTAATTACAGGTTATATTAGTTTTTATCATGGAAGATAGAAAGATGATTTATCTCTGTCTGGCGCATATGTCAGAGGAGGGTGCGGAACAGAAATATGTGAAGGAGGCATTCGATACGAACTGGGTGGTCCTATGGGTCCGAACGTGACGGATGAGGATGTGAAGTACATCGTGGATTGCATCAAGGAAGCGATGGGCTGTGAGCTATGAGCCTTGAGTTATGAGCCTTGAGCAATGAGCTATAAAATAGTCCCGTGACTACCGAAGTCACGGGATTTTTTTTTATTCCGCTTAAGTAAAATTGTGGCAGTGGTTTAACTGTATGTCGGGAGAAAGTGGTATTTTTGCAAGAAAATATGCAATAAGCGATATGAATGAAGGAATCTTTATAAAATCTGTTCATCTGACCAATTTTCGTAATTACAAGGATATAAGTCTGGATTTGGGTCGTAAGGCTACAATCATTATTGGAAGGAATGGCGCAGGTAAGACGAATATGATTACGGCCATAAAACAGTCGTTGAGTTTTATCTTTTCTAAAAAGAAAGATGCTCCTCAGTATAGTTTTGTGGCAAGCAGTGATCAGAAGGTAAAGAGTTTTGTTGCTACTGATCCTCGCTATGTGGATGGTGACTATACATATCCAGTGGCCGTTGGAGCAGATATGCAGCTTTATGATGATGAGAAGCTCTTGAGCTGGGAGTTGCGTAAATTGTCGGCCGATAGGGGGCTGAATGAATCGTATGTGCCTTCATGTGTGAGGTTCTGGGAAAAGGTGTTCGATACCAATAGGATACCTGTGTTTGCTTTCTTCTCGGATTCGTATCCGCATGTCTTGTCTACGATGGGTAAGAATATGCAGGATAAGTTGGATTCAGGTAACCCTCTGCCTAAAAATGCAGCTTTTTACAAGTGGGGTGACGAGCGTAACTGCACGGAGCTGTGGAAGCAGTATTATGTGGCCAATTGGAAGAATACTCGCTTCGGTAATGACAAGGGACTGCAGGAGTATTGTGATGAGATAGAGAAGGCCATGGTGGATTTCACCCGACCTATTAGTAATAATCAGGATAATCCAGAGTTTGCTCTTGAGGGACTTGAGGTAGAGGCTCGTGGTAAGGAAGATGTGCTGGTAGTGAGATATAGGGATGGTAGAAGAGTGCCGTTTGATATGCTGCCTCAGGGGTATAAGCGTATCTTGTCTATCGTTTTTGATGTGGCTCATAGGGGATATCTGTTACAGAAGTCTGCTAACCCGTTTGGTATTGTGTTCATCGATGAGGTGGAGTTGCATCTGCACCCGTCTCTTGCACAAGAAGTGGTTCAACGTTTCAAACGGTCGTTCTCGAATGCCCAATTGGTGATTTCTACCCACTCTCCTTTGGTGATAGCCGATTATAAGCAGGACGAGGATAATGTGCTGTATAGTATTTGCGTTTCAGAAATTGGTCCTGAATACAGGAGAGTCCAGAATATATTCGGGATGGATTATATCTCTGTTCTTCAAAGTGTGATGGAGACTCCGGAACGTGATTCATATCTGCAGAATCTGGCCGGTGCCTATAGGTATTGGAAACAGATGGATGACAGGAAACGAATGCGGCAGCTGGAGGCTACTATAAAGCGTTTGGTGGGAGAGGATAGTGAGTTCTTTAAGTCATTGATAGGGTAAATGGAGTATATATTTAAATCAAGGCATGATGAGGCTCATACGTTGATAGATGGCTTTTTGGAACGCCATAAGGTAAGGCATGGGCTTTATCAAGGGGATTTGTATGGATTTCTGGGTGCTGATTTTGTCCCTGGTCAGATGAAGACAATCAAGGCATTACGGGCTATTCTACTGGATGAACAAGGGGGACGTTGCTGTTATTGCATGAGACGTATTGCTGGTCTGGCTCCTGAGGAGAGATCTTTGGAGCATGTTATAGTAAACCATCCGAAAGGCGAGGACGATTATAGTCAGTATTTAGGGAAATGTCAGCAATTGGATGCGGCTGAAATGATTTCTTCTGCTGAGTTTTTGACCAATCAGACAACTCCTCCGCCTTATCCTCATTCGGTGGCTTATGAAAATATGTTGATGTCTTGTGCCGGACGTTGCCATTTAGGAGTAGGAACTTCTTTCACTTGTAACAATTATCGGGGTCATAAGTTTGTGTATCCGTTGCCGCTAATGTCTGATGGCGCATCTGAGGTGAAGTATCTGAAGAACGGGTTTGTTTATTGGATAAAAGAAACTGATACTGAAAATCCTACTGTCGAACTTTTGGGGTTGAACTATGATGTTTTGAAATTAATCCGCAGGATTTGGTATAAGTTATCCTCTATGGGGCTTGATGCTGCTGATTGTGATCGCCAGCTTGTGGTGTATGAAGTGTTGGGAGATATGTTGGATGAGGGTACGGAGGATGTAGGCGTGCAGTCATTGTTCTTGTTTGCCAATAACGATTGGTATTGGAGCTTGCTTTGTCAGTATGATTACTTTAATGATGCATCCAAATTTGAACAATGATAACATTGGATCGAAATGGTTTCTTTAAACTTTGCATTCCGTTTGGTTGATTCTGAATGCAAAAGTATAAAATCCCTCAATGAGGGAAGAAAAACATGAAAATTTCCCTCAAACAGGGCTGTTTTTCCTTGAAGGTTCTCTTATTGAGATTTTATGTGGCAGCTTAATTAACGCGAGGACAGCCTTGGGCTGAACGAAGTCACTTCAACTGTTGAGCGATGCATACGTGGCAGAGGAAATAGTAATGGAACTGCAACATTTGTAAACGCCAACACTGACGAGGACGAGAAGCACTGTGCGCTTAATTCTAAATTATGAACTCTCAACACTAAACACTAAACTCTCAATACTAACACACACATTATGATACTGAAATTCATTTTCGACCGAGTGGTTGCATTCCTCGGTCTTTGTTTCTTGTGGCCTGTGATACTGGGGACGGCCATACTTGTGAAGGTGAAGATGGGTAGTGTTCCGTTTAGTGTGTCTGCGGCTATAAGTCGATGTGGAGCTGTTCGAATGGGGAGGTCGCGTTTTTCGGTCCCTTGTCGGTGGAGGTGAATAAGAAAGAGTTGCCCGTATGGAGCAACTCGTATCTTTTGAGGTACCTGGCGGATTCGAACCGCCGTACACGGTTTTGCAGACCGTTGCCTAGCCACTCGGCCAAGGTACCCTTGTGGTTTGCGGATGCAAAGGTAGTGCTTATTTTTGGATTGGCAAATTTATATGCTGCTTTTTTTGCAGTTTTCGGGTATTTTGTTGTTTTTGCTCCCTTTTGCTGCTGTCTCTCCACAGCTACACCCACACGAGGAACTTTTGCCGACTTGGCGCAGAGGGCAGTCGGTCTCGGTGCAGGTGTAGCACTTGGACTCACCCTTCTTGGAACGTGAGATGATGCGTGACACGTGCCGTGCTGCAAAGTAGAGGCATACGGCAAAGATGAGGGTGACGATGAGGTGTTGCAGCATATTTAGAGTTTAGTGTTTAGAGTTTAGTGTTTAGAGTTTAGAGTTTAGTGTTTAGAGTTTAGTGTTTAGGGTTGAAGGCTCATAACTCGTAATTCGTAACTCGAACCTCGAACTTCGTAATTCGAACCTCGAACTTCGTAACTCGTAATTCGTAATTCGAACTTCGTAATTCGAACCTCGTAATTCGAACCTCGCCAACCTATAAAATCATTCCTCCTATCTGGTAGACAGCAAAGGCTGCTACCCAGGCCAATACGGTGGTATACACGGCTGTGAAGATGGCCCATCTCCACTGCTTGGTCTCTTTCTTGATGGCGATGAGTGTAGCCAGGCAGGGGAAGTAGATGAGCACGAACACCATATAGGCCAGTGCGGCAGGTGGGGTGGTCACGGTCTTCAGTGCTGCGGCTATCTGTGCCTCGCTCTCGGCATTGTCGACCTCCTGATTGGCATAGAGCACGCCTAAGGTGCTCACGATAAGCTCCTTGGCACCCACACCGCTCACAAGACCGATACCCATCTTCCAGTCAAACCCGAGTGGAGCGAGGACTGGCTCTATAGCCTTGCCTATATAGCCTATGTAGGAGTGTTCCTGCTGCTTGGCCGGTGTGTCGTATTGTTCGCTGCGGGGATAGTAGCCCAAGAACCATACTACGATGGAGGCGATGAGGATGACACCACCCATCTTCTTCAGGTATTCATACCCTTTGTCCCACGTATGCTTGAAGATGACCTTCCATGCCGGACGGCGGTAGGGGGTCAGCTCCATCACGTAGGGGGTCTCGTCGCCTCGCATCACCGTGCGGCTAAGAAGGCGTGCCACGAGGACGGCAAGGATGATGCCGGTGAGGTAGAGCCCCATGAGCACGATGCCCGAGTGACGGGGGAAGAAGGCCGCCACGAAGATGATGTAGACAGGCAGACGGGCACTGCACGACATCAGGGGGGTGACGAGCATGGTGATGAGTCGGCTCTTGCGACTCTCTATCATGCGTGTGGCCAGTATGGCTGGCACGTTGCAGCCGAAGCCCATGATGAGCGTGATGAACGACTTGCCGTGCAGGCCCATCTTGTGCATGGCCTTGTCCATGATGAAGGCTGCACGCGACATGTAGCCGGAGTCTTCCATCAGCGAGATGAAGAAATAGAGTATAAGGATGTTGGGCAGGAATACGATGACGCCTCCCACACCACCTATGATGCCGTCGACCACCATGTCCTTGATGGGACCCTCGGGGAGAAGGCGCTCGATGAACAGGCCCGTCTGCTCTACCAGCCACTCTATGCCCTGCATGGGATATTCGCCCAGCACGAAGGTGGCTTCGAACATGATGAATAGCGAGGCGAGGAAGATGACCACGCCCCACACCTTATGGGTGACGATGTGGTCGATCCGCTGGGTGAGGTGCCGGTTGGCAGGCTCCCCGGTAGCTGCCGGGGTGTAGGTCTCCTTGAGGGCACCCTGCACGAATCCCTGCTTGGCGGTATGTATGGCTTCTGACACCTTCTCGCCCATCAGGTGCGAGTAGCGCCTCCATTCCTTGTCGCGCAGGGCAAAGATGGCCTTGCTGTTGGGCATTTCGGCACGCACAAACTGCTCTATCTCGACATCACCTTCGAGCAGGCCGATGGCTACGAATCGGGTAGAGTAGCGGTGTCGCGTACGCTCGCTCTTCCACACCTCGGTGCGCAGGGTCTCGATGCTCTGCTCCAGTTCGTTGCCGTGGTATATGTGGATATGGCGGTAGGCATGCTTCTTGTAGCGGGCATTGAGCGTGTGGTCGCGCGTGAAGTCGGCCAGGTGCTCTGAATGCTCGTCGGTGTGTACTATGTTGCGGTGCCACTCCTGCAGCTCGCGCATCACCTCGGGGTTCACCTCACCGTCATCGTCGAGGAAATCGGCTCCCTCGTATATGTTGATGGCCAGATGCAGCAGGTGGTCCAGCCCCTCGTCGTTGAGGCTCACCGTTGGCACCACCGGCGTACCCAACAGACGGCTCAGACCTTGATAGTCGAGCTGTGCTCCCGAGGCCTGCATGGCATCGTACTTGTTGAGGGCGATGATGACACGCAGATTCATGTCGAGCAGTTGGGCAGTCACCTGCATGCTGCGTTCCAGATCCGTGGCATCCACCACATTGATAATCACGTCGGGGGCATCGTCCACCAGATGCTTGCGCACCGTCCATGTGTCCGAGGTGCGCGAGGTGAGCGAGTAGGTATCGGGCAGGTTGGTCAGATGCAGCTCATAGTCCTGAAAGTGACGTGTGTCACGCTGCACCTCACTGGTCGGCACTGCAGGCCTGTCAGGGGTGCCTATGGCCATGTGGTAGAGCGAGTTCTTGCCCGACAGCGGTTGCCCTACCAAGGCTATCTCTATCTGGTGACGGTGCTTGTGTGCCAGCTCCTTGAGCATCTCCACTGTCACCTCGGACACACCCTGCTCGCGGGCTGCCTCTTCAGTGGTGAGCACCTCTATCATGGAGGCCTCGGCAAAGGGGAGCAGGCGGGTAGTGCCCTCCACATCGATGCTGAATGAGCCATCGCCCATATCCAGCACCTCCACACATATACCTTTGTAGAAGCCGGCATCTACGGCACGCTTGCGTGCACTGCCGTGTCCCTTCACCTTCACTATGCAGCCCTTCTGGCCGATGTGCATCTCTGATATCCGCATACCTTCTCTTGCAAATTGGTCGCAAAGGTCGTATGAAACGAATAGGGACAAACATTCATTGGCAGTGAATGTCGCCTGCCTTTGCGAATTTTTCGCAAAATTACGGCAAAGCGTTCATTCCTGCAATACCTATAAGTGGTGATTTTTTGAGAATGTGTCTTCGATTTTTTCGAGGGAGAGAATCCTATTCTACCGTCTGGGCACTGATGTTCAGAATCAGCTCGGCTATATTGTCGGTAAAGAGGCGTACGGCTACTGCGATAAGGATGACACCGAAGAACTTGCGCACCACATATACCCCTCCCTTGCCAATCCAGCTCTGCACCTTGTCGGTCATCGTCAGCACAAAGAACACAAAGCACATATTGGCCAGCAACCCGAGGAGAATGTTGATGTCGGCATACTCGGCACGCAACGAGAGCAGGGTGGTGAAGGAACCGGCACCGGCAATCAGCGGAAACACAAGCGGCACGATGGTGGCCTCGCTCGACGGACCCTTGAACTTGAATATCTCCACATCGAGCAGCATCTCTATGGCCATAAGGAAGATGACGATGGAGCCTGCCACGGCAAACGAAGCAATATCGACATGGAACAGCTGAAGCATCACATCGCCAACATAGAAGAATGCCACAAGCAGCAATAAGGACAATAAAGTGGCTTTTATAGGCTTTATCACCTTACCGCTCTCACGCAATGAGATAATGATAGGTGTAGACCCTATGGCATCAATCACCGCAAATAGAATGATGAATGCACTGATGAATTCTTGTAGGTTAAATGTTCCGAAAGTCATACTGCCTTATTTTTATAATGTTGTCGTTCTGTATGGTGAGGATATACCCCGTCTGTTTTGCCGGCAAAGGTATGAATTATTATGCAAATATGCAAGGTGGCGCCCATTTTGTTTGCCTACTTGGGAACCTGACACGGGATATCCTCAAAGATCCTCCACAAACAGTAGCAGGCGGTTGGTCATATTGACCTCACTGACGTTGCTGTCAAAATCGAGCGACAGCAGGTTTAGCTCGGGCAGGTAGCGCTTCAGCCTGTTCTCTACACCACGGCATACGATATGGTTGGCAATGCATCCGAAGGGCTGCAGGCTCACCACGTGGGTGGCTCCACTGCGTACGGCACTGATGACCTCGGCCGGGAGCAGCCATCCCTCGCCAAACTGAGTGTTGAGGTTGATGACATGGGCGGCCTCGCGGGCAATATCGAAGATGTCGTGGAAGGGCTGGTAGTAACGGAAGGGGGCACAGAGCTTGTTGACGTGACGCATTTGGCGCTTCAGATAGCTGTAGGCCCACTTGTAGACTACTGGCGATACGGTGGAGGTGTCAATCAGGGCTTCACGGCGAGCCTCCTTGTTGACAAAGCTCTCAAGGAAAAACTCGGTCATCAGCGGTGGTAGCACCTCAATGCCACGCCCCACGAGCCAGTCGGTCACGCCACGTTGGGCATAGGGGTGGAACTTGAGCAATATCTCGCCTACCACACCTACCTTGGGGCAATGCTTGTCCTGACAGATGGCATCAAAGTCGAGGGCGGCCTTGCCTATCGCCTCATAGAGACGGGCGGGATTGTTGTGCTCGATGGCCTTGCCCAGCACGGCGAGGTAATGGTCGCGCAGGCGGACTGCCTCGCCCTGTCGGGTTTCGCGTACGACAGCAGCATGGTACATCTTGGCGATGGCATCGCTACACAGTACGGTGGCTATGGCGGTACGGATGACCTTTGCCCAGGGGATAGTAAACCCTGGCTGATTGTTCTGTATGCTGTCGGTCATGGCGAAGGAGATGACGGGCACTTCTGCCAGCCCCATCTGCACGAGGGCGTTCTTGATCATCGGCACGTAGTTGCTGGCACGGCACTGGCCGCCTGTCTGCGACATGGCCACCACGGTGTTCTTGGGGTCGTAGCGATGCTCCTTGAAAGCCTTCACGATGTCGCCGATGACGAGTGTGGCCGGGTAGCACACCTCGTTGTTGGCATACTTGAGTCCCCACTCGTCGGACACCTTGTCGCTCACAGGCAGGATATCCACATCGTACCCGGCCAGCCCGAACAGCTTTGGGAGCAGGGGCGAGATGAAGGGGGTGAAGAAGGGGGCAAGCACCTTGCGATGACGCTCGTCCTTGGTGAAGGTCCTGGTGGTGGTGAAGGGGGAGACCTCTCCTCCCGACATCGCGGCACTATCCGAGTCACCCCTCCTTGGGAGGGGCAGGGGGGAGGCCACACTGCTTTGCAAAGCAGAGCGTATGCGCAACTTGAGCGAGCCCACATTGTTCACATCGTCTACCTTGATGAGGGTGAGTGCCTTGCCGTGGCGGGCAAGGAAGTGGGCTATCTCGTCGAGGAAGAAGGCATCAGGACCGCAGCCGAAGGAGGTAATCTGCATGAAGAGTACGTTCACGGGCTGCTCTACCGCCCACTTGGCGGCACGCACGATACGGTTGGGGAATGACCACTGAGCCAGGATATGGGTCTCGCCCATCGGCACATCCTGGTCGCGGGCAATGTCTTCGGTGATGATGCTGGCTCCGAGCGAGGCGGCCACATCGGACAGTTGGTGCTGGATGAGCGGGTCGGTATGATAGGGACGGCCGGCAAGCAGGATGACGGGACGGCCCTGCTGCAGGGCATCGGCATAGATACGGCGGTTCATCGCCACCACAGCCTGCTCGTAATCGTCCTGTGCCTTCACGGCCTCGGCAAAGGCACTGCGGATACGCTTGTCGTCTACCCCAAGTCCCTGCAGATAACGGCGACACTGACGGTAGAGGGTCTTGTTGTCCTTGAAGGAGAATACCGGTGAGTCGATGGGCACATCGGTCGTCTGCACACTCTTGATGACTTGTGAGTAGCCCGTCACCACAGGGCAGTTGTAGCTGTTCTGCTCGCCCCGTGAACGCTCATACACCACGAAGGGCATAAACACGCGGTCGACATGCCTGTCGACCAGTTCCTGCACATGGGCATGAGCCAACTTGGCCGGGAAGCAGATGTTGTCGGACATGATCTGTCGCGCCACCTTCTCGTAGCGGCCATAGTCGGAGGGGGATGACAACACCACCTCCATACCGCATGCCGTGAACAATGCCTGCCAGAAGGGATACTCCTCAAAGATATTGAGGCAGCGGGGGATACCTATTTTAGGTTGAGAGTTCCTGGACAAGCCAAGGGCTTCGCTATTGGGAGTTGAACGTTGAGAGTTAGCTCCTAACTCCTCATTATCAGTTCTTAACCCACCAAATAGCAGTCTCTCCTTCTCTTCATACGCATTGTCCCCCTTCTTCACAGCAACGGCACCATTGGTGTAGATGCGCTCGCAGCGATTGCCCGAGACGTAGCGGGCACCGTTGGCAAAGGTGTAGCGCTGTATGAGGCACTGGTTCTCGCATCCGTGACATTGTGCCTGGTGCGAAGTATAGGTGCAGGTGTCCAACAGTTCGTCGAGCCACACCGTGGTGTCCGAGGTGTGGGCGATGGCATAGAGCGCACAGCCCACGGCACCCATCAGCTCGGGCATGTTACTGCGCAGGACCCGTTTGCCGGTGAGGAGTTCGAAGGCACGCACCACGGAGTCGTTCTTCATCGTGCCGCCCTGCACCACGATATGGTCGCCCAGCACGGCCGTGTCGGTCAGACGCAATACCTTGAAGAGGCAGTTCTTGACCACCGAGTAGGAGAGGCCTGCAGCGATGTCGGCCACGGAGGCTCCCTCACGCAGTTTCTGCTTCACCTTGGAGTTCATAAACACGGTGCAGCGTGTGCCGAGGTCGCACGGATACTCGGCAATGCATGCCTCGTGGGCAAAGTGCTCGAGCGTATAGCCCAGCGATTTGGAGAAAGCCTCGATGAAGGAACCGCATCCCGACGAGCAGGCTTCATTGATCTCGATGCGGTTGATGACACCCTTGTCCACGAAGATGGCCTTCATGTCCTGCCCGCCGATATCGAGGATAAACGACACGTCGGGGGTGAGGTATGAAGCTGCCATATAGTGGGCCATGGTCTCTATGATGCCGTGATCGGCACGCATGGCCGCCTTGATAAGGTCTTCGCCGTAGCCTGTAGTGCAGCAGCCTGCCACACGCAGACGCACGCCACGAGCCTGTGCCTCACCGTCGAGCCGGCGAAGTCCCTCCACGACAGTGGCAATGGGATTGCCCCGATTCACCCGATAGTAGGTATAGAGCAACTCACGCTTGGGGGTCAACGCCACAATCTTGGTGGTCGTGGAGCCGGAGTCTATACCTATATATATGGGCTGCTCCACATCGTGTGGCCATGCCGCCTGATGCAAGGCACAGCTGTCGGCCTCCTTGCGCCAGGCCTCATAGTCGGATTTGTCTTTGAAGATGGGAGGGAGGGACTGGGAGGAGATCGCTCCTCCCGCCATCTCCCAAGGAGAGGGAGCTGCCGAGTCCATTGAAAGTTTGTTTATATCACTGATGCCATTTCCCCGGGTCACCCCTCCTTGGCTTTGGCCCCTTCGAGTGTCGACCTTCGGTCGGGTGGGGCAGGAGGAGGCTCTCAATGCAGCTCCCCAGGCTGGGATGAGCGCTCCCTCCTCGGGCAGCACGATATCCTCCTCACGAAGATGCAGGAAGTCGATGAACGACCTGCGCAACGAAGGGATAAAGGTCAAGGGGCCACCGATGAACATCATGGGAGCCTTCAGCTCGCAGCCGTGGGCCAGGGTAGAGACCGTCTGCACTGTCACGGCACGGAAGATGGAGGCTGCTATATCATTCTTCGAGGCATTCTTGGCAATGAGGTTCTGTATGTCGGTCTTGCAGAATACGCCACAGCGAGAGGCTATGGGATAGGTCTGCCTGGCCTCGCTGGCCAATATGTCGAGTGCCGTCACATCCACATCGAGCAGCACAGCCATCTGGTCAATGAAGGCTCCCGTGCCACCGGCACAGTTGCCGTTCATGCGCAAGTCCTTCGGCTTGCCCTGGTCAAAGAGTACTATCTTGGCATCCTCGCCACCTATATCTATGAGCGTTGCGGTATCGGGATGGCAGTGCTTCACATACTCGGCTGCAGCCACCACCTCCTGCACGAAGTCGTAGCCGTAGCGCTCGGCCACACCCATTGCCACCGAACCGGTGAGGCAGATGCTATACTGCACATCCTCGCCCAGTGCCTTGCGTATCTGACTGAAGCAGTCGGCCATACGTCCTGGCACATCGGCATTGTGCCGCTCATAATAGGTAAACAGCGGACGCTTGTCCTCGTTGATGGCGATAGCCTTCAAGGTGGTGGATCCTATATCAAGTCCTATACGCAAATGTCTCATAGTCGTTCCGTTTTGTGGGAGTAATGTCTGCAGGATAGGAGAGGCATCTCTGTCACCTGTTTGCACAATATCCCAATTTCGGCAGCAAAGGTACGGCTAATCAATATATGGGTAAAGACCAAAAACAAGGAGAAAATGTGCAAAAAACCAAATAACACTTGCAGCGTTGCCCATATTTCATTTACTTTGCACACGTGTATTGTGCAATTTTATAGCAATGAAGGCGAAAGATCTGGTTACATTCATGCAGACGGGCATGCAGTATCAGGATGATACCTATACGTTGAAGGTAGGTTGCTTCCTCTGTACACGCGGCACGGCCGACATCGTGTTTGACAACGAGCACTTCCATATCGAACCCCACACACTGATGATGCTCTACCCCAATGCGCAGATACATGTGCTGCACCACTCCGACGACTGGAGCGGACGTATCGAAATAGACAACGTGGAGGCCTACTATCCCACGCTCGATATCATTGATGCCCGCAGCCGTGTGCTCATCCGCAACCAACGTTGCATCCACATCAGCAAGGCTGAGGCACAGCGCCTGTTGCAACTGAGCGACCTTATCAACACGTCAGTCACCGACGTACACCCCGAGAAGGCTCCACTCTCCGTGCTTGACAAGCTGGGTACAGAGCGTCTCAGGTTCTTACGCAGTACACTACTGATTGAGATAGCTCTCCTCTTTCTCAGCCACCAGCCCGGCGAACAACTGGTGTGCTCGCCCCACGAAGGTATTGTCAACAACTTCCTCGGGCAGATGTTGCGTGACTGCCACACTGAGCGCACCGTGGCCTACTATGCCGACCTTCAGCACCTTTCGCCCTACTACTTCTCCACCATCATACGTGAGAGTACGGGAAAGACTCCGCTGCAATGGATTACGATGTTCACCATCAACCTCAGCAAGCACTACCTCACCGACACGGAGATGAGCATCAAGGAGATTGCCGATACGCTACATTTCCCTGACCAGTCGACCTTCGGGCGCTACTTCAAGCACCACATGGGCTGTTCGCCAGGGGAGTACAGAAAGGGAGTCAAGTTCTGATCAGTACATCATTGCCGACAGCACTCCGAGGGCTGCATCTACCGAGTCGATACCCTTGACGAGCAAACTGCGCTTGCCCGAGAGCTCACGGAAGCGGCACTCGTAGGAGGTCATCGCCGTATAGTTCATCACACGGCCAAAGGCTACACTGTCATAATAGGGGCTCTCGAGGTTGCTCACGAAGTAGAGTGCCATCTGCCCTCCCTTGAGCAGTATCTTCTCTATGCCGAGCTGCTTGCCTATGTGGCGCAAGGGCACTACACGGAGAAGCTCCTCACCCATCGGGGGCACTGGGCCGAAGCGGTCGATGAGGCGGGTACGGAACTTGGCCAGCTCGTCATCGGTCTCCAGGCTGTCCAACTCGCGGTACACAAGCATACGCTCGCTGCTGGTGGGGATATACTCGTTGGGGAAGAGTAGCTCGAGGTCGCTCTCCACGGCACATTCCTCCACGAATCCGTCACCACTGATTTTCTCGCCATCGGCCACGTCACCCATGATGAGGTCGGCAAACTCATTGGTCTTGAGCTCATGTACTGCCTCACCCAAAATCTTCTGATAGGTCTCGTAGCCGAGGTCGGCAATGAAGCCGCTCTGCTCGGCACCCAACAGGTTACCGGCACCACGGATGTCAAGATCCTGCATGGCGATATGGATGCCACTGCCCAGGTCGGTGAAGTTCTCGATGGCTTGCAGTCGACGGCGTGCCTCAGGCGTAAGCACAGAGAGGGGTGGGGCCAACAGGTAGCAGAAAGCCTTCTTGTTGCCACGGCCTACACGGCCTCGCATCTGGTGCAGATCGCTCAGGCCGAAGTTGTGGGCCTGGTTGATGATGATGGTGTTGGCATTGGGGATGTCAATGCCGTTCTCCACGATGGAGGTGGCTATGAGCACATCGTAGTCGTGATTCACAAAGCTCATGATGACCTTCTCCAACTCCTCTGGCGGCATCTGTCCGTGACCGATACACACACGGGCATCGGGTACATTGCGTGTGACCAGGGCGGCCAGCTCATGGAGGTTCTGTATGCGGTTGTTGATGATGAAGAGCTGTCCGTTGCGACTGAGCTCAAAGTTTACGGCCTCACGTATAATCTCCTCATTAAAGGTATGCACCTCTGTCTGTATGGGGTAGCGGTTGGGAGGGGGAGTCTGTATGATGCTCAGGTCGCGTGCGCCCATAAGCGAGAACTGCAGGGTACGTGGTATGGGGGTAGCCGTGAGGGTGAGCGTATCGACACTGACCTTCAGCTGCCGCAGCTTCTCCTTCACCGACACACCGAACTTCTGCTCTTCGTCGATGATAAGCAAACCCAGGTCCTTGAACTTCACCTCTTTGCCGATGAGCTTGTGCGTACCCACCACAATGTTTACCTCACCACTCTTGAGCCCTTCGAGCACCTTCTTCGTGTCGGCAGCCGAACGGGCACGGCTCAGGTACTCCACCTTGCAGGGAAAGTTCTTCAGTCGTTCAGAGAAGGTGCGCCAATGCTGATAGGCCAGCACGGTAGTGGGCACCAGCACGGCCACCTGCTTGTTGTCGCATGCCGCCTTGAAGGCTGCACGCACGGCCACCTCGGTCTTCCCGAAACCTACATCGCCACACACGAGGCGATCCATCGGTCGCTGGCGCTCCATGTCGGCCTTGATGTCAACGGTAGCCTTCAGCTGGTCGGGGGTGTCTTCATAGAGGAAGCTGGCCTCCAACTCGTGCTGCATGAAGCTGTCGGGGCTATAGGCAAAGCCCTTCTCCTGAGCTCGTTGTGAATAGAGCTTGATGAGGTCGCGGGCAATATCCTTGATCTTGATCTTGGTGCGTTCCTTGAGCTTTTCCCAAGCACCCGTTCCTAACTTGTTGATACGGGGCGTCTCGCCCTCCTTGCTCTTGTACTTGGAAATCTTGTGCAACGAGTGGATAGACACGAACACCACATCATCGTTGCTGTATACGAGCTTGATAACCTCCTGGGTACTGTTGCCGTTGGGCATGCGCACCAATCCGGCAAAGCGCCCTACACCATGGTCGATATGTACGACATAGTCGCCCGGCTCAAACTGGCTGAGCTCCTTGAGCGAGATGGCCATCTTGCCGCTGCGTGCCTTGTCGCTGCGGAGGTTGTACTTATGGAAACGGTCGAATATCTGATGGTCGGTGAAGCAGGCTACACGCATCGTGGCATCGGTGAATCCTCCGTGGAGGGTCTTGTCGATCGCCTCGAAGGGGATAGCGCTCCCACGCTCCTCGAAGATGGTCTTCAGGCGATCGGCCTGCTTGGCACTGTCGGTGAGTATATACAGTTGGTATCCACGCTCCATGAGGCCGGTGAGCGACTGCTCCACCAGCTCGAAGTTCTTGTGGAAGAGTGGTTGGGGTGAGGTGTTGAAGTTGATACAACAGGAAGAGGCCTCTCCCCCCGCCCTCTCCCAAGGAGAGGGGGCCTCAGACACCACGGATCTGGTGCCAAATTCTATTCGGCGGAAGCCGATGGTCTTGCTGAGGAAGTCCGAAGGGGAAAGAAGAGAAGCCTCTCCCCCCGCCCTCTCCCAAGGAGAGGGAGCTACAAAGTCCGCGGAACTAAGTCCCCCTCCTTGGGAGGGGGTAGGGGAGGCCACTATTTGCTCTATCCGCTCATGCGCCCAAGCGTAATCCTGAAATGCCAATGCCGCCTTCTCGGGCAGGAAGTCGAAGAAAGACACCTGCCCCTGTGCACTGCCCTCAAAGTTGGGCACAATGCTTATCTGCTGCACCTTGTCGCGCGAGAGCTGCGACTCAATCTCAAAGGTACGTATGCTGTCAATCTCGTCACCGAAGAGGTCGATACGGTAGGGATATTCCGAGGCATAGGAAAACACGTCGATGATGCTGCCACGCACGGCAAACTGCCCTGGCTCATACACATAGTCTACCCGTTCGAATCCCTCTTCGGCCAGCGTCTTCTCTATCTGCGGAATCTCCACCGTGTCGCCAACGGCAAGGCGAATGGAACGGTCGTTGAGCGTGTCTTGCGACACCACCAGCTCGGCCAAGGCATCGGGGTAAGTGACGATGTAGAATGGAGGCCTCTCCCCACACATCGCTGCACTTTCCGAGTCACCCCTCCTTGACTTTGGCCCCTTCGGGCGTCGACCTTCGGTTGGGAGGGGCAAGGGGGAGGCTTCAGTAAGTCTCGTCAGCACCTCCGTACGCAGTACCTCATTGGCCGAGTCCTTCTGGCCGTACTTGATGGCCCGCTTGTACGACGAGGGGAGGAAGAGCACCTGCTCTGTGCCCAGCACTTGCGTGAGGTCGTGGTAGAAGTAGCCCGCCTCTTCCAAGTCGTTGAGCACAAAGAGCACCACTGGCACCTGCCACGGTTCATCGGCCACAGCCAATGCACTGAACAGCATCGGGGTGGCCGATGCCGAGAGTCCCTTGAGGTGTACCGTGTGCACAGTCTCGTCGTTCCATACATGCCGCAGGGCACTCACGCCCGAGTGCCCGGCAAAGCGCTTTGCCAAGTCTTGAATCTCCATAATCAATGCCTTTAGGGCCAATGCTGCATTTTTGCCGCATTCGCCTACCTTTTTCTTGAATTGCAAAAATACGGCTTTATTCTGAATTATAGGCTATGAGCACCGAATTATTTTAAAATAAAAATATGCAGGCGGGTGCCCCGAAAAAACAACCGACAGTGGTTCATAATCCGACATTAATAAGTAGTATCTTTGCCATCCGAAGAGGAGAGTAGATCCTTCGCTTCGCTCAGGATGACATAAACGGTAAACGCGGTCAACGCGGTAAACTCTCCTGTTTTTTATTTTGTAGGAGCCGGCACGGGAGACCCTATATATAGGGGGTAATATTATTAATTATATATTATTATATATAATATAATATTAAGCTCTTTCTTCCTCTTGAAAGCAGGTGAGTTGACCGCGTTGACCGCGTTGACCAGCCGAAAATGGCGACTGCCGTTGAAGACCGAAAATCTGCGCACCAAGTAGGCTGCAAATGTTTCCCAACTGGGCTGCAAAATCGTGGGGATTCGGAGGCTGTCAGGATTTTATGCCGAGTTTAGCTGAGAGGCATTGGGGGATAGATAAATTCTGAAAGATTTTCATCGGATGGCACATCCGATGAAACGAAAAAGACGGCCTACCGAAGCAGGCCGCCATATATGTTGACTGTAGCTATAGGCTGATTACAGGTCTATGGAGAAGTAGTAACCCACACTTACGCCCCAGAAGAACTCCTTCCACATGGGGTTGTACATCACTTGGGCCGCCACGGGGAGGGTGCCACCGTGGTTAAACTCGAACTCGTGGCCGGCAGTGAGGTGGAGGTTGCAGATGCCGAAATCGTCGTTCTCATAATATACCGAGCTGTATGGGAGGAGTCCTGCCACTATGCTGAAATCCACCACCGAGAGGGAGAAATCGTAGGCTACCTCAAAGTATGAGGGGAAAGCAGTAGCCCAGTCGAAACCGCCACCATCCATAGAGCCCTCGAAAGTCTGGTTGATGATAGAGTACCACGAGAAGGTCACGGGGATATTCTCACTCAGCGTATAGCTCAGGCCGAAGTCGAGGAAGTGGCCATCCTGCCAGGGACCGAAGTACTCACCTTCACCATAGTCGGTGAGCGACAAGGTGAGGTTGCGCCACGAAGCCTCTACCGAGAGGTCCAGCTCATTATAATCGTTTTTCAAGAACGACTTGGTGCCCCATACACCGAGACTTACCGCCCAGTCGCCCTTCTCATAATCAAAATAGGCCGAGGGTTGGATACTGGGACCTGCCAAATTCGTACCGCGCCACAGATAATGGCTCACGGCATCGGCACCTACGGTCATGGACCAATCACCACTCTCTTGCGCACGAAGCGGGGTTGTAGCAACCGAGCCGAGAAGAAGAGCGCAAGCAATCATTAGAACGTTGTTTTTCTTCATTTCTTTATACAAATAGTTGTTAATGGTTTGTAATTCGTGAGCAAAGATACAACTTTTTCATTTTTTTGCCAAAATATTTGGAAATGTCAGAATTTAAATTGAATCTTTGTGATATCAAAATGATATTGTTTTATTAACTGATAAATGGAAAGACTATGGAAACAAAAGAAAGAGATTACAAAGGTATGGTGATGAATGGCTTTTTGGCCTTGTTGGTCAATCTGGCGATGGTTGCTGCTGCGGTATTAAGTTTTGTGGGTGCAGCCAATAACTACATTCCTACGGTGCTGGGGATTGTTGTGGGTATTGTGTTGCTTGTGTTGTGGTTTGTCCACTTCATCGGCTTCATGACACTCGAGCCCAATGAGGCGCGTGTGATGGTGTTCTTCGGTAAGTACAAGGGCACGTTCCGTCAGGCTGGTTTCTATTGGGTGAACCCCTTCTTGGACAAGAAGAAGGTGTCACTCCGCGCGCGTAACCTCAATCCTGAGCCTATCAAGGTGAACGACCTGACGGGTAACCCTATCATGATTGGTGTGGTCTTGGTGTGGAAACTGAAGGATACCTACAAGGCACTTTTCGAGATTGACTCGCAGACAATGGCACTCGCCGGTGCTACGACAACTGCCGGTGCTGTGGCCGGACGTATGAGGGCCTTTGAGAACTTTGTGCGCGTGCAGAGTGATGCGGCATTGCGCCAGGTGGCTGGCCGCTATGCCTATGACGACACCGATGCTGCGGATGAGCAGCTTACCTTGCGCTCCAATGCCGATGAAATCAATCAGGAGTTGGTGCATCAACTCAACGAGCGTCTCTCAATGGCCGGTATCGAGGTTGTAGAGGCTCGCATCAACTACCTTGCCTATGCACCCGAGATTGCTGCCATCATGCTCAAGCGTCAGCAGGCAAGCGCTATCATCACTGCTCGTGAGAAGATTGTGGAGGGTGCCGTGTCGATGGTGAAGCTCGCGCTCGACAAGCTCTCTACGGAGGCTGTCGTTGACCTCGATGAGGAGAAGAAGGCGGCTATGGTGAGCAACCTGCTGGTAGTGCTCTGTGCTGATGAACCTGCACAGCCGGTGATTAATTCAGGTACGTTGAATCATTAATATAAGAGAAGCCTCCCCTAACCCCTCCCAAGGAGGGGAATTAGGCTCTGCAATGTCTGAGTCACTCCTCCTTGGGAGGGGTTGGGGTGAGGCTTCTCTCGTTGTTATGGCCGAAAAAGACAATAAAACCAAGAGTTTCGTTCTGCGCGTAGATGCCGAGACGATGGCTGCCATTGAAAAGTGGGCAGCCGATGAGTTCCGCTCTACCAACGGGCAGCTGCAATGGATTATTGCTGAGGCACTGAAGAAGAGTGGGCGGAAGAAGAAGTGATAGGGAGCCTCACCCTAAAAATAGTAACAATTGAAAAGTCCTTACCCTTTTCGCGATGCTCGTGTCACCCCTCCTTGGGAGGGGAAGGGGGGAGGCCTCATTATTATGATTTACAAGTTTCGTAGAGATTGGCAAGTGATTGCAATGACGGTAGCAGTGGTGCTGCTCACCCTATATGTTTTGTATGATGTGTATTTTCAGGGAGGAGATATGGCCGACCGTATCGTGGCGCCTATCGTCTTCGCGGTGATATTTGTCTTCATGCTGCGTACACCCCGTTACTTCTATATAGAGAAAGACTTTATCATCGTACAGTTCTTCTTGGGAAGCAAGGTGCTGGAGGGTGTTAGCTCTGTGCGTCCTATCCTGAAAGGGGAACTGAAGGGCACCGGTAAGTCTTGGGGCAATGGAGGATTGATGGGCTACACGGGACATTTTGAAAATATCCATATTGGCAAGTTCCAGATGTATGCCGTCAATAAGAAGGAACTCGCCCTCGTCACTCTGGAGAACGGGAAGCAGTATGTAATCAATTATCCGCATGAATTGCTGAAGAAAGAGTAAACAATGAAACGACGTTATTTCTTCATCGACAATCTGCGTTGGGTCACCGTAGCGTTGGTGCTCATCTACCACGTGTTCTATAACTTCAATGCCTTGGGCGTGTTTGGTGGCATTGGCGGGTTTGCCGAGCAGCAGTGGCAGGATGTCGTGGGCACGATACTCTATCCGTGGTTCATGACTTTGATGTTCGTGCTTGCAGGCATGTCGAGCCGCTATGCGTTACAGTATCGTACGACAAAGGAGTTTTGCAAGGAGCGCACACGCAAGTTGCTGGTGCCCTCCACGCTCGGCCTGCTTGTCTTCGGCTGGGTATTGGGCCTGGTCAACATGAAGGCAGCGGGTGGGGCAATGCCCGAGGGGATGCCCCTGCCGGTAAAGTTCCTTATCGGTGTTGTCAGTGGTACGGGGCCGCTGTGGTTTATCCAAGACCTCTACGTGTTCTCCTTATTGCTTCTTCTGGTGCGTAAGGTGCTCGATGCCGATAGGGTAGGGACGTGGCTTGCACGGCTCTCAAATCGAGGTGTAATGTATGTGCTCGTTGCTTTCTTTTTCTTCTTGGGAGCTTTGGCACAGACGCAGATAGATGAGCCGGGCACATTTGACGGACTGTTCAATCTCTACCGTCCTGTCTACTACTTCGGGGTGTTCCTTGCCGGCTACTATATATTCTCTTCGGAGAGGGTGCATGAGTACCTGGCTCGCGAATGGATGTGGTATGGTATGTTGGCTATCATTTGGTGTGTGTGGTTCTGTGTGTGGTTTTATGGTGAGGATTATACCTCTCCTGGTGTGTTGCAGGGTTTTACGTGTGTCACTTACTGCTGGTCAATGACACTGGCCCTGCTCGGGCTTTTCAGGCATAGGTACGACTGCACCTCGCCGTTTGCCCAATATATGACCCGCAGCAGTTTCGGACTCTACATCGTGCACATGACCGTCTGCACCGGTGCTTGCCTGTGGCTCAAGTCCACCACACTGCCCGTGTGGAGCATCTATGTCCTTGCGCTCATAGCCACCTTTGCCGGGTCGGTAGTGTTGTGGGAGGTGTTACGCAGGATACCGATTGTGAGGTGGTGCGTGTTTGGGGAACTCAGAGTTCGCGGCAAATAGTCAAATAACTCAATTGTAAATCGTTAAATTGTAAATATCTATTATGACACAATCAACCAACAAACAGGAGTTTCGTCGTATCTGGCTGTTTCTCCTCATTACCTTTGTGATGACTTATGTGTGGACAATCGGGCTGATATGGCCACGAGTACTTGGGCGCGATGCCGCCACATTCACTGCCGAGGAGACACTGGTGAATACTGCCCTCACTGCCGTGCTGATGTTCTTCCCGGCCATTGGCGTACTCATCACACGTCTCGTCACCCGCGAAGGCTTCAGGAACTCTATGTTGCGCCTGAATCTGAAGGGCAACGTGCGCTACTATCTTATCGGATGGTTTGGGCCGATGGTGCTGACCGCAATCGGTGCGGTACTCTACTTCCTGATCTTCCCCTCGGAGTTTACGCTTTCTTCCTACTATGCCCAGATGGCTACATTGCCCGTTTCTGTGAAAACGTTCTGGGTGGTGCAACTGCTGCTGATGATGATAGCTCCACTGCTCAACCTCGTTGCATGCTTTGGCGAGGAGTGGGGCTGGCGTGGATACCTGTTGCCCAAGGTGGCCAATCGTATGAAGTTTCTGCCCACGGTACTCGTTACGGGAGTTGTCTGGGGTATATGGCATGCGCCAATCATCGTGGCCGGACATAATTATGGTATGAATTATCCCGGTTATCCGTGGGGGGGCATTGTTGCCATGTGTCTGTTTTGCATTGCGGCAGGCGTTCTCTTCTCATATATTACCTTGAAGACCAATAGCTGCTGGCCTGCCGTGTTTGCTCACGGCATGCTCAATGGTACGGCTTCTGTTGGTGTCATCTTCCTTGCCGACCCTATGGCATACGACCGCTTCGTAGGACCTGTGCCCACAGGTATCATCGGGGCTGCAGCCTACATCGTGGTAGCTGTATGGATAGTGTGCACCAACAAACAAAAATCAGTACCTCGATAAAAAGTATATTCCAAGACTTGGAATGAATATTGCAAGTCTTGGAATATATATTGCCAGTCTTGGAATATAGAACAGATCACTTGCATCTGATAAAAAGTTCGCCAATTCTTCGAGAAGTAATTGGCGAACTTCTTATCATTTAAGGCACTAATGCTCCTTTTATTGCTATATATGGACTTATATGCAATTACCGGCGTTCTTTTTCTTCTTATTTAATTGTAATCATCTCTATAGGCTGCACTTCACTCTTGTCCATCGGATGCCATTGATACTCAACGCGGCCGAAGTCAATGTTCTTGAGGTCAATGCAACGTATGTTGGTGTTGTATGAAGTCTTGTAATATACCTTGCCATTGGTGAGGTCGATGGCCGATGTCCACTGAGTGGCACTGGGGATATCAGGTCCCTCGCCTTTCTTGTGTTCCACCCCGATAGGAATGTCAAAATTGTTGAGCAAGTGGAAACATTGGGTCACTGTGCTGAAACCGTCGGGGCGCTGGGGTGCTGTGTTACGATAGAAAGCAGCACGTACGAAGCGTGAGGGTGGGGTGGCATCGCCAGGCAGGCCTAACATCCCCGAGTTGCCCCCAAAGGGACTCAACGCTTGTTGTCCAAGTAGTTGGTTGGGGGCACTACCCGGGAAAAGGTTTACATAGTTGTTCAGGTTGGCCAAATGCCAGGGGAATCCGGGTGAGTTGGTGATCACGCCTACGGTATTCTCGTAGAAATGGGGCTCGCCGTCAATGAATTCCAGTACTACCTGCCGTCCGCTCTTGTCACCTATGCGATAGTGTACTACAGAACCGGGGTCTAAGCCTACCACACGCACCTGGCCCGAGGTGATAGCTGCTTTCACCTCGTCTACCGTGGCAAACTGCGTCAGCATCCAAGCGTTCAGTTGCAGGTCACCTATGCTACGGTCGGCTTCATTGGGATTGTAGGGTAGGTAACTGCCGTAGTTGGGAAAGAAGAACAGGCCTGTAGAGAGGCCGGCTTCGTTCATGCCCTCGGCGATAAATTCTTTTTCCACGACACACAGCCCCACTACGCCATACTTGGCCTTGAATTTCAGGCCGTTCTTGGCGTTGGGGGTAAACGATTGTGTCTCGTAGCCACGAGGGATGATTACATACTCGCTGATGAGCTTGAGGGCAGATCCCTCGATAGTGCGTGCCTGCACATAGCTACCGTCTTTGGCGGTGAGCGATATGCCGGTGCAGGCAACAGATGCTGTAGCACTTCCGCAGAGAGCGGCACAGCCTAACAGGAAACTTTTGGCTATTGTATTCATACGGTTGTTCTTTTTTTTCGTATATTTGTCTATCCAAACAAACTGCCGTAGATAATGTTTGTGAGAAAGGAAAATATTGTGTAAGTTTGTGCCATATTTATAAATGGAAATACGTACGTTATGCAATACAATTTTGACACCGTCATCGATCGCCGTGGCACCGATGCCCTAAAGATTGATGCCATCCCCAATATATGGGGTAGGGAAGACCTCCTTCCGCTTTGGGTAGCCGATATGGACTTTGCTACTCCTCCTTTTATTATTGATGAGTTGCGCCACCGTCTCGACCATGAGATATTGGGGTACACCATGCGCACCCCACGGTGGGCATCGTCAATCGTGGCATGGCAGCAAAGCCGTTATGGATGGGCCATACAGCCAGAGTGGCTCAACTTCGTACCCGGTATAGTACCCGGTATAGCTTTCGTCATCAGCTGCTTCACCCAACCTGGCGATACCATACTCATACAGCCACCCGTATATCATCCCTATATCCACGTGCCGCAAAATCTTGGTCGCATTTTGCGCGAGAATGCACTGGATCTTGTCGACGGACAGTACCGGATTGATTTTGAACGCTTCGAACGTGATGTGCGGGGATGCCGGCTTTTCCTGCTTTGCCATCCCCATAACCCTGGTGGACGTGTGTGGACAACTGATGAACTACGTCGTATGGCCGAGATTTGCCATCGTGAGGGAGTCATCGTGGTGTCCGATGAGATACATGCCGACCTCACCCTGCCGCCCTATCGCCACATGCCCTTTGCCAGCGTGTCGGCCGAAGCCGCCGAGTGTAGCATTACCCTGATGTCGCCCAGCAAGGCATTCAATATGGCCGGTCTCACCTCCTCCTATTCTATCATAAGCAATGAGGCATTGCGCGAGCAGTTTCACCGCCATCTCGAGCATAGCGAGCTCAATCTTGGTCATGTGTTTGCCTTCAATAGCGTTGCCGCTGCATACTCCCACGGTACCGAATGGCTCGACCAAATGCTCGCCTATGTGCAGGGTAACATTGACTACGTGGAGCGATTCCTCGCCACCGAGCTTCCCCAGATTGGTATGATACGTCCGCAAGCCTCCTACCTCATCTTTCTCGACTGCCGTGGTTTAGGCCTTTCGGTAAAGGCATTGAATGAACTCTTTGTAGACAAAGCCCACTTGGCCCTCAACGATGGTGCCATGTTCGGCAAGGAGGGAGCCGGCTTCATGCGTCTCAATGTGGCCATTCCACGTAGTGTGATAGCCGAGGCAATGAAGCGGTTAAAAACAGCTCTCTTGTCTTTGTAGGGGGGGGGAGAGTAAACATCCGATAAAGTATAAACCTTCACTTTGTCGGATGCTTACTTCTTATTTGCGCTCGCCGAATATCATGGAGCCTATGCGCACGAGAGTGCTGCCTTCTTCTATGGCGATGGGGTAGTCGTCGGTCATGCCTTCAGACAGCTGGCAGAATGAGGGCTCGTCAGGGAAATAGGTGGTTTGCAACTCATCGAATAGTTGCTTCATCTTCCGGAACTCATGGCGCACCTGCTCCATATCGTCCGTGTTGCTCCCCATGGCCATGAGGCCGGTGATGCGTATGTGCTCTAATTCTCTCCAGGGTTCATTGGCGAGCAGCTGGCGGCATTCGTCTATGGTGAGTCCGTACTTGGTGTCTTCTTGTGCGATGTGTATCTGTAGCAGGCAGTCGATGCAGCGGTTGTGCTTGGCTGCATGCTTGTCAATCTCACGCAGCAGACGGAAGGAGTCTACGGCATGCACGAGACTGACGAATGGAGCCATGTACTTGATTTTGTTGGTCTGCACATGGCCGGTGAAGTGCCATTCGATATCTTTGGGAAGCACGGCGGCCTTGGCTGCCATCTCTTGTATGTGGTTTTCGCCAAACATACGCTGTCCCGCATCGTAAGCCTCTTGTATGGCTTCGATGGGTTGGTATTTGGAGATGGCCAGTAGGCTTACGCCCCGGGGCAGCTCTTTGCGGAGGCTGGTTATCTGTTCGGCAACGGACATAAGTTACTTCACCTCTATGCTTGCATCGTAGGGATATACGTCCATAATCATCGTCTCGGCTACTGAGGCTATCTGGTAGTCCATGATGGTACCCTTCATCTGCTCATCAAGGTATTTGATGGCTTCGCGCAGGTCACCGGCCTGTACCAAAGCATATGAGTTGGTCTTTTTCTCTGCACCGCTCTTTTCGTCGAGTGTGATGAATGAAAGTTTGCACTTGAACCAGCGGTCGGCACTCTCTGCATCGCAAAAGAATACCTCGCTGTAGTTGGCGCGCTTGATGTCAGAGATGACAAACTCGCCGGTCATGAAGGGACGTATCTCCTCTATGATACGTTTCTCGGCTTCAGTGAATGAGATGGCATCTACGAGATAGGGCTCTGACACTTTCTTGGTAAGACCATTCTCCATAGTCTTTTCATATTTTACTTTGCATTCAAACCAATTGTTCATCATAATAGTTGTGGGTTGTCAAATGTTATTAAAAAGGAGTGCAAAGCTAACCAAAAAACAGCAAATGGCAAAGTGGGTGGGTGAAAAATGACGAAAATGATGATTTTTGTAAAATATTATAAAAAAGTTTGGCATTATCCGAATAAAAATTATTACTTTTGGGTCACATTACATTATTTATAATCTAAAACTATGGGATATATTAGATTCGACAAGACGTTAATGACGAACTTGGAAGAGTCACTCCCTCGTGAGATATTGCGTACCAATCGGTCGGGAGCATACCACTGCTCTACTATCGTGGACTGCAATACAAGAAAGTACCATGGACTACTCGTCATCCCCATCCCCGAGATGGACGATGAGAATCATGTGCTACTCTCTACCCTTGACGAGACGGTGATTCAACATGGCGCCGAGTTTAATCTGGGCGTACACAAGTATTCGGGTGCCAACTTCAACCCGCAGGGTCACAAGTACATCCGAGAGTTTCAATGGGAGCGCGTGCCAACTACCATCTACCGTGTGGGAGGCGTAATCCTGAAGAAGGAGAAGGCTTTCGTGCATCACGAGAACCGTATCCTCATCCGCTATACATTGCTTGACGCACACTCACCCACGACACTTCGCTTGCGTCCCTTCCTGGCCTTCCGCAGCGTACGTCAGTTCACGCATGAGAACTGGCAGGTCAACAAGAGCTATCAGGAGGTGGACAACGGTATCAAGACATGTATGTATCCGGGCTATCCCGAACTCTATATGCAGACCAACAAGAAGAGTGAGTTTGTATATTGCCCAGATTGGTACCGTGGCATGGAGTATCCCAAGGAGCAGGAGCGTGGCTACCACTTCAACGAAGACCTCTATGTGCCAGGCTACTTCGAGGTGTCTATCAAGAAGGGAGAGACCGTCATCTTCTCGGCCGGTGTGTCTGAAGCCTCTTCGCGCAAGCTGAAACAGATGTTTGAGCATGAGTATGAGGTGCGTCCTCCGCGTGATACATTCAAGAACAGTTTGATCATTGCCGGTCACCAGTTCCATAATCTTCAGGGAAACCGTCACTATATCCTCGCCGGCTATCCTTGGTTCAAGTGTCGTGCCCGCGATATGTTTGTATCGCTCCCGGGCTTGACCCTTGCCGTAGACGAGATGGACGAGTTCAAGTCGGCCATGAAAACGGCAGCCGAGGCTGTCGAGGACTTCATCAACGAGTGTCCCAGCGAGTGCAAGATCTACGAGATGGAGCACCCCGACGTGTTGCTTTGGGCTGTATGGACATTGCAGCAATATGCCAAGAAAACATCGTTCAAGCAGTGCTGGGACGAGTATGGCACCCTGCTTCAGGATATCATCGAATACATCCGTCATGGCAAGCACGAGAACCTCTTCCTCCACGACAATGCACTGCTCTACACCAATGGTAAAGACAAGGCAGTGACATGGATGAACTCTACAGCTCACGGTCGTCCCGTAGTACCTCGCACTGGTTATGTGGTAGAAATCAACGCCCTTTGGTACAATGCACTGCGATTTGCTGCAGAGATGAACCACGTGGGCGGTAACGAGGAGATGTCAGAGACATTGAATGATCTCGCTCAGCGTTGCCAGCTTTCCTTCGTGGGCAAGTTCCTCAACGAGCATGGCTGGCTCTACGACTTCGTGGATGGCGACACTCCCGACTGGAGCGTACGTCCCAACATGATCTTTGCCGTTGCTCTCGAGTACTCACCCCTCGACCGCAAGCAGCAGAAGAGCGTGCTTGATATCGTTACCAAGGAATTGCTCACCCCGAAGGGTCTCCGCTCGCTAAGCCCCAAGAGCTTTGGTTACAACCCCAACTATGTGGGTCCGCAAGTAGAACGCGACTATGCTTACCATCAGGGTACCGCATGGCCCTGGCTCGGTGGCTTCTACATGGAAGCATACCTGCGCATCCACAAGATGAGCGGTCTGTCGTTCGTTGAGCGCCAGCTCATCGGCTTCGAGGACGAGATGACATCGCATTGTATCGGCTCGATTCCCGAACTGTTCGATGGCAATCCCCCGTTCCGTGGACGCGGTGCCGTAGCCTTTGCCATGAATGTGGCAGAGATACTGCGCATATTGGATGTATTAAAGGAGTATGACATTTAACGAATAGGAGGAACAATATATGAAAGTATTAATGTTCGGTTGGGAGTTTCCTCCTAAGATATATGGAGGTCTCGCTGTTGCCAGTTATGGTATAACGAAGGGATTAAGCCTTCAGGGCGATGTAGATACCACTTTCTGCTTGCCCAAACCCACGGGTGAAGAAGAGGGGTTCCTGAAAATCATAAACATGAGTCAGGTTCCTGTAGTATGGCGCGATGTCAATTATGACTGGATAAAGGATAGGTTCGTTGGCCATAGGGCAGAGGACTACTATCGTTTCCGCGACCATCTCTATGCAGATTTTAATTATCTGCAAGGACTTGACGATATGGGCTGCATACAGTTTGCCGGAGGTTATCCCAGCAATCTGCATGACGAGATCAATAACTTCAGCATCATCGCTGGCGTCTTGGCTCGTAGTGAGGAGTTTGACCTGATTCACGCACATGACTGGCTGACATACCCCGCAGGTGTGCATGCCAAGATGGTAAGCGGTAAGCCATTGTGCATCCATGTGCATGCCACTGACTTCGACCGCTCTCGTGGTAAGGTTAACCCCACGGTGTACAGCATAGAGAAGGACGGTATGGATCATGCCGATTGCATCATGTGTGTGTCAGAGCATACACGTCAGACCGTAATCCACCAGTACCACCAAGACCCACGCAAGTGTGTGGCCATGCACAATGCCGTTTATCCTCTCAGTCAGGAGCTGCTCGACATCGTCCCCAATAAGACCCCCGGCGAAAAGGTGGTTACATACCTGGGACGTATCACCATGCAGAAGGGACCCGAATACTTTGTGGAGGCTGCAGCCAAGGTGCTTCAGCGCACCCGCAACATTCGTTTCTGTATGGCAGGTAGCGGTGATATGATGAACGCGATGATACGTTTGGCTGCCGAGCGCGGCATTGCCGACCGTTTCCATTTCCCCGGCTTCCAGAAAGGCCGTCAGGTGTATGAAGCATACAAGAATTCCGATGTATTTGTAATGCCATCTGTCTCTGAACCTTTTGGTATTGCACCATTGGAGGCTATGCAGTGCGGTTGTCCCTCCATCATTTCAAAGCAATCAGGTTGTGGTGAGATTCTGGACAATGTAATCAAGGTTGACTACTGGGACATCAACGCTTTGGCCGATGCTATGTATAGCGTATGTACAAACGAAGCTCTGTACAATTATCTCTCTGAGGAAGGTATCAAGGAAGTGGACCGTATCACATGGGAGAAGGTTGGCTTGCGCATACGTGAGTGCTATAACCAGCTTTGTGGCCGTGGTTATTTCAATAATGACGACTACCTTAATGCTGTAAAACATATAAAGTAGAATAAGAGGCGATTACGCTGAAAACAAAAGAAATCAAAAGATTAAATATTCAAGTTATGAAAACTATATGTCTTTATTTTGAGATACATCAGATCGTTCATCTGAGACGGTACCGCTTCTTTGATATAGGTACCGACCACTACTACTACGATGACTATGCCAACGAGAGTAGTATCAGCGATATTGCAGAGCGCTCCTACGTGCCTGCTCTCACCACTTTGCTCGACATGATCAAGAGCAGCAACGGATACTTCAAGGTAGCTTTCTCACTCTCGGGTGTAGGTCTTGAGCAGCTTGAACGCTATGCTCCTCAGGTAGTTGATCTCCTTCAGGAGATAAACAAGACTGGCTGCTGCGAATTCCTCGCCGAGCCCTACTCACACGGTCTCTCATCACTGGCCAACGAAGAATGCTTCCGCAGCGATGTTGACCGCATGTGCAAGAAAATCAAGCAGGTATTTGGTAAGACTCCCAAGGTGTTCCGCAACTCAAGCCTTATCTACAGCGATGATATAGGTGCTCAGGTTGCTGCTATGGGCTTCAAGGGAGTACTCACCGAAGGTGCCAAGCACATCCTCGGTTGGAAGAGTCCCCACTACCTCTATCACGCCAATACCAACCCTAACCTCAAGGTGTTGCTCCGCGACTTCAAGTTGTCTGACGATATTTCACTCCGTTTCTCCAACACCTCTTGGGATGCCTATCCCTTGATGGCAGGTACATACATGGACTGGATTGCCAGCACTCCTGCCGAGGAGGAGGTGATCAACATCTTCATGGAACTTTCAGCCCTCGGTATCTTCCAGCCGCTGAGCTCCAATATTCTTGAGTTCTTCAAGGCGCTGCCCGAATGTGCTCGTGAGCGTGGCATCTCGTTCTCTACACCGAGCGAGGTTATCAAGAACTACAAGTCAGTAGGTCCCGTTGACGTACCTTACCCCATGTCATGGGTCGACGAGGAGCGCGACATCAGCTGCTGGCTGGGTAATACCATGCAGCGCGAGGCCTTCAACAAGCTCTATAGCGTGGCCGACCGTGTGCTCATCGGTCTCGACAAGCGCATCAAGCAAGACTGGGACTATTTGCAGGCAAGCAACAACTTCCGCTTCATGACCACCAAGGAAAACAGTGTGACCATGAATCGCAGCATCTACGACTCACCCTACGATGCTTTCACCAACTACATGAACATCCTCGGCGACTTCATCAGCCGCGTCAACTCACTCTACCCCGTAGATATTGATAATGAGGAACTCAATGCCCTGCTCACCACCATCAAGAATCAGGATGAGGAGATCGAGGCACTCACCAAGGAGTTGGAGAAGATCAAGGGTGTCACCCTCCCCGCTGCCGAGGAGAAGCCCAAGAAGGCTCCTGCCAAGAAGCCCGCTGCCAAAAAGGCACCAGCCAAGAAAAAAGCTGAGCCCAAGGCTGAATAAGGTATCTAAAAAACACAAGAGCGGCACGTGTCACGTGCCGCTCTTGTGTTTTAATAACCGACGAAAACTGAACTCTTGCGCTCTAATCTTATTCTATTTTTGCACGAATCTTAGTCAGATATTGTTTCATGCCCTCGGCATCGTGTTCCTCGATAATCTGTAGCAACTCCTTGAGCTCGCGACGGATATTCTCCACCTGCCCAGGGGTGCGGGGGTTAAAGAGAATCTCTTGTAACAGATAGTCGTCTTCGTTGAGCAGTCCCTTGGCAATGGCCATGTGCTTCTTGAAGGTGGTTCCCGGTGCCTCCTGCTTTTTCATGATGGCGGCAAACACGAAGGTAGACACGAAGGGGATGGAGAGCGAGTAGGCCATGGTCTCGTCGTGTTCGTCGAAGGTGTACTCGAAGATATTGAGTCCGAGGCTCTGGTACAGATCCTTGAAGAACACCTTACCCAAGTGATCGCTCTCGCTGATAATGATGGCGTTCTCATTACTGAGATTACTGAGGCTGGCGAAAGTGGGGCCAAACATGGGGTGTGTGCTTACAAAGCGGAAGCCACTCTCGCGATAAAACTCGGGAAGTTGTGTCTTGATAGAGGCTATATCGCTCAGGATGCATTCCTGAGGCAAGGCGGGTATCACCTGCTTGAATGCCTCGATGGTGTACTTCACTGTAGCGGCATTGATGACGAGCTCGGGGCGGAAGTCGCGTATCTCATCCAGTGTTGTGAAACGACACGTGTTGTACACAAAGCGCAAGCGTTTAGGGTCGATGTCGTATACTGCCGTTTCGTGCTGGAAACTGAGCAAATCGGTAAAGAAGGAGCCCATCTTACCGGCTCCGAGGATAAGTATTCTCATAATGCGTGCAGTATCAATCAATCGAGTTTCAACACGGCAAGGAAGGCTTTCTGTGGCACCTCTACATTGCCGATTTGTTTCATGCGTTTCTTTCCCTTTTTCTGCTTCTCAAGGAGCTTTCGCTTACGCGACACGTCACCACCATAACACTTGGCCGTCACGTCCTTGCGTACCTGCTTCACCGTTTCTCGGGCAATGATCTTGCCGCCGATGGCTGCCTGGATAGCTATGTCGAACTGCTGGCGAGGTATCAGTTCCTTGAGCTTCTCGCACATGCGGCGGCCAAAGTCGTAGGCATTGTCGATATGTGTGAGTGTAGAGAGGGCATCCACGGGTTCGCCATTGAGCAGGATATCGAGCTTCACTAACTTCGAGGGGCGGTAGCCTGCTGGATGGTAGTCGAACGAGGCGTAACCCTTGGAGATGCTCTTGAGCTTGTCGTAGAAGTCGATTACTATTTCGCCCAGTGGCATCAGGTAGTGTATCTCCACGCGATTGCCCGAAATGTATTCCTGCTTCACCAGTTCACCACGCTTGCCGAGGCAGAGTGTCATGATGGGGCCGATGTAGTCGGTGGCCGTAATGACCGAGGCCTTGATATAGGGTTCCTCAATGTGGTCGATAAGAGTGACATCGGGCATGCCTCCAGGATTGTGTACTTCGATACAGTTTCCGTGCTTGTCATATACGTTGTACGAAACATTGGGGACGGTGGTGATGACGCTCATGTCGAACTCGCGGTCAAGGCGCTCCTGTACAATCTCCATGTGGAGCAATCCGAGGAAGCCGCAACGGAACCCGAAACCCAAGGCAAGTGATGACTCGGGGAAGAACGAGAGGGAGGCATCGTTGAGCTGCAACTTCTCCAATGAGGCACGCAGGTCTTCGTAGTCCTCGGCATCGATGGGGTATACACCGGCAAACACCATGGGTTTACTCTCCTCGAAACCGGCGATGGCCTCTGAACATCCTCCTTTAACGTGGGTGATGGTGTCGCCCACCTTCACCTCGGTAGAGGTCTTGATGCCCGAGATGATGTAACCTACATTGCCGGCTTTCAACTCTTTCTGCGGCACCATGTCCATCTTGAGCACACCGATTTCGTCGGCATCGTATTCCTTGCCTGTATTGAAAAACTTCACCATATCGCCTTGGCGGATGGTGCCGTTGAGTATCTTGAAGTAGGCGATGATACCGCGGAACGAGTTGAACACGGAGTCGAAGATGAGGCACTGCAACGGAGCATTCTCGTCGCCTTCGGGAGCAGGAATGCGCTCAATGACTGCATCGAGTATTTCCTCTACGCCCTGTCCTGTCTTGCCAGAGGCACGGATGATCTCTTCGCGCTTGCATCCGAGGAGTTCGATAATCTCATCCTCCACCTCTTCGGGCATGGCGCTGGGCATATCGCACTTGTTGATGATGGGTATAATCTCGAGGTCGTGCTCAATGGCCATGTAGAGATTGGAGATGGTCTGTGCCTGCACACCCTGCGAAGCGTCTACCACGAGCAACGCACCCTCGCAAGCGGCAATCGAGCGCGACACCTCGTAGGAGAAGTCCACGTGTCCCGGTGTGTCGATGAGGTTGAGCACATACTTCTCTCCTTTATATATATGCTCCATCTGTATGGCGTGGCTCTTGATGGTGATGCCACGCTCCTTCTCGAGATCCATATCATCGAGCATCTGTCCTTCGGTCACCTTGATGGTGTTGGTATGCTCCAAGAGACGGTCGGCCAGTGTAGACTTGCCGTGGTCGATATGCGCAATGATACAGAAATTTCTAATATGCTTCATAAACGGAATCCATTATTTGAAAAGTTACGCAAAGATAGTGATAAACGAGCAAGAATTGTCAAGCTTGCTTGAATATTTTTTACAACGTATGTAAATTATCTTCGCGGTTTATCTCAAAGATACGCATTTTAATCGATGAAATGCATCTATACATTCCAAAAGACAAAAACTATTTGTTTTTTGTAGTAGTGCATAAGCTGCTGTTTGGATATGAATACCGTCTTTTAAGTTTTACAATAATGTGAGAAGGGTGAATAGCCATGCCCTTCACCCTTCTCACATTATCTATCTCAACTACCGTTACTCCACTCCCTTCTGGATGACGTAGCGGATGAGGTCGTAGAACTTCTGTACGGTGGGTATTAGTACGCGCTCATCGGGTGAGTGGGGCGACATCAGTGTGGGACCGAACGAAATCATATCCATACCCTCGTTCACGGCACCGATGATACCGCACTCGAGGCCTGCGTGGATAACCTTCACCTCGGGCTCCTTGCCGAAGAGTTCCTTGTAGGTTTCTTTCATGGCCGCCAATACGTGAGAGTCCACATTGGGCTGCCAGCCACTGTAGCTACCGCTGAGCTCTACGCGCATACCTGCCATCGAGAAGCAGCTCTCGAGCGAGATGGCCTGATACATCTTCATGCTTTCTGATGAACTGCGCACGAGCAGGCTGAATTGTGCCTTTCCTTCGCCAATCTCTACGATGGAGAGGTTGCTTGATGTCTCCACCGTGTCGGGGATAGTGGGGATATAGCGCATCACGCCGTTCTGGCAAGCAAGAATAGCATCGATAAGGTTGTCGCGAATCTCTTCGGGAGTCTCACTCTCGGGCATCGCAACCTCCTCTACAGTGAGGGTGATGCCGCTCTCGATGGTGGCAAACTCCTCATTGAAGAGTGCTTCGCAGCGTGCAGCCAGTTCCTTTACGTCTTCTACGGCATCCTCGGGCACGGTGAGCACCACGAAGGCATCGCGCGGAATAGCATTACGCATGTTGCCACCCCTCCACTGGGCCAGTTGGGCATCACACTCAAGCACGGCCTCGCGCACGAAGCGACCCATCAGCTTGTTGGCATTGCCGCGACCCTCGCAGATCTCCAGTCCCGAGTGTCCGCCACGCAGTCCTTTGAGGGTGATGCGCAGTGCCTTATAGTCATCCTCGGGCTCTATCTCCATGTATTGCAGTGTGGCTGTTACATCGATACCACCTGCACAGCCGATATACAGCTCACCTTCAGCCTCTGAATCGAGGTTGAGCAACACCTTGCCCTGCACGGTGCCGGGCTTCAAGCCGAAGGCACCATACATACCCGTCTCTTCATCGGCAGTGATGAGTCCCTCGATAGGGCCATGCTCCAGTGTGTCGTCCTCCATGATGGCCATGATGGCGGCTACGCCCATACCATTGTCGGCACCGAGTGTAGTGCCGCGTGTGCGCACCCAGTCACCGTCTACATAGCAGTCGATGGGATCCTTTTCAAAGTCGTGTGTGCTCTCGGCAGTCTTCTGCGGCACCATATCCATGTGGGCCTGCAACACGATACCCTTACGGTCTTCGAGGCCGGGTGTTGCGGGCTTGCGCATGATGATGTTGCCAGCCTCGTCCTTGAAGGTCTCTACGCCAATCTTCTTGCCGAAGTCGAGCAGGAACTGCTGTACCGGTTCGAGGTATCCCGACGGACGGGGTACCTGTGTCAACTCATAGAAATGTTTCCATACGCTCTGAGGAGCTAATTCTGCAATTGTTGTCATATTGGTTCTTTAATTAGGAGACCCACCTAAATCCTCCCCGTGAGGGAGAGCTTGCGGGCATCGCGGTTTGTAATACTTTTATCTATAGTTATAGTGCAATATTTTTATTGTTAGAAACTCATTTTATCGAGTTCCCTCCCTGTGAGAGAGGGGGGTAGGGGCTCACTTTCTTCCCTTTGTTTCTTACCTGCAGTGCCACCCAGCCATATCCACCGAGGAGTATCACTCCGAGGGTCTGGAAAGCATGTACGATGAGGGCAAACGATGAGGCATCGGTCTGTGACACGCCGTAGAGCGTCATCATGGATATGACCACGAAGTGCCACGGTCCCGCGCCATTGGGGGTGGGGATGATGATAGCCAAGCTGATGGCTGCAAAGATCACCATTGCCTTTACCATGCCCAGTTCGGCTGTGAAGGGGAAGCAGTAGAATGTCAGGTAAAACTCGAGGAAGTAGCCTATCCATATCCCAATCGTATATAATAGGAACAATCCTTTGCGGTGCATGGTTCGAAGCGAGAGCAATCCATCGACAAATCCTTTGACCATCTGCCTGATCTTTGCGTAGAACTTCGTCTTTTTCAGTCCCATCCAAAGCAGGGCGCATGTCGCGAGAACGACAGCCATGACAATATAGGTCTTGGGGTTGGTGAAGAGTGCCGTCAGTGCCCCCTCATTGGTGCCCGTTTGCGCAAAGAGCGATACGAACACGTCAAGTTGCGTGAGCAGCATCACACATACGAATATCAGCACCAGCAGCATGTCTACCAGTCTTTCGGCTACCAGTGTGCCCAGCGCCTTGCTGAAGGGTACCCCGTCGTATCGGTTCAACACGGCACAACGTGATACCTCGCCCACCCGAGGGATGAGTACGTTCGATGCGTAGGCGATAAATATGGAGTCTATGCTGTTGCCCTTCTTGGGGCGGTAGCCCAGTGGCTCCAGCGTGATGAGCCATCGTAATCCGCGCATCACATGGCTCAGCGTGATGGGTATGAGCGAGGCAATGAGCCACCACGCATTCATCTCGTGCAGTAATATGCGCTTTGCCTCCGAGAAGTCAAAGTCGCGGTACATATAAAAGAGCAACGCTCCCGCTATGAGCAACGGCAGGGCTATCTTCGCAGTATTGGTCAGTATCTTTTTCACAATGTCAGTTTTCTCTTAGTAATGCAAAAGTAGGATATAAATTCGTATTGAGCAAACGAAACGGAGAGAAAATTCCAGATAGAAGTCTCCTATAGTCATCACATCTTAAGAGCTGGATGTCAATTACAGTGTTTTTATGATTGTAGATAAAGTCGGCCTACCGTATTCCAAGTGTGTTTCTATCATTAACGTAAATACCTATGAAAGATAATGGAATTTCATTGAACGGGAGAATATGAAGCAAGATAATTGGATGACAGATACAATCCCAAAAGTTTCTTAAAATGCATCTGCGTGAGTCAGCGCAGATACTTAAGTGAAATATCGTACATAGCTAATATATCAATATATTAAAAATGTGTATATTAACAATGTTTGATGGTTTAAATACGTGAACAATATGCATGTGTGTTTTTGTACAGGTTATCTATATGCTCCATGGCAAGACATATATTCTTTTGCCTCGACAAACCATCGCATCCGATGCTTTCAGGCAATATTGTCATCGCCGAGCAGTTCTACCGTGCCCTCTCCATACTGAACAACCTGCCTTACCATCATCAATGAGCTGTGCATGCAACAAAGAAAGGACACACCATACTATCGACATAAAGGGGCCGAGCTTCATTCACAGGTTACGGTTACGCGTAACCGTAACCTGTAATATTTCTTATGTATGTACGAGCGCATATATGCCTCTCTTCTTTGGCTTTTCGGCAAGCCTTCCTACAGGTGGCAAATTTAGGCATCTATAGGTCTTTAATTTTATCACCTCTGTAGGTCTTTCGAAACAAGACCAGTAGAGGGCTGTGTCATCTGGCCGATGTAACGTTAATTAATACCTCGACAAAAGTAATATTCCAAGTCTTGGAATATATATTGCCAGTCTTGGAATGAATATTGCCAGTCTTGGAATATAGAACGGCTGCGGTAGCCGTGTGGATTACCTGCGGTAGTTGGGCGTAACACCTGCGGCAATCACCTGCCACGCCTGCGATGCTTTTCTTCTGCCTCGGAGAATCTTAAAAGGAGAATCTTAAAAAATGAATAAATCTTTAATTTTCTCCTTTTTTTCAGAATCTTTTCAGAATTGATGCTTATTTTTGTAACCGAAAGCCCACCTTAGGGG
>JAFXEF010000044.1 GCA_017520935.1 Bacteroidaceae bacterium | reverse complement strand
TAAGCCCGACCGCGCCGATGGTACTGCGCAAGTGGGAGAGTAGGTAGCCGCCGTTTTCAGGAGAGAGGAGCAGTCAGGGATGGAGGCTCCTCTCTCTCTTTCGTTATGCAGGGACGAAAAGGAAACTGGAGACGGACAGACAGAAAGAGCATAGTAAGCATCCTATAAGGTACATCTTGTAGCTGTTGTAGTTGTGTTATACTTTTGCCTCGCAATAGTGCACACAACTACAACTGTTTATTATGAATAAAGAAGAATTCGTATTGTTACAACAGCAACACCAGCAAAGTGGCCAAAGTTTGAAGGAGTTCCTGAAGGATGCAGGTATCTGCTACTCCAAGTACAACTATTGGAACAAGAAATGCAAGTCCAATGATGCTCCCCATGAACTTGCTCCCATCATGTTTACTGAGTCCAAGGAGCATCTTCCTTCGGTTCCCTCCTTTACCGGGGAACTCCCATCCGGTGCAACCCTGTTGTTCCCCAACGGCCTGAAGGCTCACTTCGGGACAGGCACGGAGGAGATGTTGATGGAAGTCCTGAAGCAAAGCCTTGTGAGTCATGTTCTGCCTTAACGACACCATGCGCTATTATCTGTGTCCTTCCACGACAGACATGCGCAAAGGAATCAATTCCCTGATAGGTGTAGTCCATCAGCAGATGGGGTGCGACGTGAAGAACGGAGACGTTTTCATCTTTATAGGCAGTAGCAGGAAACTCATGAAGCTGCTGCATGCAGAAGACGGCGGTATGGTAATGTATGTCAAGCGGCTGGAGGCTGGACGATTCCGATTGCCAGACTATGATTCCAAGTCACGTACCTACTATATGGAATGGAGAGACCTTGTGGTAATGGTCGAAGGGATAAGGGAGGATCCCGAGCAACGACTCAGACGGCTGAGGGCAGAGCGGAAGGAATATGTCGTCTGATTGGGGACAAGCATCTGTTTTCCAATTATTTGTCCTTGTTTTACTTGCTGATATCCGCGATTTTCGTACCTTTGTAGTATAATAAAAGATGCGGAAATGGAAGAGAAAGATATATTTATTGGCACAATTCAGTCGCTGAATGCTACTATTGTATCTTTGTCCAAGACCAATGAATCACAGTCCAAGACCATCGCATCCCTTGAACTTAGGATCAAGGAGCTGTCGGCCCAGGTGGCATACCTGAACCGTCAGCTCTTTGGCCGTAAATCGGAAAAGCTGCAGGACCCGCTACAGATGAATCTGTTTGCCGACATGACTGTTGAAGCGCAAGCAGAGTCTCAGGAGCAAGAATCAGAAGAGACAACCACCAAAGAAATCAAGACAGACAAGAGGCTGGCACGCAAGAACCGTACCATGCTCGAGAACCTCCCTGTCCTCAAGCGCGATGAAATAGATGTGGAAGGAATAGACCTGACCCGCTACAGGAAGATAGGCGAAGAGATTACCGAAGTGGTGGAATTTGAGCCTGGTAAACTGTACCGTCATCAGTATGTACGCTTCAAGTACGGACTCATCGACCCAACGGAACCTGTAGAGAAAGGCGAGGGCATCAAAATCGCTCACATGCCCGTGCTTCCCATATACAAGGGAGTGGCGGGAGCCAGCCTTCTGACAGAGATACTCCTGCAGAAGTACGAGTACCACACTCCCTTCTACCGTCAGATAAGGCAGTTTGAGCATCTTGGCATCAAGGGACTTACAGAAAGTACGGTGAACGGATGGTACAAGCAGGTGATGGTTCTCTTGAAGCCGCTATACGGAGCATTAAAGAAAGAGGTGTTCAGATCGGACTACTGTCAGGTAGACGAGACTACCACTCCCGTAGTGGACAAGGAGAAGCATAAGACCTCGAAGGAATATCTCTGGATGGTGAGGGATGTAATGGAGAGGCTGGTATTCTTCCATTATGACAACGGCTCAAGGGCCGGAGGCGTGATTGACTCGCTTGTCTGGGAATATAGGTTCAAGGGTTATCTGCAATGTGACGGTTTTGCGGGCTATGAGAGTGCCTTCAAGACCAGTACGGACGTGTCCTTGGTTAACTGCATGGCCCATATCAGACGTAAGTTCGAGTATGCTATGGAGCAGGACAGGACGAATGCCGGGTATGCCCTGTCCAAAATCGGGCAACTCTATCAGATAGAGAGGGAATGCGACGAGAGGGATGTGACTGCAGAGGAGCGCAAGGAGATACGCCGGCTTAAGGCAAGACCTGTTATGGAGGAACTGCAGGGGTGGCTCGAGCAGATGGAAGTGAAGTACGGCTCCAGCACTCTGGTTGGCAAGGCGGCAGGATATGCATATGTCAGATGGAACAACATGATGCGCTACCTTGAGGATGGAAGAATCAGGATAGACAACAACCTTGCAGAAAACGAAATCCGTCCCATCACGCTGGGGAGAAAGAACTATCTCTTCTGTGGCAACCATGAAGCAGCTGGAAACATGTGTGTCATCATATCACTATTATCCACTTGTAGGAACCATAATGTGAATCCGCGCAAGTATTTGAACGATATCATAGCGAGGATGCCCTATATGCAGAAGGCCATTCATCAAGAATTGGTAGAGCTACTACCTCATAACTGGAAACTACAACATATGAATACGGACAGATAGCAATATTATAATTATAGGTGCAACAAAAACAACAGCAGCGATTACTATATAATGGTAATCGCTGCTGTTGTTACTAAAAATGCTAAGACCTGTACTTTATCGGATGCTTACAGAGCATATATTGGCAATGATCAAAGGAAAAGGTGGCCAAAGGACAAGGTTTGTGTAAATGAACGATATGTTGGCTGGCCAGTAATTGACAATTCGTGTCTTTGTTGTCTTGCTTGTCAACAATTATAGTTATTGATAAAAAATGGGACACCTCAAGTGTCCCATTCTTATTGGTTATTTTGTCTAATTCTGTTATTGGTGGAGATATTATTTGGGGAGATTGAATGCTTTTGACATCTCGCGCATCTGCTCCTGACTCATACCATCGGGCTCGAACCCCATGTTCTTAGAGGCAATATAAATGAGTGCAGACTTGTTGAGCACATCTATTTGGTCAAATGCAGCCATTACGTCAGTGTCTACGGCAAAAACACCGTGTTTTTCCCACATGACAACATCGTAGTCGTCCAGTTCACGAATAGTTGCTTCGGCTAATTCATTTGAACCAGGCAAGGTGTAGGGGATGATACCAAGTCCACGAGGACAAAATGCTTTAGTTTCGGGAATCATGCTCCATAGCAGGTTGGTGGCAACATCTTTCTCTAAGAATCTCTTGCAGTGTGTCATTGCAACTAATTCGATGGGGTGAGTGTGCACGGAAGCCTTGTAGGGCTTGCCGGTCTCAATGAACCAATTGTGTACGCTTAGATGTGAGGGTAGCTCTGAAGTGGGCATTACGGGCTCGTCAGCGATGATGACATAGCTGGCGCAGTCATCGAGAATACGGATGATAGAACCATTCTGCATAGGCCATCGAGCCAAGTCGCGCATACGTTTGTTTGTTCCCTTGCAGTAGAAATAGCATCCTTTCAGGTGTGGTAAGGTGACACCTATAGACTTAATCTCACTAATGGCGGGTAGTGCCTTGATTTCATCATCAATGTGTTCGGTAATGTTTACTGTAATGTTGCCGCCATTGCGTTCGGCCCATCCCTTCTCCCATAAGTAACCTGCTATTTCGGCTACCTTGTAGACTTCCGTTGCCAATGCGGGGCGATTGTCAAGAACTGATTTCATAGCATATTGTTTTTTATATTGGTATCTGTTTTGGTGCAAAGATACAAACAAACGAGCGAGAAATACGAAACTTGTTACAGTATTTTTTACAGCGAGTGCAAGTATCTTCGCGATTTATCGCAAAGATAATAACAAACGAGGGAAATAATGTCAAGCTTGCTTGATTATTTCAATGTGTAAGCCATTATCTTTGCGTTCTATCTTTTGGGCAAGATAATAATCGTCGTATTTGTTCTTTTTCGGACGAGCCTCTTCTTCTTTACTGCAATAAGACCTCCATTAAGGGTTCCAGTCCCGCACATAACGCACATGGCTGATGCTTTCACCTGCTCCACCCAAAGTTACACGATTGTTGTATATAAACCAAGAGTAAAAGTGTGAGTTTCCTACCACATCGTAATCATTACCATAGTAACCAAACGAGTAGTAACTGCTCACCAACGAACCAGAATTACCCCACCATGCACCGTCTCCACCACAGTATAACTGCATTACGACTCCTTCGCGTATGTTAGGTATACGGTAACCTTCGTTTGGAGCATATGAAAGACCGTTTTCCAAATGTCCTTTAAGGGCAATATAAGGTGAAACGTTATTGCCGATAGGGTATGAGGTAAGTAACGGACCTGTCTCAAATCCATGGCACAAGCGACTCATAATGGAATATTCATCTCCAGGAACCAGTTCTCGAGTCGTGTAATAGCGAAGTGACTCCTCGTTCATGTTCTTGAAGTTAAATCTATAGACCGAGTTGGTGGTTATAGTTCCAGTAGGCCTTTCCACAACGACCAAAGCATCCTTGGGGTAGTTCGCACCGGGAACCAGTATACTCTTTGCTGTTGGTAACTCGACACCCAGATTACGGACACAACGTACCGGAGAATAGGCGGGCTTATCATAATGCTGCTGGTATTCACCTGTAGAGGCACCCTCCTCGGCCCATACTATAATAGGAAGATTTCCTGCGGTTTGGTTATTGGCCGTACTACTCACCACATGTAGTCTCCAAGGATATACACCTTCGAAAACACCACCCACTACCGGAACGTTCGGCTCGCGGCTTGCTGTTATAGGATATAGCTGGGAATCGGAGCTGAGTCCCTGATCGCCAAGGAAAAGACCACACAATTGATCCAACGAAGCAATGTACCATCGCAATTCCTCTGGGTCAATAATCCCATCACCGTCCAAGTCTCTGTTTCGGAGCAACACGGAATAGAGTCCTGCTTTATACTCACTCTTCAATTGAGGTTCCGTCCCTGAATAATCAATGAAGGTGTCCCATCTGAGATTACGATTCAGGGTCCTACTTGCCCCGATTCCGCTTACCATATTCAGCAAGCAGGCAGTATTGTACAGTCCGTCAGAACGAGAGGTATTATCAGGAGTATATGATGGCTTATACGAATCATTCCAATTATCCATTCTCTCATCCGGATGGTAAAACCAAGCTTCATTCTTCATCTCGTCTACTGTTTCACATCCCCAAGCCTCCTGCAAGTCTGTTTTTGGGAGGTTTATGTTGTATGGTGTTTGGATGGAGCGTTGTCGGATTGTCAGGATACTACCCGTTATCGAACTTTCGCCATCTTTGCTTCGCTTGTTCTTGCAAAGGATGTGCAGCAAGCGATTGGGTTGGTTAGTAAACTTTTTCCACAAAATATCAGGGTCGTTGGGATTCATCGGATTCTCATTATAATAGAACTCATTGACAAACACCGTAAATCGAATCTCCCCGTTTTGGTCATACATACTTGAAGCGCCCTCTTGCCATGCTATAGTTTCTGTTTTGATTATATTCAACACATCTATGACGGATTTTAGTTGTGTTTTATCAGATGGATATTTCTGGGATGCTGTAGAATACACATCTCCCACTTTCTCGTTCACCATGAATTCTACCCATTTATAGTCCAAGTCGCTATATATATCCTGACCAAGTTCGTCCTTCATAGGTATGCCTTCACGACCAAACGGGGTTCTTACATACCAGGTCATGTTCTCTACATCCACTTCATCGGCGCGTATTGTATAAACTCGCTGTCCGAAATGTGCATCAAAGGTATAGATATCCTCTTCTGCTTCAAACAAATGCCCCATCGCTCCTGGTTGATTCTCCGTTATTCCCGGCTCACTGTCGTTGGAGGTTTCCACCTCTATCTCAATGTTCTCCACTCCCTTTATGTTGATTATGTACTTATAGTAGGTATTTCTTCTTATATCATAATTGTCTGTATCCGCAACGAAATCTCCTAAATGTATATAATAAGTAACATCTGCAATTAAATGCTGTTCTGTGACTGAGCCAGGATCTACCACCATCTTGAGCTCACCTTTTATTACAATATAGGTGGCTAATTCAGGGGCATATTCCCACAATCCGTTTTCCGTATTATAAGTCCCGTAGTTATCTTCTGATTCATCATCTGTATACTTACTTCGTCGGTCACGGTTATGATAGTTTCCTTCTGTACTTCTTTTTCTATTTGCAGACTTCAAGTTCTCCAAGGTGTAAAACGAGAATCCATGCAAAACTCCTCCCGTCGAAATGCCATTAATGACCTCGTTCTCTGTATATTCGAAATTTCTTGGCGTTAGGGAGAAATATGAGTCTTCTCCTTCCTGGAATCCTGTTGCATGTGGTACTAAGTAGCTTGTCCTGGGAAGATTGACTACTTGCCATGATTTCGGTATAAACTGTTCAACTCGCTGATTGTCACTTTCCTCATTGGGATTTACTCGTACATTGACCTCGACCTTTGCATCCAGGCGTTGGAGCATTATTTTCCCATTAGGAATATTGATGATCCCATTTTCATTAATGCTTATACCATTGGCACTGCCAACCATCATAAAGTAGCCAGCATTGCGTTCCGGCAAATCTTGGTTAAGAGATACTATCATAGCATCCAAATCATTCTTAGTACGCACCAATCCCAAACGCTCTTCGGATAGATTCATGAAGTCCAGGTCTATATTTGCCACCAAAACGATCTCTGCATTATTGGCGATGGTTGGTACGCTCATTTGCAACATACCTGAGGTTTGTGTGGTATTGTCAGTAGAAGACATGTTGCTTACCGTCCAATACTCCTTGTTGGAGTATTGATTTAAATCATCGCTGTCAAAGTAACGTCCATATACACGTTCTCCATTGGCAAAAACAAAGGCATAGACATTGCGTACCATAGATTCGTAATGTAAATCGTAGGTGTTGCGTGTCTTCACTTCGACTGTTTTATGATCTTTAGCCCCAAAACTAAGAGCCACACATACTTCTCTGTCGCCTATTCCTGTATCTTTTAATAAAGTTTCATCTGAGCAACTTGTTTGCGTCAGACAGACTCCAAAGACCAAAAGAAATATATATACCCAATGCTTCATGTTATACATCTCAATCAAATGTGACTTCACCTGTAATTTCTTCCCAGTCAGAAACCTCAAATTCTAACTCACCACTCTTCTCATTATAAGAGACATTGATTAGGATATTGATAAAATCATTTCTCTTGATTTCTTGAATAGGATTTACCTCACCGGTGGTTTTGTCTATTGCTTTTATCTCGATTTTCTCTTGGTGTTCTACACTATGTGTGACTTGCTCTGAAGTGACTTCATATAGTACAAAGTTTCTCCTGTTGCCTGTATTCGTTCCATACACACGACTTCCGTTGACACCAAGATAGTACCTTGAACCTCTTAATCTGAGGTTGTTGGAAGATGTTGATATAGTAAAACTACTGCTGTTATTGGTTAATGGTGCTGAGTTGTTCGTCAGTCCACTGCTGATATAGTAGCCTGTGCTGCCCATTGATTCTATGATATAGTTGTTGCCGGTTTCAGTAAATCTCCACACAAAGTTATGGTCAAGTATCCCATCCGTATTATAGCTTGATGCAGCACCTACCGAGGATGTGCCATTGGCATACAGATATCGTTGTTGGTTAGTATTGTATATGACATACATTGCTCCGCTCTTGATACTTTCCGGATTGTTTATGACAGTGCTGCTCACTTTGTATTCTGTTGTATTGTCACCTTCGTATTCTAAACCTAATGTGTAGTAGTAATTACCTCCATTGCTCTCTAAAATATAGCTGTCAAAAATAGTCTCTTCTGTAACATTGTTTGATGCATCCATTGAGGCCATCGTCATATCCGGTGAAAATGGTGTAATGGCATTTTCTGAGGTTACGTTCGGTGTTACATTCGCTGTTCCTCCCGGAGTAAATAAGTCGGCTGTGTTTTGAGAGAATTTGTCTGCAAACTGTAGTTGGGTTACCTTTAGTTCTTTATTGCTTTGGTTTCTGACGTTTATACGTATGCGTGCGTATGTCCTTATTAGCTCACCTGTCGCCTGGTTGGCTCCAGGCTGAAGGATTATTTCTTTTTGTAGCGACAAAGGATATGGAGTGTTCTTATCGCAGAGGTTATCTGCCGAGGTCGATATGCTGATGTCGCGAGTTATATCAATAATGTCGGTCAGGTGACCATTATTCATTTCATATTCCCCATAGTTGGCGACAGCATATAAATTATATGTTTTACCATAATCTAAATTATCAAAACTTACTGTGGCGACAGTCCTATTGTCGTTGAAGCGCAAGTCATTTTCTTCTAATACAGTAGATGCGGCTACTAATTCATTGTTGACCAGAAACACGGCCAATCGGTACATACGTCGGCCATCTGAAATCTCTTCTAAAGCCGACACGTTACCGTCATCGTCCAGATCCTCTATGCCACGAGTGGCTGACTGATTGCTCAGGCTACAAAATCTGATTGTCAGTGATGCGTTAGAGTATTCGTCTTGTCCTTCCCCTAATCTGTCGCACGCACATATTATCAATATGCCATGCAGGATGGTGCAAAGCAACAACAACTTATTCTTCATATTTTCTTTGTGCCTCATATTACATTACGATATCGTGTGTGGAGTCTAATTTGTTCCATTCGGCTATTGTCAAATTTAAACTCACGCTTGCACCACTAATTTCCAGTATATATGTATAGCGGGTCGCTGGCTTATAGGTGATGGCAGGAATGTTGACCTTGAAGATGGTGTTTCCTGTGCTGCTCATCGTAAAGCAAAACTGCAATGTCTCGGCCTTTACCTGCTGAGGTACTACCAATAACCATCCGTCATTTTTGGTATACTCCTTGCCAGTGCGATTGCCATTGGCTGTATATAAAGCAGTTTCATTAGTAAAGCTTACTCCGCTATGCTCCCACATATACATGGGAACGGATGAAGATTCATAGGTATACCATCTTATTTCCGGTGCGATGTTACCGGAATGCACCAAATATCCTGAAGTGGAGAATAAGTCTGTGCCATTCCCTTGATTCTGTAGCCAACATGATGTTATGCTCTCATGGTCAGGTGTTGTATATCCTTTGGCTGTACGTACTTTAAATCTTAGTGCCGAAAAGACATGTTTCATATTCAACTTAACAGGACCATTGGGTATTCCATCCATGGTGCTTATTCGTGTAGCTGCTACGAGCAGGTCTTCTTGTATTACGGAGGTGTTGATGGGGCCACCTTGTATGATGGTAGCATCCATTTGGGTCATCAGGCTGGTCATAAGAGTCTGTGGAAAACAGGCTCTAAAGTCATATTGGGCATTATACTGCCATATACGCCCATCGCCAGGATAATTCCAGTTATTGTATGGATTAGAGTCTGTGGCTTTTGTTGCATAAACTAAAGGGACTCCATTAAATTCGGTGAAAGGCACCTGCTGTCCCGAGTCCTCTGTAGTGTATTGTCCCCAGATACCAATGCTCTCGTAATCTCCATTATTGTCAGGTGTACAGGAAGTGCGCAAAATATCATCATTTACCAAGGCTCTGGTGTCTGTGAGGGTTTCAGAGCTAATACCTAAACTAATCATTGAAGCTTCAGTTTGGATGATTTCCATATCCTTATTGCATGATATGCAACATACCAGGCAAATGCTTGCATACGTCAGATGAATTTTTGGGCTGCAGAAGTAAATAGGTGTTTTATGCATGTTGTATTGTTTCGTAGGCCGGAAGGCCTCTATAGAGTGTAAGGGTCTGCTTCTAAGAGCATTCAAAGAACTATTCTGTCTTCTCTTAATAATAAACTCCCATAGGCCAGATGTCTGACCTATGGGACGATAATGATAATTACAAAGTAATCACGACAACATCATGCTCTACCCAATTGTCTGTGCCGGGAGAGAAGTAGATTTTGTCTTTAGCTGCAGTCGAACTGCTATAAACGAGACGATAAGTATAACGTACACCCATTTCCCAAGCGTCAACAGGATTTCCGCTCAGATCTTCCCAACCTCTTAGCTCTGCTGTCTTGTGATGTGTGTTGCCGTTTACGGTATATGTCACCTTTACTATCGCCTCGGCAGGTAATTCTTGAGGCATCAGGATTAATTGGTTTGAAATCTCGTTCTCTCCATCTTGATCAACGTCAGAAGCCGCAAGTGAAGCTACATATTGAGCCTCAATGGGGAATCCTACACTACCGCTAAATCCAAGATAGGCATTCTCCTCAGCAACCAAATCGTTATCCAAGGTCCAGGTGGGGTTTACGTTGTCGTTTCTGATATATTTTGAATAATCTGCAGCATCTTCCGTTAGATTCTCTGCAAAATCACCTTTATACTTCAAACCGTAAACTTTAATCTCCTTTAGAACAACTTCAGCGTCTGTTTCATTCTTTATAGAGAAACGAACAGAAGACAGTGCATGTTGGAACTGGATAGGAATACCGCTATAATAGCTTGCCCCATGAACCATATCGGCAGAAGTCTTGTCTATAGTTCTGGTACTGAAAAGCAAATCATAGTGTTTGCTCGCATCATTCAAGATCTCAAAGTCCGTAATAGTCAGACCTGCATCTCCATAGGCTCTTTGAGCGTTAGCCACCTCCAAGTCGGCGGGTGAAGCTGCAGCAAAAGACATAAATCCTTCAGGCCAATAGTAATAATCGTTTTCTGCGTTTTTAGGAGCCCAACCATCTACGCTTTGGTCATACTTGATAGGTGTGTTATTGATTTCGTGGGGTGTAGCATTGGACCAGCCTGAGAAGGCTGCATCATGCTGTACCGCATAAATTACGAAGTCCTCTTCCTTGGGGTAGGAATAAATAGTAGAAGAGCCCTCATAGCTATGAGAACCAATCTCACCACGATAGTTGGCTCTTGTTCCTCCATTATGATACATGACAGGTGAGTCAAAGGTTAACTTTGCGGAACCTTGACTTTGAGGATTAACGTTGAGATCCTCAGACACGCAACTTGCTAATACTGTGCCAGCAAAAAGCATAAATAACGCATTCTTTTTCATAAAAACTAAATAAATTAAAATGTTAATAAAAAAGTTATATTATAATCTCAGATTCAATATCTGTCCACTCATCTACACCAGGTGTGAGCCCACCATCAATAGGACTCCCTTCCGGAGGTGTCAACTCTATTTCATGATCCAGTAGGATCCATTGCTGGTCTCTGACCAGAGGGGTGTCAAACATATCTGTAATGTCAATCTCTTCTATCTGCGACGATCCGTCTCTTTTCGTAAACTCAAAAGTAATAGTAAGGTGACTCGGTATATCTGGCAGTTTACCAAAAGTGTTGAATGTGGTATATAGCGTGGCCGTAGTGTTGCCATCTGGGCCACTTCGTTTCCGTTCGGTTGGGGTCAATGTCAAAAGCACATGGACAGAATCGGACTCAATCATGCCCTCATGTTGGTGGATTAGTGACGAACCTGCCATACCGCTGAGCAGCGAGACTGCTGATATCGCCCATTCTATACCTTTCACCTTTATTTGAATATAGTAGCTCTTAACCATACTGTGAGCTTTAAAATAGCTACCATTGTCATCGAGGAGTGTATCTACAATCTCGTTCTTGTTTATGATTATATCTTCTTGTACTGCATGGAACAGATGATCTGGTTGTTGCACAATCTGCCGCTCATCTATCGTTTGCCTCACTGCCGGCAGATATTGTAGATAATAATCACTCACTTGCTCGGTATATCCTTGCATGGCAAAGTAGTTCTGCTCATTTCCTATTAGGGTTCGTGGTGACCCAAAATTGTATAGTAGCATATTATATCTGCCTGCAGGGGCACCAATATATCCATCCAGGTAATATCCCATTGAATCGACTCCCTGATTCTGAAGGTATCGTTCGCTGATTATGGTTCCACTTACAGGATCAGCAAGAACGACTCGGATTACTCTGGGTCTCTCATGCTCTGGCCGATCATACTGTTCGTTATAGAATCCAAAAGTAACGTTCCTTATATTCTCATCCACGTATACGCGGATATAATGGGCGTTTACAAAGTCTTGTAACGGTCGATGTTCGCATGAAGTAAGTAGTGATAATAGTAACGTCAAGCGTAGTAGGTATAGTAGAAGTGCTCTCATCTTATACCTCCTTTCTTCTTGGCTGTGTATAATATTGGGTACACCAATGATATCTGAACCTTCGTCGGACCAAAATAGTTCCATCGGCCATGTCTCACTGGGTCGCGCCATAGTATCTCATAGTCTTCGCTCGGTTCAAACTTACGGTATGCAATTGATGCATAACCCAATGAAACGGAACACTCAAGATTGAGGCGTCGTCCCATAGGCAGCGCATATCCGTAACTCATACCTACGCTCCAATGTTCCCCTTGATGGCAAATGGCACGATCCCATTCAAAGTCCCACATGCCAGATTCTGCATATAGCCCGATGAAGTGCCCCATCAATTTGTCACGTTGCACAAATTTACCCTGCTGTACGCGAGGCTCGGGTTTGAACCACCATCGTCCTTCACCGCCAATGCTTAAGAAACGGATACAGTATTGATTGTTTGCTTCGCCCCATCTCCACCAAGGAAATTGGTGATACCAAAGTGCGGAAAACCAGTTCCCGATGGGCAACTCCAACGAGTAGTTAAGCAACGTAGCTGCATCGTAAAGGAGATTTGTTTTCAACGCCAATATGGTGTTTTGTTTACGCCAGGGAGCAAGGGAAATATCAGGTAGTTTATGAGTGGGTAATGGGTCATGTCCTATGACCATATCGGGTATCCCCTCCGGTACGAACTCAGGCATTTGCAGGTATACACAAATCCATGTAGCCATACGCAGATATGGCATGTGATGTTTGATAATCCAGTTATAGGTACTACCATTATTTAACTGCCTCAATTGTCGTTTCTTGGTTTCAGTGGATGCCTTGGAACCCATGATAGCCAATACTCTATCTCTATTCTGTAAGTGATAGTTGGCTTCTAATTCCTTGTGCAATCCATCCCAATTCTCACCCATGGGATGCAAGACGATATTCTCGGGGCGGAGTACGCTGTCACTGGGCAGATGAGTCAGAATGAAATCACGGGCAGCCTCAGCACGCTTCTGAGCTAGCCATTCATTACGGGTGGGAGAGCCTTCGGGAGAGGCATAAGCATAAATGGCGATACTATCTATATGCGGTGACCTCGCCAAGACGTTCTTGATGCGAGTAATATTAAAGGCATTGTCCAGATAATTCTCTTGGATGTCAATCCGATTCTGATAATAGTATAGGGTATAGTGGTGATTCTCAATCTCACTCCCTGTTTCCTGAGCGAGACAGGGAGTAATAAATCCATACAGCAAAAGACTGATTAGGGTGAGAATCTTCAACATAACTCATTTATCCTTTATCACATTCCTTTTACCAGGTTCTGTTAAGCAAAGTCTGCAAGAATGAATTCTACTATTTTTCGACAAAGGTAATAATATAAATTATTATTTCACAGTAGAAGCTCATTTTACCCCCCCCCCATTAACTTTTATTAACATGCATAAGAAGTGTTTAATGCGAAACAACTTGTGCGCCAGAATAATTACGAATGTTATACATTGTCACGCTCTTTTGTGTGCTAACTTCTTTTTAAGAAAAAGACTCAATTTTCACGTCATGGGAAGTAATGCTTTTCTAATTTCTATTTTTATTGTAATTTTGCATCTCAAAAAGCAAATTTACGAGTCATGCCGATACTTAGCGAAATAGCTCATTTGTTCCCCATCACCAATCCTACATGGATCTTTCTCGTAGTATTGGTTATCATATTGTTTGCACCGTTGATTTTTAACCGTATTCGTGTGCCGCATCTGGTGGGGATGATATTGGCAGGAGTATTGGTAGGTGAGCACGGGCTGAATATTCTGGCACGTGACAGCAGTTTTGAGCTCTTCGGAAAGGTCGGTCTCTATTATATAATGTTCCTTGCAAGTTTGGAGATGGATTTGGAGGGACTGAAGAAGAACCGTGTGCGAGGCATTGTATTCGGTCTGCTGACCTTTGCCATACCGTTTGCCTTAGGTTATGGGGTCGGGCATTGGGTGTTGGGATTCCGATGGGATGCTTCGCTCTTGTTGTCATGTATTTTTGCTTCGCATACATTGGTGGCCTATCCTATTGTGGGGCGTTATGGCCTGAGTCGCCACGATTGCGTGACAATAGCCATTGCCGGTACTATGATAGCTTTGCTGCTGGCGTTGTTTGTGTTGGCGGGAATATCGGCCAGCGCCAAAGGGGATATTAGTAGCCGTTTCTGGTTGCTTTTCCTGCTGAAATGTACTGTATATTGCTTCTTTATCTTTTTCTTCTATCCTCGTTTTACCAGGGCATTCTTTAAGAAATATAGTGACAATGTGACGCAGTTCACTTTTGTCTTGGTACTGTTGGTGTTGAGTGCTGCACTTTCAGAACTGGCAGGTTTGGAGGGACTCTTCGGTGCCTTCCTTGCAGGCTTGGTGCTCAATCGGTATATACCCCGTGTGTCTCCTCTGATGAATCGTGTGGAATTTGTGGGCAATGCTCTCTTTATTCCCTATTTCCTTATCAGTGTGGGTATGCTCATCAATGTGAAGAGTCTCTTTGACCATAGGGAGGCTATCTTTGTGGTGGTGGTGATGGTGCTGACTGCTACGGTGACCAAGTGGTTGGGAGCCTGGACTACGCAATTGGTTCTGCGTATGAAGCGGGTCGAACGTGATATGTTGTTCGGATTGAGCAATGCCCATGCTGCAGGTGCATTGGCGATGATTATGGTGGGCACGCAATTAGAAATTGCGCCAGGACAATTCCTTATCAATGATGATGTGCTCAATGGCGTGGTGCTGATGATTTTGGTCAGTTGCATCATCAGTTCGCTCGTTACCGACCGTGCTGCCCGTGCGATAGCTTTGTCTGAGACTACGGCACCGGTTGAAGAAAAAGATGGCAATGAGAAGATTATGGTGGCGCTCAACAATCCCGACAACGTGGAGGCACTGATTGATACGGCTATTATGATGCGTGATGCAAGGTCGCAGAAGGAGATGATAGCCCTGCAAGTCTGTATTGACAATCAATATGCGGAGGTGCAGAAGAAGATTGGTCAGCAGAATCTTGAGCGTGCTGCCAAAGCTGCAGCGGCCGTTGATGTACAGCTCTCCACATATAATCGTGTGGGTGTGAACGTGGTGGGCAGCATTATGCACTCGATGAAGGAGTTTGAGGCTTCGGAGATAATTCTCGGCCTTCATCATAAGCGCAAGGTTACCGATTCGTATCTCGGGACGGTAGTGTCTGAGTTACTCGACCGAACCAATCGTCAGGTAATTATTGTCAACTATTTGATGCCTGTCAATGTGGTGCATCGTATCATTGTGGCCGTGCCCGAACGTGCTGAACTCGAGGCAGGATTCCATCAATGGATTGAGCGCTTGGCCCGGATGGGGGGGCAGTTGGGGTGTCGTATTGACTTCCACGCACATTCGGAGACAGTCAAATTGATACGTTCCTATGTTCAGGAGCATCATCCAAGTGTCCGTACGGCCTATTTTGAGCTGGACGACTGGAACGACCTGCTCATCGTGACCCAGCACTTGAGTTACGACCACCTGTTTGTTCTCGTCAGTGCTCGCCGTGGCGGCATATCGTGGCAGTCTGCTTTTGATAATCTGCCGGCACAGCTCATGCGTCATTTTTCGAACAACAGCCTGATGATTATCTATCCCGAGCAGTTCGGTCAGGCACACGAACTTTCGTTCGTACAGCCTCTGCCCACCTATAACCAGATGTTTGAGAATCCTTTTCATCTTAAAAGCAAACCTGTAAAAGAGCATACTGATGGAGAGCCAGTGGACTGAACGCACCGCTTTGTTGCTGGGCGAAGATAAGGTGCACCGTCTCAGCGAAGCCCACGTACTGGTCGTAGGTGTGGGAGGTGTAGGCGCCTATGCTGCCGAGATGCTTTGTCGGGCAGGGGTAGGGGAGTTAACTCTCGTGGATGCCGATACAGTGCAGCCCTCTAATATCAATCGCCAGTTGCCCGCTACGCATAGTACCATAGGCCGCCCTAAGGTGGAGGTGCTGGCCGAGCGCTTCCGTGACATCAATCCTGAGATACGGATTCATACTCTGCCTATATACTTGAAAGATGATGAAACGGGTGACTTATTGGATGGTGCAGGTAGTTCTCATTGCTCTTTCATCGTCGATGCCATCGACACTATCGCTCCTAAGTGTGCGCTGATTATGGAAGCCATGCACCGGGGTATCCCTATCGTGAGCAGTATGGGGGCTGGTGCCAAGAGTGACATCACGCAGATACGCTTTGCCGACCTCTGGGATACCTACCACTGCGGGCTTGCCAAGGCCGTGCGCACACGTCTCAGGAAAGCGGGCATGTGCCGGTCGCTCCCCGTGGTCTTTTCTACCGAACAGGCCGATCGCCGCGCCATCATCACCGTCGATGACGAGCAAAACAAGAAGTCTACTGCAGGCACCGTCAGCTATATGCCTGCCGTCTTCGGCTGTTACTTGGCAGAGTACGTCATACGTCATCTATAACTTATAAACTAAAAAACTCATAAACTCAAAAATGATACAGCTTCACGACATACGCAAGAGCTTCGGCACTCTACAGGTGCTCAAGGGCATTGACCTTACCATCAATCAGGGCGAAATTGTCAGCATCGTAGGTCCCAGTGGAGCGGGCAAGACAACATTGTTGCAGATTATCGGTACGCTTGACCGTCCCGACAGTGGGCGCGTGCTTTTCGGCGGCATCGACGTTGCTGTGTACAACGAGAAGCAGCTCTCGGCCTTCCGCAACCAGCACGTGGGCTTCGTGTTTCAGTTCCACCAGCTCCTGCCCGAGTTTACCGCCGTAGAGAATGTTATGATGCCTGCGCTCATCAACGGTGCAGGCATGGCCGATGCCCGTCGCCGTGCAATGGAGATGCTCGATTATTTGGGACTTACTGCCCGCGCTTCCCATAAGCCATCGGAGCTTTCTGGTGGTGAGAAGCAGCGTGTAGCCGTAGCCCGTGCTCTGGTCAACCGTCCGCAAGTCATCCTTGCCGACGAGCCTTCGGGCAGCCTCGATACGCAGAATAAGGAGGAACTGCACCGCCTCTTCTTTGACCTCCGTCGCGAGCTGGGCCAGACCTTCATCATAGTTACCCACGACGAGTCATTGGCGGCTATCACCGACCGCACTATCCGTTTGCGCGATGGCTTGGTGTGCAAGTAGCACCTCGGAAAACTACAAATAAATTTAACTTTGTAGAATTTCTTCCTCGCTCAACAATAGAAAAGTAAACTTTTCCATTATATTCGCTCGTTGAAATTTGCGTTTTCTCTCGGCTTGCACTAATTTTAGTGTCTGCTACGCGAACAAAGAAATTAGGCTGTGCCTCGGAAAACTACAAATAAATTTGCGTTTTCTCTCGGCTTGCACTAATTTTGTCCCACAAGATTAACGAACGAATAGTAAGAAACAATGAAACTGAATCTCAAGAATCCTGTAATCTTCTTTGACTTGGAGACAACAGGCGTAAATATCACCACTGACCGCATCGTGGAAATATCGTACCTCAAGGTATACCCCAACGGCAACGAGATGTCGCGCACGATGCGTATCAATCCCGAGATGCATATCCCCGAGCAGGCCTCGGCCGTACACGGCATCTATGACGATGACGTGAAGGACTGCCCCGTCTTCAAGCAGGTGGCCAAGGAGGTGGCCAACGACTTTGAGGGAGCCGATATCGCGGGCTTCAACTCGAACCGCTTCGATGTGCCCCTCCTGGCCGAGGAGTTTCTCCGTGCCGGTGTGGATCTTGACATGACTCGCCGCAAGTTTATCGACGTGCAGGTCATCTTCCACAAGATGGAGCAGCGCACCCTCTCGGCAGCGGTGAAGTTTTATTGCGGCAAGGAGCTCGAAGGGGCTCACAGTGCCGATGCCGACACCCGCGCTACCTACGAGGTGTTGCAGGCACAGCTCGACCGTTACCCCGAGCTGCAGAATGACATCGCCTGGCTTTCCGAGTTCTCATCGCACACCAACAACGTAGACTTTGCCGGCCGCATCGTATACAATGACAAGGGTATAGAGGTGTTCAACTTCGGCAAGTACAAGGGCATCCCCGTAGTGGAGGTGTTGCGCCGCGACCCCGGTTACTATGGCTGGATTATGCAGGGCGACTTTTCGCTCAACACCAAGCAGGTACTCACACGCATCAAACTGAAGAGTTAAAAGTACTTTTCACTCTTCACTCTTCACTTCCTATGAGCTTACAAGGCAAGAAAATCGTATTAGGCATCACCGGTAGCATTGCCGCCTACAAGGCTGCGGTGCTCATCCGCCTATTGATAAAGAAAGGTGCCGAGGTACAGGTGGTTATTACCCCTGCCGGCAAGGAGTTTATCACCCCCATCACGCTGTCGGCACTCACGAGCAAGCCTGTCATCAGCGAGTTCTTCGCCCAGCGCGACGGCTCTTGGCACAGCCACGTGGCACTTGGCCAGTGGGCCGATGCCATGCTCGTGGCTCCCGCTACCGCCTCATCGATAGGCAAGATGGCTCACGGCATTGCCGACAATATGCTCATCACCACCTATCTCTCGATGAAGGCACCCGTGTTCGTGGCTCCCGCCATGGATCTCGACATGTTTGCCCATCCCTCCACTACAGCCAATCTGGATACCCTGCGTAGCTACGGCAACCACATCATCGAGCCTGCCGAGGGCGAGTTGGCCAGCCATCTTGTAGGCAAGGGACGTATGGAAGAGCCGGAGAATATCGTGGCCTACCTGGAGCGCTACTTTGCCGGGCGCGATGAGCTGGCGGGCAAGAAGATTGTCATCACTGCAGGTCCCACGTACGAAAAGATTGACCCCGTGCGTTTCATCGGCAACTACTCGTCGGGCAAGATGGGCTTCGCCCTTGCCGAGGAGTGCGCCGCACGCGGAGCCGAGGTGACCCTCGTGGCAGGCCCCGTGCAGATGAAGGCCATGCACCCCGCCATCCGCCGTATCGACGTGGAATCATGTGCCGAGATGTACGAAGCCACCACTGCCGCATTTCGCGATGCCCATGCTGCCATCCTCTGTGCTGCCGTGGCCGACTTCACCCCCGAGCACACTGTCGACACGAAGATCAAGCGCGAGGGCGACGGCCTCATCCTGCGCCTCAAGCCCACACATGATATCGCTGCCGAACTGGGTCGCATGAAACAGCCCCATCAGCACCTCGTGGGCTTTGCCCTCGAAACCCATGACGAGACTGCCCACGCGCAGGACAAGCTGCGCCGCAAGAACCTCGACTTCATTGTCCTCAATTCGTTGCGTGACTCCGGTGCCGGCTTTCGCCACGACACCAACAAGGTGACCATCATCAGCGAAGCCGACACGAAAGAATATCCCCTGAAATCAAAGACAGAGGTGGCACGGGACATCGTGGACGAGTTGGTCGCCACCATCAATAGCCGGTGCTGAGAATCTGTTCTTCCTGTAGTTGCGTGGCGACACCCCTGTGACTCGCTTTGACACTCAACTTATACGTAAATCGTTGCACCCCGATAAAAAGTATGTTGCCAGTCTTGGAATGAATATTGCCAGACTTGGAATATATATTGCCAGTCTTGGAATATAGAACGCCTGCGGTAGCCGTGTGGAGCGCCTGCGGTAGCGGGACAATTGCTACAGCACCGGCACTATCACTGCCACAGGCACTGACGCTGAGTGTGGTGGTGTAGTGGGCAACACGAATGGCGGCACAATCACTAACTGCTATTATTTGAACACCGCTGCATCCGGCGGCATAAATGGCGCAGATGTGGAAGGTCAGGCAGAAGCCAAGACCGCAGCAGAGTTCGCAAGCGCAGATATGGCAGTCCTCTTGAACGGTGACCAAACCGATGCACCGTGGGAATACATTGAGGGCAACGCTGCTCCTACCCTTAAATTCTTTAATAAAAACAAAAACAGGTAACCCATCCCGGGCGGATAAACTGAAAAGTCAAAGGTGAAAACGGAACAGTAGCATTCACCTTTCACCTCTGACCTTTCAGTTTACCGTTAACGAGTATCAGGGTCTGCGACCCGCAAATATGACAGGGGTCAGAGACCCCTACCTCAGCATCATCGCAGCCAGCGGGCGTAGGAACAGGCGACAAAGCCCTCTACAGGTCTTGTTTCGAAAGACCTATAGATGATAAAATTTATGACCTATAGGTGCCTGAATTTGCCACCTGTAGGAGGCCTTAACTTAGGCATGCCGAAGAAGCCGCTACTGATGCCTAATTTTGGTCATCACTTTTGAGCTGTGAGTTTTGAGCCTTTTTGCGAAGTTCTTTCCTCACATAGATTCTTTTTCTCACGTAAAGTAACTGAAAAGAACGACAATATGAGAAACTGGAAGTTTACCTATGTAGCCTTAGTCGGTTTCTCTCTATTGGTTCTCTTTCGCCGCGATGCGCTCCAGTGACTGGTATACCTGCATCAGACCGCGGGGTACGTGGAAGCAGCCTTTCCACTTGCCGCCCTTGAGGGTGAGCAGCACCTCGCCACGGCGGTTGAGGTAGCCGAACCATTCGGGGTACTCGGGATCCATGAAGTGGCTCCACACGTAGTTGTGTACGCGCTCAAACCATGCCAAGCACTCGGCGTTTCCGGTGAGCTCGTAGCCCTTGATCATGGTGATGAGGGTCTCGATGTGTACCCACCATAGCTTCTGGTCCCACTCGAGCTGCTGGAGTGGACGGCCCAGACGGTCCATGAAGTAGAAGATACCGCCATACTGAGGATCCCAGCCATATTCCACTTCGGCCAAGGCTATCTTTACGGCTTTCTCTATCAGTGCCTGGTTGCCAAGGCGCTTGCCGAGGTCCATGATGAACCACATGGCTTCGATGGCGTGTCCGGGGTTGAGCTGACGGCCATCCATGCAGTCGACCAGCTGGTTGTCGGTGCCCAAATGTTCTACGATGAGGCCTATCTCGGGACGGTAGAACACGTCCATCACCTCGTGCACGCAGGTCTCGATGGTCTTGTCAAGGAAGTCTTTGTCCAGGAGCGGCTCGATCTCGAGTGCTACGTTGCACAGGATCATGGGTAGGGCAAAGCTCTTGAGCGAGCGTGCCCCGGGAGAGGCTTTTGACCAACGGCCCTTGGGGTTGTCTGTCTTGGAGAGTACGATGTCGAAGGTCTTCTTGGCTATGTCGGCATACTCCGCGTTGCCTGTGGCGATGGAGAGCTGGCCGAAGGCGATGACGGCAAACGTGTAGGAGAAAATGTTGTAAGGCTCTACCAATGGGTGTCCTTCGCGGTCGAGGGCGAAGTACCAGTTGAGGTTGCCGTCGTGCCCATATCGCTTGAGGAACTCGGCTCCGTGGATGGCGGCATCGAGCCACTCCTGCCGTTTCTCTACCTTGTTGTAAAGGGTGGCGAGCATCCATACCTCGCGACCTTGGAGCCAGATGAACTTGTCGGTATCGAACACCTCACCGTCGCGCTCAAGGCAGGTGAAGTAGCCACCATACTCGCGGTCTATACTCTTTTCCATCCAGAATGGCATCACGCGGTCGAGGAGTTCGCTCTTGTATTGCTGGGATAGTTGTTTGAAGTCAATCATAGTAGTTTTATATTAGAGGGGGTAGAGGATTATCTATGATGTCATAGGATTTCCTATGGTTTTTCTTGGGAATTATAGTTGGCTTTTCTTAAAGTATGTTCCTATTGATAGTAGCCAGGCCACTACGATGCTCACTACCATGCCGGTGGCTCCGAAGAGGAAGAAGTTGGCATCGGTGCATTCGCTCATCCAGAACACGACGGCTTCGCCCACCACAAAGCCGGCAAGGGCGGCATAGCCTTTGACACGCTTCATGAAGACGGCGATGAAGAACAGACCGCCCAAGCCGCTGGTGAGCAGGCCTAATGCCTCGTTGAAGAAGTCGAGGAACGACTGTATGTCCCACGTAGCCATGAACAGGGCGAGGAGCAGACCCACCATGCCGCTCACCATGGAGGCCCAGCGGGCTACGACAACGAGCTGCGAGTCGGTAGTGCGGCGGAAACGCTTCCAGAAGTCGATGGAAAATGCGGTGGCAACACTGTTGATGTTGCTCGAAATGGTGCTCATGGTAGCAGCAAAGATGGCGGCTATGAGCATTCCGGCCACACCGGCAGGCATCTGACTCATCATGAAGAAGGGGAAGATGGCATCGGACTGTGCCATGGTGACGTCGAGCTCGGCGGGATGAGTCTTGTAGAAGGTGTAGAGTCCGGTGCCTATCATATAGAAGGCTACGGATACGAACACGCTCATCAGACCGTTGACCAGGATACCACGTCCGGCAGATTTCTCGTCGGGGGTGGTGAGGTAACGCTGGATGACGGTCTGGTCGGAGGTGTAGGAGATGAGGTTATTGGCCAGGCCTCCGATGATGATGACCCACCAGCAAGCTTGCGACCAGGAGTTGTTCCAGTCGAACAGGCGCAGTTTGTCGTTCTCCAAGGCGATGTCGATGCAACCCATCACACCGCCCTCGGTGTTGACAGCGAGGTATATCACGGCAAAGATGGCTCCGAAGACCAGTATCAGACCCTGTATCACATCGCCCCAGATGACAGCCTCGACGCCGCCCATGGTGCAGTAGATGATGGTGACCAAGCCCATGAGCACGATGCACAGATAGATGTCGATGCCTGTCACGGCCGTGAGAGCCAGCGAGGGCAGGTAGAGTACGATGGCCATACGCACAATCATGAAGATACAGAAGAGTGTGGAGGCCAGCAAGCGGGTGAAGAGGTTGAAGCGCTGTTCCAGTATCTCGTAGGCACTGGTCACGTTGAGCTTGCGGAAGTAGGGTAGGTAGTATTTGATGACGGGGAAGCTGATGAGCAGTATCATCCACAACATGGGATAGTAGGTCCAGTTGGTGGTGTATGCCTTGGCCGGGATGGTCATATAGGTGATGGCCGAGAGCATGGTGGCATAGATACTGATACCTGCTGCCCACCAGGGGATGCGGCCGCCGCCCTTGAAGAAGTCGTCGGCACCCTTCTCCTTGCGCATGAAGTAGAATCCCATGAGCAGCATGGCCACGAGGTAGAAGATGAGTATGGTCCAGTTGAGCCAGCCGAAGCTCTTGTCGTTGGTGACCTCAATGTGCGATACATCTGTAGTGCGCACGCCCGGCATCAGTTCGCCACCGCTATAGCTCCAGCCTTTGCCTCCCACCTCGGGAGTGAGGCAGGCACCGGCACGTGCCAATAAACTGTCGCCGGGGAGTATGCCCCAAGAGTCGGTGATGGTGTGGTAGGTGAGCACATCCTTGCGGAAGCGGTACCACTCGGGCTGGTGGCGCAGGTACAGACTGTCTTGCTGGCCGCTGATGGCGCTGAGGAAGATGTCGTGGTCTACACCGCCAAAGAAGAGCACGTGGCTGTAACCCACGGGAGTACAGGTACTGCCCACAAGAGCCTGAGATGAATGATGAATTGTCTCCGGGTGATTCACGTTGTTATTTATTGTTGCAGGCGCTGTGCGCTTCCACTGAGCAGGCGTTGCGCCTCCCTTTTTCAGGGTGGCGATAGGCATGTATACGCCATCGGTGTGTACCAAGGCTTCTTGGCTGTCGCCCTTGGGTTGGTAACCTCCGAATACAAACAGAGCATAGCCTGTGGCGGTGTTCTGTGCAACCACGCAGGGCTGCAGGCGGCATTCGTCGGGCAGGGTAGCGGCAAGGCTCCATGCAGTAGCATTGCTCGGATAGGGTAGGGAGTAGACCTCTCGGTTGGGCACGCCGTTGCTCTGGCCACCGGCTACCCATAGCATGCCGCCGTGGTAGGTGGCGGCAAAGTTGTCAAGGGGCTTGGGCAGTGATGCGATGGGGGTGCTCTTGCCATCGGCGGCACTGAGGAATACGCACTCGCTGAGCGAGGTCGTGGCATTCATACCGCCAAGGTATACGGCTCCTCCGGGTACCTGCACGCTGGCTCCGTAGGCTTGGGGGTAGTAGACTTTCTGTCCACCGTCGGCGCAGGGTACATCGGGGAAGTTACATCCTCCGTAGGTCGATAGCTCGCCCATCAGCCAAGCGGCATAGTGACCTGACACGGCATCGCTCATAGGCTTTGCAGGAGTTACGGAAACCCGGTTCTGCGCCATGCATAGCATAGAGCAGAAGAGCAGGGGGAGAAGAAGTGTTCGTCTCATGGTAAAATTAGTTTCTTAAAACTTGTTGCAACGCTTAAAGAAGTTGATGGCTTCCAACTCCTTGCGGCAGGCAGCCTCCTCTTCGTCGGTCATGTTCTGGAAAGGTGTGCGGTTGGGGCCAAGGTCCAGTCCGATGAGCTTCATGATGCGCTTGCCGCATACGATGTTGCCACGGTAGTGGCAGATGACATTGATGACCTCTTGCGAGAAGTTCTGCAGTTCGCGTGCCTTCTCTATGTCGCCCGCGTTCCAAGCATCGATGATGCCCACGAGGTTGCAGCCGTTGTAGTTGGTGGTGCCACCGATGCCGCCTTGTGCACCACCCATAGCGAGCGAGGGCAGTATGGTCTCGTCTTGTCCGTGGAGCATATCGTACTTGCCGTTCTTGTAGAGACGGCACTGGTTGTATTCGTAGATGCTCTCGAAGGTGTACTTGATGCCAGCGAAGTTGGGTATACGTCCGTCAACAGCCTTGAGGAAGTCGACCATAGAGAGATATGCACCGTTGAATGCTGGGATATGGTAATAGTAGAAGGGTAGTTCGGGAGCCGCCGAGGCTATCTCTTCGCAGTATTTCACCAGTTCCTCTATGCGATTGATTTTAGGGAAGGGCGGTGCCATGGTGCCGATACCGAAAGCCCCTATCTGTTGTGCATGGGCAGCCATGCGGCGGGCACTCTTCACGCAGGTGCTGCCAACGTGTACGATGACCTTGAAATCCTTGGGAGCAGCGTGTAGCCATACCTCGGCAAGGTTGATGCGCTCCTCTTCGGTGAGCATATATCCTTCGCCTGAAGAACCGTTGATGAACACGCCCTTGAGGCCGTTCTTCTGCAACATCTCGGCGTATGCGGGAATGGGTTCGTAGTTGACTTCGCCATCGGCGTAGAAGGGGGTGAAGGGGGCATCGATGAGCCCGATAATCTTTTCCATAGTACTGTTCTTTTTGTATGTGATTGTTGTCAGTATTGTGTTTGCGCAAAGGTAAGGATAGTTTTGGCAATTGCCAAAACTATCCTTAGGTTTATTCTCTTTTGCGATGTGTTATTCGTGGAAAATGTCTTAAATCATCCCCCGTAGCTTTTCTATGGTTGCGAGGTTGCGGTTGCACTCTTCGCGCATTTGACATACGAAGCTGTTTTCGTCAATGTTTCCGAATACGGCTTGTACCTCCTCTTCGTTGCGGCAGGTGAGCTGACGGAAAGGGTTGTCATGATCTTTCTTGCGTGAGAGATACACCTGCTCGGCAATACGGCGTTGTATGCGTTCTTCGTGGGCGAGGGCCTGTAACCAGAGATCGGGTGACATTCTGTCGGTGTCCAATACAGTCATCAGGCAGCCGATAGCATGATGCAGGCGATCAGTAGGGTAGTGTTCCCACAGCTTGTTGTAGCGGCGGTGTATGGCTCTCCACGAGTCGAGCCGGCCTGAGCGGATGTCGTTGCGCAGACGGTCGAGGTCGCGATTCATCATCAGCTGCCCACCCAAGTTTACCCAGAGGGATTTTGCTGAGTTCTCTGCGCCCTCTATGCTTCCTAAATCTTTTAGGCCTTCCATATTATCCATTACATTCGTCAGGGCATAGTGTATAAGCATGTCGCCGTAGGCGTGGTAGGCATCATATACCTTGAGTATGTGTACGGGACGGCGGCTTTTCTCCATGCCTTCGCCCAATACGGTGAGGCGGTCTACGATGGCGCGGTCGCCCTTGAGAAGCTGCCGGCCGATGAGTTGGGGGGTATCGTTCCACGGCTGGGAGATGGCAAGTGGGCTTGTGTCCTGCTTGTTGGCACAGTCTTGCTCCTTTCTCCATTTTGTGTAAGCCTTTCCTACCCAGGCCTCCAGCATCTCCCGTGCAGCGACTACCTCCTGCATGGTGTCGGGGGCAAAGGTGTTGAATTCGATGTTCTGTATTTTGGTCACGCGGCGGTCGCGGGCTTGGTATTTCCACGAATTGCGTGCGAGCGCATACATATTATATAGCCACCAGTAGGCAGGTAGCACCTCGAGGCGGTCATGGGTGACGTTGTTGCTCACCAGGGAGAAGGGCAGGGGTATGTGCATCTCTACGGGATAATCGCCCTTGGCCAGTAGGGTGAATGAGGCGAACTTGCTCGAGTGCTTCACTGACGAGCATAACCCTGGCCAAAATCCTCGGCCTGCCACTATCTCGCCGTCGTTGGTACGGCTGTTGTGGTTTGAGCCTATGGTAGCGCCGGCTGCCATATTACTCTGTCCCATAATGACTGAGGCGATGAGGAACGAGTTGTTGTGATGCTGCTCGTGGGCTGGGAATATGAGGTTGTTGAGCACTTCGCAGCACGAGATGGTACTGTTGTCACCCATGATAGAGTCGATAAGACGTGCTCCGTACTTGAGGTTTGAGTTGTTGCCCAGAATGAATTTCACTGCCGTACACGAGTAGAATATGCGGCATCCGTAGCCCACGATGCCGTTGACTAATATGACGTTTTCTCCTATCTGTGAGGGTTCTTTGTCCGATGAGTTGATGGTGATGTTCTTCAGTTTTGAGGCTCCCTTGATATAGCAGTCGGTACCTATCTTCACGTCTTTGATGATGCTCGAGTTCTTTATCACGCAGCGTTCGCCTATCTCGCCGTAGTATCCGCGCTGATGGTCGGCTGTGCGTTGGGTGATATCGGTTAGGCGTGCCTGTAGCAGTCGGTCGTCTACGTACTTGGCCCACAGGTAGGCATCGGCTGTGGTCATCCCGTCGAAGGGTATTACCGAACGCACTCCCGTCTCGTTCATGATCTGTATCTTTACGCGCACCTCTTCGGGCTCGCCATCCTTGACTATGCCTACTCCAAACTTGGCGTGGTCTGTGGTGTCCATCTCCTGTATGTTGAACAGCATGCAGTGGTTGCCTATGATGTAGTGCGACAGGTAGTGTACGTCGTGTATGGCACAGTCATCGCCAATATCGCACGAGTGTATGTTCGAGTTGGTGATGCCCACCGGCAATCGCAGGTCGTGATATTGCAGAGCTCCGCTGCTCACACGGCCAATACGAACAGTGCCGTAGAATTTATTGTCTCTCACCATACGTGGCTCAAACTCATCGGTCACCCACACCGTATCCCATGATGTGGCCGAGTTGCCGCTCTTCACCAGTCGCTCTATCTCATCGCTGCGCAGGTGTCGCCATCCGTTTCTTGGCTTATGTGCCTGACGGTTGCGTATGTGGTACTTGTCTTTTCCTGCGGGGATATATTTAGGATCAATCCAGCCGTCGTAGAGGGCTTCGGTGGGCAATAGGGTTACTCTTTCCATTATAACTATAGTTTAGGGGGTGATGTCTTTTGTGTTGAATGAAGGGTACTCTTATGGATAAAAACGTAAAATTATATAACATATTGTAATATCTCAAGGTTTTCAATAGAAAAGAAAAGGAGAGAGGTTTGGCAAAACCTCTCTCCTTATTATTGATATCAGTTTGTGCTGACGCTTACAAGTTGTCCTTCTCGATGTCCTTGAAGTAGTTTACGGTACCTACCTTGAGCTCTACGGTAGCAGCATCGTCACATACGATGATGCCGTGGGGATGGAGCTGCAGTACGCTGATGGTCCACATCTGGGTGATGCTACCCTCTACTGCGTGGTACAGTGCCTGTGCCTTGTTGTGTCCGTTGGCGAGAATGAGTACCTCCTTGGCATCCATTACAGTGCCTACACCTACGGTGACAGCTGTCTTGGGAACTTTGTTCACGTCGTTGTCAAAGAAGCGTGAGTTGGCGATGATGGTATCGGTGGTCAAGGTCTTCTGACGGGTGCGTGAGGTAAGTGATGAACCCGGTTCGTTGAAGGCGATGTGACCGTCGGGACCGATACCTCCCATGAAGAGGTGGATGCCACCATACGATTTGATCTTTTCTTCATAACGGGCACACTCGGCATCGAGGTCTTCGGCATTGCCGTTGAGGATGTTCACGTTCTCCTTTTTCACGTCAACGTGACTGAAAAAGTTGTTCCACATGAATGAGTGGTAGCTTTCGGGGTGTTCCTCGGGAAGGCCTACATATTCATCCATATTGAAGGTTACTACATTCTGGAAACTTACCTTTCCCTCTTTGTGGAGGCGGATTAGCTCCTTGTAGGTGCCTAACGGTGTGCCACCTGTGGGGAGGCCCAATACGAAGGGTTTCTCGGCTGTGGGGCCGAACTCATTGATACGCTTCACGATGTGTGATGCTGCCCATACAGCCATCTGCTGTGGGTTGGGTTGGATAATCAGGCGCATAATTCTTTTTGTTTAGATATGGTTGATTAGATTTTAAGATTCTTAATCTTCAGTGGTCTCCTGGGTGTCTGAGTCCGAAGTGTCTGACTTGGATGTGGTGACTGGCTCCTTCTCCTTCAGTGCCTTCATGATTTTGGCTTCGAGCTCTTCGGCCAGTTCAGGATTGTCGGCTATGAGTTGCTTGGTGGCATCGCGGCCTTGGGCAAGCTTGGTGCCTTCGTATGAGAACCATGAACCGGACTTCTTGATGATACCGAAGTCTACACCGAGGTCGATAATCTCACCTGTCTTGGAGATACCCTCGCCGAACATGATGTCGAATTCTGCTTTGCGGAAGGGGGGCGCTACCTTGTTCTTGACAATCTTGACCTTCACTTGGTTTCCTATGGCCTCGTCACCGTCCTTGATGGGCGAGCCCGACTTGCGGATGTCGATACGGACTGATGCGTAGAACTTGAGTGCGTTACCGCCTGTGGTGGTCTCGGGGTTACCGAACATCACGCCTATCTTCTCGCGCAGTTGGTTGATGAAGATACAGGTGGTGTTGGTCTTGGCTATGGTGGCTGTGAGCTTGCGCAGTGCCTGACTCATGAGGCGTGCTTGGAGGCCTACCTTGTTATCGCCCATGTCGCCTTCAATCTCGGCTTTGGGGGTGAGGGCGGCTACGGAGTCTACCACCACGAGGTCTACCGCTGCTGAGGATATGAGCTGCTCGGCGATAGCCAGTGCCTGCTCGCCATTGTCAGGTTGGGCAATGAGCAGGTTGTTGACATCTACTCCGAGTTTCTGTGCATAAAAACGGTCGAAGGCGTGTTCGGCATCGATGATGGCTGCTATGCCCCCATTTTTCTGTGCCTCGGCAATGGCATGGATGGCCAAGGTGGTCTTACCTGATGACTCGGGACCATATATCTCTACTACACGGCCACGTGGGTAGCCGCCTACGCCAAGGGCGGCGTTGAGACTGATGGAGCCGGTGGGGATGACCTCAATCTCTTGTATGCTGTCATCACCCAGCTTCATGATGGCACCCTTGCCGAAGTCCTTCTCTATCTTGGCCATGGCAGCCTGTAGGGCTTTCAGTTTGTTCGCGGGGTCGTCTGTCATTATCTCTACTTTTTCTTTCTTTGCCATATTGTTTCTTATTGTTGCTTTTTACAGTTTTGTTTCTCGGAGTTCAAAGGTACAACTATTTTCCGAAATGTACACTATTGGCAGATGAAAAAGTTTTTTTCTGCCATCATGTCATAAGTTGTGACAGATGTTTTCTTATTCTTAAACTTAAATTTCCGATTTTTTCTTGTGGCACAGCATTTGTCATATATTCAGCGTAAGCCTCGTGGGCATAAAAAAGATTAACCGCCCGAACAAAGGCCTACGGAAACAAGTTTTGAGTATTAACAATTAAAAACGTATAAGAAAATGGGAAAGATTATTGGTATTGACTTAGGAACAACCAACTCATGTGTTGCCGTATTCGAGGGCAACGAACCTGTAGTAATCGCCAACAGCGAAGGCAAGCGCACTACTCCTTCGGTAGTAGCATTCGTTGATGGTGGCGAGCGCAAGGTGGGCGACCCTGCCAAGCGTCAGGCTATCACCAACCCCAAGCGCACCATCTACTCTATCAAGCGTTTCATGGGTGAGACGTGGGATCAGGTGCAGAAAGAGGTATCGCGCGTACCTTACCCTGTAGTACGTGGCGACAACAACCTTCCTCTCGTGGACATTGACGGTCACAAGTACACTCCACAGGAAATCTCTGCTATGATCCTGCAGAAGATGAAGAAGACCGCTGAGGACTACCTCGGTCAGGAGGTGACAGAGGCCGTTATCACCGTGCCCGCCTACTTCTCTGATTCACAGCGTCAGGCAACCAAGGAGGCTGGTCAGATTGCCGGTTTGGAGGTGAAGCGTATCGTGAACGAGCCTACTGCAGCTGCTCTGGCCTACGGTATCGACAAGGCCAACAAGGATATGAAGATTGCCGTATTCGACCTCGGTGGCGGTACGTTCGATATTTCTATCCTCGAGTTCGGTGGTGGCGTATTTGAGGTGCTCTCTACCAATGGCGATACTCACCTCGGTGGCGATGACTTCGACCAGGTAATCATCGACTGGTTGGTGCAGGAGTTCAAGAACGACGAAGGTGCCGATCTCACACAGGATCCTATGGCTCTGCAACGTCTCAAGGAGGCTGCCGAGAAAGCCAAGATAGAACTTTCTTCTTCGACTTCTACAGAGATTAACCTTCCTTATATCATGCCTGTGGCTGGTGTTCCCCGTCACTTGGTGAAGACCCTTACCCGTGCTAAGTTCGAGTCATTGGCTCATAACCTCATCCAGGCATGTGTCGAACCCTGCCGCAAGGCCGTGGCCGATGCCAAGCTCAGCACAGCTGATATCGATGAGGTAATCCTCGTAGGTGGTTCAACCCGTATCCCTGCCGTACAGCAGATCGTGCAGGAGTACTTCGGCAAGGCTCCCTCAAAGGGTGTTAACCCCGATGAGGTAGTTGCCCTCGGAGCCTCTATCCAGGGTGCTGTACTCAACAAGGAGGGTGGCGTAGGCGACATTGTGCTGCTCGACGTTACTCCGCTGTCAATGGGTATCGAGACTATGGGTGGTGTGATGACTAAACTCATCGATGCCAACACTACCATCCCTTGCAAGAAGAGCGAGGTGTTCTCTACCGCAGCCGATAACCAGACAGAGGTGACCATCCACGTGCTTCAGGGTGAGCGTCCTATGGCTTCGCAGAACAAGTCGATTGGCCAGTTCAACCTCACCGGCATCGCTCCCGCCCGTCGTGGTGTGCCCCAGATCGAGGTGACCTTCGATATCGATGCCAACGGTATCCTCAAGGTATCGGCCAAGGATAAGGCTACCGGCAAGGAGCAGGCTATCCGCATCGAGGCTTCATCGGGTCTTAGCAAAGAGGAGATTGAGCGTATGAAGGCAGAAGCTGAGGCTAATGCTGAGGCCGACCGCAAGGAGCGCGAGAAGGTGGACAAGCTCAATCAGGCCGACTCTATGATCTTCCAAACTGAGAACCAGCTCAAGGATCTTGGCGACAAGATTCCTGCTGACAAGAAGGCTCCCATCGAGGCTGCTCTGCAGAAACTCAAAGATGCTCACAAGGCACAGGATCTCGCAGGTTGCGATGCTGCCATGAACGAGCTCAACACTGCCTTCCAGGCTGCCAGTGCCGAGATGTATGCACAGACAGGTGGTCAGGCAGGTCCTCAGCCCGGCGCCGATGCAGGCCAACAGGGTAGCACCAATCAGGGTGACAATATCCAGGATGCCGACTTCGAGGAGGTAAAATAACACAAACTGAAAGGTGAAAGATGAAAGATGAAAGTTGCCATCCAAAGGTGATTTTCATCTTTCGTTTTTTCATTCTCTAAATTCTGAATAAGTAAAGACAACTCTCAAATTTCTATTTTCACTCAAATGAATCCTACTCTTCTCCGCTGGTTCTCTCCCTTAGGCATTACTACCGATAGCCGCACGTGGCTCTACTGGCTCATCGCTTTGGCCGCCATAGCCCTCGTTGTGTTTGTTGCCGATGTCGTGTGCCGTCGTCTCGTCCTCCCCTTGGTGAAGAAACTCATCCGCGCCACTCGCGTTGCTTGGGATGATATCCTGCTCAACGACACCCTCCTCAAGGATGTCAGCCGACTGGTGCCTCCCATCCTCATTGCCGTGCTCATGCCCTTTGCTTTCTCGCACGGCCACCCCACACTCGAGCTGCTGCTCAAGGTCAATCTCATCTACCTCATTGCCATCATAGCCAAGTTGCTGTGTACTTTCCTTTCGGCTCTGTACGACCTCTCCAGCCATCAGGATCGTCTCAAGAATCACCCCATCAAGGGTATCTATCAGATGCTCAAGATTGTAGTCATCTGTGTGGCTCTCATCATCGTGGTCAGTATCCTCATAGACAAGAATCCCGGCTACATACTAACCGCCTTAGGTGCCTCGGCTGCTGTGCTCATGCTTGTGTTCAAGGACACCATCATGGGACTCGTGGCAGGCGTGCAGCTCTCGGCCAACGACATGCTGCGTCCGGGCGACTGGATTTCCATGCCCAAGTATGGAGCCGACGGCGATGTAGAGGAGGTGACGCTCACCACCGTCAAGGTGCGCAACTGGGACAAGACCATCACCACCATACCGCCCTATGTCCTTGTGAGCGACTCGTTTCAGAACTGGCGCGGCATGAAGGAGAGCGGCGGCCGTCGTGTCAAGCGATCCGTATATATTGATATGCGCTCCATCTCATTCTGTAGTGAGGAGCAGATGGCCGACTTTGAACGTCGTGGATGGCTCGAAGGCGTTGAGCGTGAAGACAAGTTCGTGGTCAACCTCCACGTCTTCCGCAACTACTTGGAGGATTATCTTCGCCACCATCCGCGTGTCAACAGCGGGATGACCATTATGGTGCGCCAGCTACAGCCCACAGCACAAGGTCTTCCCTTGGAACTCTATTTCTTCTCCGATGGTACCGACTGGATACCCTACGAGCACCTGCAGAGCGAGATTTTCGAACATGTGTTTGCCGTGATGCCTACCTTCGGCCTCCGTGTCTTCCAGTCGCCTATGGGTATCGACTTCAGCGGTCATGAGGAACTCACTTTGTGATGAAGCAATGAAATAAAAAACAGGTTCACTGCTTGCTTATTGGCGAATATCGGTTACCTTTGCATGCGCATAGCTTGTAGAGCCAGGACTGGCTTGCCCAAAAGAAGAAATGGAATGATATGAAAAAAGTTGCGATACAAGGATTTGAAGGGTCGTACCACGATATTGCTACAAGGCTCTTCTTCAAGGATGAAGATACCGAACTGATTTGTTGCGAGACTTTTGGTGAGGTGTTCGAGGCGATGGCTGCCGACAGCGATGTTGTGGCATTGGTGGCTATCGAGAACACGATTGCTGGTAGCTTGCTCCACAACTATGAGTTGCTTCGCGAGAGTGGGGTAGTGATTGTAGGCGAACAGAAGTTGCGTATTGCCCATTGTATTTGCTGCTTGCCCGATGAGGACTGGGCCGACCTTCATGAGGTGCACTCACACCCCGTGGCATTGGCACAGTGCGAGGCTTTCTTGCAGCGTCATCCCGAACTGAAGGCAGTGCAAGCCGAAGATACGGCTCTCAGTGCCAAGGAGATTATGGAGAAGCAACTGCGAGGACATGCCGCTATCTGTTCGGTTCATGCGGCCAATCTTTATGGTATGCGCATTTTGCAGGAGAATATCGAGACCAACAAACACAACTTTACCCGCTTTCTGGTAGTGGCCAACCGCTGGCGCACCGATGACTTGTGCGTGGAGTCGGTAAGTCGCCAGGCCGACAAGGCCAATATCGTGTTCTCGCTGCCACATGAGGAGGGTAGCTTGTCGGCGATATTGTCTATCTTCACTTTCTATCGTATCAATCTGACCAAGATTCAGTCGCTTCCCATCATCGGACGCGAGTGGGAGTATATGTTCTACGTGGATGTGACGTTCAACAATTACACCCGTTTCCGACAGAGTATCGATGCCGTGCGTCCGCTCACCAAGGAGATAACCATATTGGGTGAATATAAGGCTTTTGAGAGCAACCGATAGGGTGCTCTGGCTCGTGGATAGTTACATTATTCCACTGCAACCTTTTCCTTACCTATGATATATAGGCCGGGGGCGAGGTTTGCAGTGGCTTTTGTTTTAGGAACCTGTCTCTTCAGGAGGCGGCCGTCGATGGAGTATACGTCTACCAGGTTGCTTCCTTGTATCGCGGTGTGGCTGATGCCTGTTTGTGGTGTGTAGGCCAATGCGATGTTGTCGAATCCCAGAATCTTCTCCGAACCGTTGCTGGAGTGTATGGCACTGAAGCCGATGGTGGTGACTGCTTGACCGTCGCTTTGGAAATCATAGCTTACCTGTTGCCAGGTCTCTTTGTTCTCGCTGGGGGTGAGCTCGGTGGGGGCGCTGCCGCCTATCTTGACAAATACGATGCCGTTGCCGCCGAGTCCCGATTTCCATACGTCGGCCGTCAGGTGATAGTCCCCCTCGGGCAGGCGCATCTCTTGGGAGAGGGTGATGGTAGATGCTCCCCAGTTTTGGCGCACCCAATAGGTACGGCTGCCGCCGCCCGCGGGTTTGGGGCGCGATGCGAAGAAGTTGGCGAAGTAGAGGTCGCCGCTCTGCAGGGCGGTGAGGTCGTTATTGTTGGCATTGGCATAGTCTACCGTCCATCCTTCGGGGATGTATATGGCGCGGTCGCTGCTCACACCTGAGCCTTGCATCACGCTGTAGGTGCCCTCAAAGTCGCCGTTTACGAGTGCCGTGGGGTAGTCCTTCTCCTTGTACTCGATACCTTGTAGATCGCATATCTCCTCACGGGTGAGGGCGGTGTTGTAGAGGCGCAGGTCATCGATGGTGCCGTCGAAGTCCACGTTGTCGCTGGCGTAGTTGGAGTCCCACCATTGGGTGCGGCCTATGTAGTTGCGCGTGTCGGGCGCTACCTGTGCCAGCATGTAGGGTTCGTTTTGGTTGGCTGTGCCGTTAGCATCCTCCGTTCCGTCGATATAGATGGTGGTGGTCTTGGTGGCTGCATCGAAGGTCACGGCCAGCTTGTACTCCTTGCCTGTGTCGAGTGTGGTGGCGGCATTGACCATTGTGGTGGTGCCTCCATTGTACTTGATGCCTGCCGAGAGCGGATTGGCGCGTAGGAAGAGGCTGTTGCCTGATGATGAACCGAAATCGTAGAGGCGTGGTGCCTTGCTCAGCGCATCGGCTTTCATGGTGAGCAGTACGGTGTAGCTGCGCAGACCGTCGAGGATGCCTTCGCGCAGGATGGCATAGCCGTTGGTGGAGAAGCCCGCTGCTGTGTTTGCCGACAGGTCGAGCACGCCCTCGGCCTTGGCTTTCCCCAGGATGCTGAGTCCCTCATCGCTGCCGTCGAAGGCGAGGGAGAGCAGGAGGTTGCGGCTGATGTCTCGGGGGTATACCTTCACGCTGAACTCCTTGCGCAGCTCTCCTAAGGATACGGTCATCGTCACCACGGTCTCCTCTTCGGGGAAGTAGAGTACGCCGGTAGGGGTTATCACTTCGGGCTTGTCCGATGTCCACGTGAGCCTTTTGCCGCCTGCCGATGAGGCCAGCACGAGATCGGTACAGGTGGTTTCGGGGAGTGTCACGGCTTCGAGCAGACTGGCATTGATGGCTGCCTTCACGTCGGCCTGCTGCAGGGTGTGTTGGTATACCTTTGCCGATACCAGTGTGCCGGCATATCCGCCCACGGTGATGTCTTTGAGCTTGAGCCCCTCGACCTCGATCTTCTGGTCTATCCACCCCTCGCGGTAAACCGTCAGCACCTTGCCGTCGTAGGTGAAAGTGGCGTTCCAGGTGTCCAGCTTGGTGAGGTACCACTTGCCGTCGGTGCCCGAGCTTTGTGTGGCCCAGGCATCGGAAGTGCCCAGTATGCTCTGGCTCCAGTAGGTGTGTTCGCCTATCTTGACGTAGGGCTTCATGGTGGCAGCATCCAATGCATACTCCATATTGCCCATGGTCATCAGGGTACCGCCATAGTGGCTGTGGTCGATGCTCCAGTTTAGCATGAGGGTGAATCGCTCGTCTCCCTCGGCCTCTATGGCTACTTTCTCGTTGCTTGCGATGGGCATGTTCCATACCTTCTCAAAAGCGGGAACTACATCCTGCAGCGTGGGCTCGGGCAGTTGGTAGTCGGTGTTGATGCCTGTGGGGTATCCCTGCGGATAACCTGTGCGCACGAGCCAGTAGTAATAGTCGCCGTGCATCCAGCATAGGCGCAGTTTTGAGTCGGCCGAGCCGGGCAGCACAAAGGGACGCACATTGTTCTTCTCCGAGTTCTTGGTCACCTGCTCCTTGGCAGTCACCTTGCCGCTATCGTCAACGGTGTATTTCCATATCTCGTATACCTTGGTGCCTGTGGCGGCGCTGGTTGTGGGTACCGAGAGGTATATGTCGTTGATGTTGGCCTCGTCGAGCGCCATACCGCCGCTGTAGCAGTACTCGGTGTTCGACGGGTGGAAACGTCCGCCTCCGTTGACCAAGTCGGTGAGTCGCCAGCTTGTCCCGTTCCAGCGGGCATAGTAGTACTGGTGGCTGTTCTTGTCGTTCGATATGCGCACCATGGCCACTACGGGGTGGTCGTCCTTGTCGAGGGCAATCTGCCACACCCAGTCGCGGTAGTTGCTGGGAGCGTCGAGTATGGTGCCGGGATAGCTCGCCTTGTAGCTGTCGGTCTTGCTTACCTTGAATGCTCCGTTTGAGATGGTGGATAGCACCTTGCCTTTGAGGTCGGCCAGCTGTGGGTTGGTAGTCACCGTGCCGTCTTCACTCTGCTGCGCATTGATGTTGATGGTGTTGAAGTATAGCCAGTTGGGCCATTCGTTGTCGGGGTGGCCGGTGGTGTAGGCCATGTATATCTTGTCCTTGCCGTTGCTGTGATACTTGGCATAGGGGCGTGCTCCTGTGCTCTGCACCATCTGGTAGGGTCCCCATTCGATGCTTACCTTGTCGTTCTCGTCGGGCATCGACAGTTTGGCTATGGTGGGGTGCCAGTTGATGCCTCTCCAGCAGAGGTATATGTGCTCGGGGTCGTCGCTCAGGATGAATGGCGAGGGGTAGGTGGTGTTGTTTGCCACCTTTATCTCGTGCTCTTCGCCCAAGGCTGTGATGTCGCCCTTCTTGGTCGATATGCGGTAGTAGAACCGGGGCTCATCGGTATGGCGGGCGTAGAAGATCATCACTCTCTCGTCGGGCAATACGAGGAAGGTGGGGTTGTTGTGATCGTCGGGTTGGAAACGCGATCTCACGAGCACATCCTGCTGCACTCCCTCGGCATTGGCCTTGAAGTCCACCTGCGAAGCCTTGATGGCTCCATGCACGTCGATGTATCCGATGTATGCGGCGTCAATGGCTCCGTCGGCGCTCTTGTAGTGTATGGCGCGTGGGTCGGCAAACCAGCACCAGGCACCTTCGTCGGCCACTACGCTGCCCGAGAATGTCTCGGCTTGCTGTGCTGTCATGTTAAGGGCAAGGCACATGAGGCAACTTGCTGCAATCATCTTTGTCTTCATGTCGATTGTGTTTTGTGTGATACTAAAATTTCGGGTATATGCGCAGGATGACCTGCTGCGAGTTGTCGAGTGCGCCCTCGGTGTAGTGGAGCGAGGCGGCGGCATAGCACTGTACGCCCTTGCGGTTGAGCAGGTAGAAACAGATGTCGGTGCGGTTGTAGAGGCTGCTGCGGTAGTAGGGGTCGCCGCGGTGTAGCTGTGCGCCGTAGGTGTCGTAGTGGGTAAACTGCCGGTTTCCGGCATACAGGCGGTCGCGCACCTCGAAGCGCCACTTGCGCAGCCTCACGTCGCCGAGGAATCCCATGGGCGAGTGCCACTGCATGTCGGTGCGGTCGCGGTTGAGCGAGAGCATCAGGCCTGCCTCTATGGCGAAAGCGTCGATCCAGCCGGGGCTGCTCTTCTCGAATCCCACGTGAGGGTTCAGCATCAGCTTGTCGTATACCTTGAGTCCGTTGGCGGGGCGGGGCACCGAGAAGTGCATCAGCTGTGCGTTCCATCCCACATAGTAGCCCTTGTGGCCGAAGCGTCCGTCGCTGACAATCTCGAATATCTCGCGCTCGCCTGTGCCCTGCTTGTTGAGCCAGTTGCAGTACACCTCGGCATAGCCGTGGCTGGCGGTATATTGCAGCAGTGCACCGTGTAGGGTGGGGGTGTAGTAGCGTATGGAGTCGTAGACGAAGATGTCGGGCAGCTCGCGACGCAGCAGGCGGCGGGGGAACGAGCCGAAGGCACCCGCGAAGTGTCCCTCCTCGTAGCTGTAGTAGAAGGTGATGTCTTCCATCGTCAGTCCGCCCGCTCCGAAGTCCTTGATGCCATGCACGCCCGCCATGATGGTGTGGGCACCGAACTGCACGCCGCCCTCCACACTGAGCATGGAGCCGAAGAGGGTCTGCGAGCGCTGATAGGGAGTGCGCACCTCGCGGTTGTCGAAGAAGCTCTGGTCGTAGATCTCAAACATGAGGTCGGGCTTCTCCTGCTTCTCCTCTGTCTCCTGAGCCATAGTGCCGAGGCTGCAGAGCGATACGAGCAGCACGGCGAGTGATTTCATATTCTTTAACATACGGCAAATGTAGTACATATATTTCATATCCTTGCCTTAGGATGACGATTTTTTGACAAGAATATTGCCTGTGCCGTGAAAAAAGCCTATATTTGTTGCTTGGAAAGGATTAACGACGAACGATTGACGATTAACGATAAACGATGAGTGATTGACGGGTTGCAGGTTATGGGGACTCTAAACTCTAAACTCTAAACACTAAACACTAAACACTAAACACTAAACAAAAATATGATGACCCCGAAAGAAATTATAGCCCAGCTGCGTCAGATGATGCATGCCGAGGGATGGGATGCCATTGTCATCTCAGGAACCGATCCCCACAGTAGCGAATACCTGCCCAAGCGCTGGCAGGCGCGCAAGTATGTATCAGGATTTACCGGCTCGTACGGTACCGTAGTGGTCACCCACGACCATGCCGGCCTGTGGACGGACACGCGCTACTTCATACAGGCCGTGGCCCAGCTCGAAGGTACCGGCATGGAGTTGCACAAGCTGCGCGTGCCCGATGCCATAGACTTCCCCGAATGGCTTGCCCAGCACCTCGGCGAGGGCGCTACGGTGTGTGTCGACGGTCTCTGCATGCCCCTCGCTACGGTTGAACACATGCAGACGCTGTTTGCACCGAAAAGTATCCAGGTGGTGAGCCGTCCCGACTTCATCGATGCCCTCTGGCCCGACCGCCCCGCACTGCCCGATGCTCCTGCCTTTGAACTCGGCGTAGAGTATACCGGCCGCTCGCGTGCCGACAAGCTCGCTTGGCTGCGCCAGGCCATTGCCGAGAGGGGCTGTGGCTCTATTCTCCTGAGCAGTCTCGACGAGATAGCCTGGATGCTCAACATACGCAGCCGCGACATTGCCCATACGCCCGTGGTGATTGCTTACCTGTGGCTCGATGCACAGAAAGCCGTGCTGTACGCCACCGAGAACAAGTTTGGCGACGAGCTGCGCGCTGCCCTCGCTGCCGATGGTGTGGAGCTGGCACCCTATGCCGATGTGGTGCAGAGCATTGCCGCATGGCCCACCGACACACCTATATATATTGATGGCGGCATGCTCAACTATGCCCTCTACGAGAAGGTCGTTGAACACTATGGCTCGGCCGTGGTCAACGCCACCTCGCCCGTGAAGCTCGAAAAGGCTCTCAAGAACGAGACCGAGATAGCCGGATTCCGCCGTGCCTACCACAAGGATGGCGTGGCTCAGACCCGCTTCTTCTACTGGCTCGAACAGGCCATGCAGCGTGGCGAGCGCATCACCGAGATAGACGCTTCGGACAAGCTCATCAGCCTCCGCCGCGAGATGGAGGGATACCTCGACGAGAGCTTCGCACCCATCTCGGCCTATGGCCAGAATGCTGCCCTGCCTCACTACTCGGCCACACAGGAGAAGTGCAGTGTGCTGGAGCCGCGCGGCCTCTACCTGATTGACTCGGGTGCCCACTACCTCGACGGCTCTACCGACATTACGCGCACCGTACCTTTGGGCCCGCTCACCGATGATGAGGCTGCCGACTACACCTGCGTGCTGCAAGGCATGATAGCCCTCTCGCTCGCCTCGTTCCCCCGTGGCACACGTGGTGCCAACCTCGATGTCCTGGCACGCATGCCGCTGTGGAAGTACTGCCGCAACTACGGCCACGGCACCGGTCACGGAGTGGGCCACGTGCTCTGCGTGCATGAGGGACCGCAAGACCTGCGCCAGAACCTCTACGACCAGCCCATGCTGCCCGGCATGATCACCTCGTGTGAGCCCGGCATGTACTGCGAAGGCCACTACGGCATACGCCACGAGAATATGTTGCTGTGCTATGAGGAGGAGCAGAACGAGTATGGCGATTGGCTGGCTTTCATGACGCTCACCTGCACCTATATCGACACCACCCCGCTCGTGGAGGAGCTGCTCACCGATGAGGAGAAGATGTTTATCGACTGCTTCAACAGCAGCGTCTATGAGGCCCTCGCTCCCGACCTCTCACCCGAGGAGGCTGCATGGCTCAAGTCGAAAACCATAGACCGCCTGTTCGAGCCGGAGGAGGCGGAATAATGGCACGCTGATGACGCTGATGGCACGCTGATGACCGCGGATTTTTTCTTTTGATCACGGATTATACGGAACACGCGGATCTTCACTGATAATAATTAAATCCGTAGAATCCGTGTCATCCGTGATGGCATAGATGGCAAGAAAAAGACACTCCCCCGAATGTCGGGGGAGTGTTGTGTTAGTGTCATACCATCGCGCTGATGCCCAGTGTGCCGGCAATGGCTGTCAGTATGGCGATGATGACCTTGAGAATTGTTTTCCAGTCGAATGAGGCCTCCCCCTTGCCCCTCCCAAGGAGGGGTGACTCTATCATATTCATATCATTCATTTGTCAGTTATGTTTTTTTAAGGTTATACGCAATTATAGTTTATTCTATGCCCCCCGTCACCCCTCCTTGGGAGGGGCAGGGGGAGGCTATCCCCCCTTTACTCAGCCTCGAACACGGCCGTGTAGGCAGCGCCGTTCACGTCGGCGGTCACCGTGCGGGGGTTGTCGGTCACGTCATCGCTCCAGCGGACGAAGCGGTAGCCCGCGTTGGCTGTGGCGGTGAGGGTCACGGCAGTGCCCTTGTCGTAGGTGCCCATGCCGCTGACGCTACCCATGGCCGGGTCGTTCACCGAAGTGCCGATGAAGATCTGCTCTGCCTCGTCAGAGCCGTCGCCAGCGTTGTCGGAGCCGCCGGCGGGGTTCTCCGAATCGGTGCTTGAGCCATTGCCCGAGCCGTCGTCACCCCCGCTGCCATTGCCGTCGCCAGCGGGTTCGCCGGTGGCCGTCACGACGTTCTCCACACGGTTGTACGCGATGCCCGTGGCGATATTCGCGCTCAGCTCCTGCTCGGGACGGAAGTGTATGGTGTAGCCCTTGATCTGTGTTTTGGGCGAGAATCCCTCTTCGTTCATCTGTGCCTGGGTGAAGCACTTGCTGCGGATGCCGATGACGAACGAGCCGAGGTCTTCGAGCACCACGCGGCGGCCGGCCAGTAGGGCTTTCTCTATGAATGGTTTGATACTGCCGAGCACGGCCAGCGCGTCGGCCTTGGTACAGGTGGTAGCCAGCGATATGTCTGCCGCCAGCTCCTTGAAGGTGTAGTCACTCGTTTTCGAGGCTTTGCAAGAGTAGTAGTTCACTCCCGGAACCCCCTGTGGGTTCGATACTTTGGATATCTTGTAGTTGATCATAGTGGTTTAGTGTTTAGGGTTTAGTGTTTAGGGTTTGGGGTTTAGTGTTTTGGGTTAAGGATGAGCGCTTTCGCCCTGATGCCAGGTGTTGTCGCCTGTTGCTGGGGTTATGCGTCCTCGGCGCAGCCAGTTGCGCAGGGTCTCGCGTGTACGCTTGGCTATCACCTTCTCGTCCGCATCGGGTGCTTGCCGGCGCTTCAGGGCCAGCAGGTCATCGGTGGTGAAGGTGGGTGGCAGTTCGGTGAGGTCGCTCTTTTGTGGGTTCACGCTGACGTGCGTCACGCAGGTGCACTGGCGCTTGGCCCACGAGGCTATCTCGCCCGCGAAAATCGATATCTTGCACTGCATGCCGTAGCGGAAGGCCTCGATGAGCCACTCCTCCCAGGCGGGATCCCACACGTAGTCGTTGCAGATGTAGAGAATCGTGGCTTTTTGCTTGGTAAGGAGCAACTGCCTGTGGCAGAGCTTGAAGTATTCGGGATTCTGCTGGTGGCTCAGTGGCGAGGCGGGGTCGTGGTAGCTGAGGCGTATCTCCTCGATGAGGCGGTCTATGTCGGGGTTGACGATCTCGCCCGTGGCGTTCTCCAGACGGTCGAGGTAGAGGTCGAGCTGTGCGGCGGCCTCGGGCGTGAAGTCCTTGTAGAGGGGCACCTCGAACGAGTCGTTCACGATGGAGAAGTCGCAGCGCCCCACGCTGCCTCGCTCTACCCCCTGACGGAAAAACTCTTGGGTTCCCGGGAAGGTGCTTGCGCAGCAGATGTTGAGGCTCATCACCGTCAGGGCACTAACAGCCTCAGCGCTCACGCGAAGGGCCCCGTAGGCTGCCGTGTCGAAGGCCGAGAGGATGATGTCCTGCCCGCCACCCAGCTTGGTTCCGTTGCTCTGGAACTTGCGCAGCTCGTCAATCTCGGCCGCCTTGATGTAGGCTCTTCCGCGGATAGGCTCCAGAGCCATAAGTCGCTCAAGGAGAGCGGGTTCGGTCATGTTGGACGACAGGATGCGCAGGGGCACCTCGGGCTTCAACGGGGCGGGTTCACCCTTGGCGACGGTCTTCTTCTGCTCCTGCCAGGCACGCAGGGCGCTCCACGATGCCTCGTCTCTTTGGCGCAGGCGCTGGGTGATGAAATCCGAAACATAGTCGACGAACCCCTTGCCGCTTGAGGAGTTTCCTACCACGACGGAGGTGAACTGGAGGTTTCGCGATTTGTTCGAGACATCGCGTATCGTGACCGTATTGTTGAGGTAGGCTCCCAACGGAGCGAAGACCATGGACGACACGGCCATCCGCGCGTTCTCGGGGACGTGGCGCGTGAAGAGGGAAATCAGGGAGGGGAGGAGGCCTCTCCCCCCGCCCTCTCCCAAGGAGAGGGAGCTTTCGGGCATCGCGGGTTTTGGGTAGCTTGTTTCGTCCGAGTTTAGGTCGGAGGCCGTCTCCATCGCCCTCACCAGCTCCGGTGGCAGCGTATACTTCCACGACTTTTCCTGCCGCATGGCGCTGCGTATGCACTGGCGTGCCTCACGCTTGGGCAGTCCCAGCCAGTCCAGCGCCTCGAAAGCTCCCATGAGGTCGGCCTCCGTGATGCCCTCAATGTAACACATCGTCTTGGCAGCCTCGAAGAGCGTGTTGTTCCTCGTCCCCTCGGGTGGGGTGGTGGTGCCACATAGTTGCTCTACGATGTGGGCGGCGATGGAAGGGAGGCCTCTCCCCCCGCCCTCGAGCCTCACCCCTAACCTCTCTCCCAAGGAGAGGGGGACTGCTTCCATCGCGGGTTTTGGGTAGTTTATTTCGGCGGATTCCGAGTCACCCCTCCTTGGGAGGGGCAGGGGGGAGGCTAACAGCCACCCCAGCGTCTCGGGCGCTGTCAGCAGTTCGCCCGTGAAGAACATCAGCCGGTTCACGTTCACCGTCGAGGGGTCCAATACGAGCACCCCGTCAAACACCTCGCGCCAGTGTTCCCAGGATTCTCTGAGGGAGGGGTAGGCCATGGGCACCAGCAGGTGATACTTCATCGAAGCCGAGCGCAGGGCGATGTGGGGCATGTCCTGCAAGCCTAAGTGTGCCAGACGCTCCTCCACCCGTCTGTGGCGCTCCTCCGCCGTGATCTCCGTCGCTGGCCGGTCGTCGTCGAGGAAGACCCAGCCCGAAGGCACCAGCCACTCCATCGTGTGGAGCCAGATGTTCGAGTGCTTCAGCCGCGCCTGCGGCAGCAGGGCCAGCATACGCTTCTTAGCCTCCTCGTTGCCGTTGCGGTAGGCCGCCAGCGCCTGTTGGTAATGGTCGCTCGTCGTGAGCTGCATCAGTTCGTCCAGCGAGTGCAGCGGATAGCAATACTTGTCGTAGGCACCGTTCGTGAAGAGCAGCGCTCGTGTGTGGTCGGCCTGGGGCTCAGATGCCCCTGCCGTTTGTGTGTTGTGCGTAATCATACTGTTTTTTGTAATTTTTTTTAGGGTTAATGACTTGTGCGTGTGTGTGCTGTTCATGGCATCTTGTACCACTCGGCCGGCCGCCACTGCTGGCGCGGCGACAGGCGGTTTGTCCGCTCATAGACCACGCTCACCATATCGCCCACGACGAGCGGGCGCAATGGTTCGGCCATGAATTCCAGTGCATAGGCGCACCACGGGAGCTCCAGTGTCAGCGCGTAGTCGTCCACGCACGAAAAGCAATAGTTGCCGTTGCGCACACCCGTGAACTTGTAGAACAGGTGCACCTGAGTAGAAATGACTTTCATCTTTTACCTCCTTTTTTTAAGTTGTTCATACACTCGTCATCGCTCACGATGACCATTCTTTTTTCACAGCTGACGAACTCGGCTTCGTATATCGGCCGCCGTTCGTCGAAAATGTAGATTCTTTTCTGTATTTTTAATGAATTATACATATTGAATAATGAATTATAATATCTATCAATGTTAAAGTATTCAGCCTTTCCCATCGGAGTTTTTATACATTTTATCCGATTAAGAAGCTGTATCATACACCTATAAGGATTTGAGGTGCCCTGAGGCGCAAAATCGTTAATTTTATAAAAACACCCTCGGCAACAGCCAACACCGGGCAACACCCCAAAACGGCGGTGCGTCCAGAGCCGGACGCATCGCCGATGCTGCAAAAAGGGGAGGGCGTTTTTTTTTATAGGGGTTAGTGACTATAGCCTATCTGTAGCTTCTAGATTATCTAGAGTCTCTAGCTTAATCTAGATCATCTAGAGTTTCTAGTTTATCTAGACCATCTAGAAAATCTATCTAAAATAATCACCCCCCCTCCCTGTTGCCACCTGTTGCCTCCGCTTGCCGCCAAAAACTCCCATGATATTTGGCTATTCTCGGGTCTTTCACTATCTTTGCTCCCAAGAAGAGAAACACACACTGCCATGCAACCCCAAGCCCAAGTCATCGCCACCGTCCTGCGCCGCCAGACCAACTGGCGCGAGCTCTGGTTCTACCAGAAGACCGTGGTGCTCTACCAGATGACCTACACCTTCACCCGCCGCTTCCTCCCCGCCTACGGCGACCGCACCGTAGACCAAATGGTGCAGGCGGCACGCTCGGGCAAGCAGAACATCGTGGAGGGCTCGGCCGACGGTGTCACCTCATCGGAGATGGAGCTCAAGCTCCTCAACGTGGCCCGCGCCAGCATACAGGAGCTGCTCGAAGACTACGAGGACTACATCATCAGCCACCGCCTCACCAAGTGGGTGGCAGGGCATCCCCGCTTCGACTCCCTGCTCGCCTACTGCCGCACCCACAACCACCTCACCCACTACGAACCCTATTTCGAGCGGTGGACCGCCGAGGAGATGGCCAACACTGCCATCACCCTCTGCCGCATGGTGGACAAGATGATGATGACCTACCAGAAGAAGCGCGAAGAGGAGTTCGTCACCCAGGGAGGCATCCGCGAGCGCATGACCGCCGCCCGCCTCGGCTACCGCACCAACCAGCGCGAAGCCCTCGCCGCCGCCACTCACGAACTCGAAACCCTCAAGCAGGAGCTCCTCACCCTCAAGAGCGAGAATGAGCAACTCAAGACCACCCTCAACCGGCAGGAGGGGTAAAACCTGCATCCGTCGCCTCCTGTTCATGGCCATTACGGCCTTCCTTTTCTCTCATTGGGGTCCCGTAAATGATTTTTAGTAGCAGAACTCCCCAGTTTCTTCTCTCTTGGATGAAAAACGCATAAAATATATGTTAAAATTTGTTAACGGGGGGGGGTAAAATTGATTATTTGTATATTTGCAATTGGAATGAGTGAAGAACACGCTTGCAAGGAAACTTGCTTGTGGTATGTCTCCCTAAAAGGTGGGTGTCGAATGGGCGGGGACTAGTACCCGTGGAATAGGCATTCCGTTGAAAAATGGGGAATCTCCTCGCGGGAGATCCTATACCTGCCCATTGGAGTCTTCGGACAACGATGGGTCTTGGGCAGTAATGGAGACGACCTGGGTAGGGTGACCCGATCGGAGAGGAGGTGGAGCTGAAACCACGTTAAAAAAGAAGCGATATCCTCTTGTGTGCACTTCCCTTATATGGCTATAGCTGCCCCGCTCATTCTGTTTTTTGAGAATTGTTTAACTATAAATATAAATGCTATGAGCTCAATAAGTAAATCAGATCTTGAGAATGCATTGGATAAGATTGAGGGTGTCTTGGATAAGTATGAAATAGCCGTACCTCATAAGTTTAACGAACTGAGAAATGCGCTTGATAAGGCGGAAAAAGCCTATAGAAAGAGTCCTAACAATAAAGATTATCCTCAAATCTGCAAAGAGGTGGAGGATCTGCGTCGTGAAGTTACTAATAGTATCAATGAGGAATATCCTGACTGGCAAGATGAAGCCCAGTATGAAATTGGAGAATACGATGATGAACCTCGTCTTGTCATTGACCCTTTAAATTCTATGGAATTTAGAATTGATCCAGATGAATTGGATTGAATCTTTCTCGTATTATATCAAACTCCCCTCCCAAGCCCCCACTTAGGAGCGGAGTTCTTTTCTTTTTAATATAAGCAAGAATTAGGAAATAGACCAAATGCAAGAATTATGAAACATTTGAAACATTTTCTGCTCATGGCAGCCATGCTGCTGTGCAGCGTTGGGGCGAGTGCCGAAACAGTCGAGATCGACGGCATCTGGTACAACCTCATCTCTAAGGCCAAGCAGGCCGAGGTGACCAGTTCTGGTGGCACCAAGTACTCCGGCTCCATCACCCTTCCCGCCACCGTCACCTACGACGGCGTGGCGTATAGCGTGACTTCAATTGGGAGCAGTGCTTTCAATGGTTGCCGCAGCCTCACCACCATCACCATCCCCGAGGGCGTGACTTCAATTGGGAGCAGGGCTTTCTTAAATTGCACCAGCCTCACCGCCATCAATATCCCCGAGGGCGTGACGAGCATTGGAGACTATGCTTTCTCTGGTTGCAACGGTCTTACCTCCATCACCATCCCCGAGGGCGTGACTTCAATTGGTAGCTATGCTTTCAAAGGTTGCCGCAGCCTCACCACCATCACCCTCCCCGAGAGCGTGACGAGCATTGGAGATTGGGCTTTCGATGGTTGCACCAGCCTCACCACCATCACCATTCCCGAGAATTCGCAATTGACGAGCATTGGAAAGGAAGCTTTCGGTGGCTGCAGCAGCCTCACCTCCATCACCATCCCCGAAGGCGTGACGAACATTGGAGAGCGGGCTTTCTATGATTGCACCAGCCTCACCGCCATCAATATCCCCGAGGGCGTGACGAGCATTGGAAACTATGCTTTCGATGGTTGCAGCAGCCTCACCGCTATCAACATCCCCGAGGGCGTGACTTCAATTGGTAGCTATGCTTTCAAAGGTTGCCGCAGCCTCACCACCATCACCCTCCCCGAGAGCGTGACGAGCATTGGAGATTGGGCTTTCGATGGTTGCACCAGCCTCACC
>JAFXEF010000043.1 GCA_017520935.1 Bacteroidaceae bacterium | reverse complement strand
TTATATATAATATAATATTAAACCCCTATATATAGGGGTCGCCGTGCCAGTTCCTAAAAAAATAAAAACAGGTGAGTTTACCGCGTTTACCTCGTTTACCTTGTCGGCTGTCATCATTCGCCGGGGAATAAACTTTTGTTTTCTCGCTTGCTTATGCGTATCTCTGCAGTTAACTGCGAAGACATACAGCACTCGCTGTAAAAAAATATTCAAGCAAGCTTGATACTATTTCGCTCGTTTATTAGTATCTTTGCAGTAAACTGCGAAGATATACTGCACTCGCTGTAAAAAATACTGAAACAAGTTTCGTATTTCTCGCTCGTTTGTTACTATCTTTGCAGAGATTAACCAAACACATCCAGTAGATATGCGACAGATGTATTGTAACTATCTGATAAACAGCGAAATAGGGGGGGGTAAATTAGGCCTTTCTGTTTCGTGTGAGCTTGCTATATGGCGGTTCTCTATGCGTGCTAAAACGTATGGGAACCGCTGTTTTTTGTGCCTTTTGATGTGCATGGGCATGTGTGCCTGCACCAATCCTATCCCTGCCGATGCTCCCGAAAACCGCAGTGCCGAAGTGAATGACGGCACCTCCTTGGTGACCGGTATCGTCACGGATTGTGAGTGGGGAGACTCGGTGGAGATTGGTTACTGAGGTTGGGCATACACTGAAAAAACGTAGAATCTGAACCGAACAAGATATGTCGAACGAACAACAACGTGCCGAATTGCACCGCACGATATGGAAAATTGCCGATGACCTGCGTGGCTCGGTAGATGGATGGGAATTCAAGTCATACGTGCTGGGCACACTCTTCTACCGATACATTTCTGAGAGTATGGTAGAGTATGTCAATCGCTTGCAGGCCGAGGCTGGCGAGGCGGACTTTGACTACACGCTGATGAGCGATGAGGAGGCCGAGTATGGCCGTGAGCAGATTGTGGAGGAGAAGGGCTACTTCATACTCCCCTCGCACCTGTTTGCCAATGTGGCAAAGCGTGCCGACGATGATGAAAACCTCAACGAGACACTCAGTACCGTCTTCCGCGGCATCGAGGCCTCGGCACAGGGTCAACCCTCGGAGGACGACCTGCGTGGCCTCTTTGGCGACTTCCTCGTGGATAGCACCTCATTAGGCCGCACCGTGACGAAGCGCAACGAGCTCCTTGCCAAGGTGCTGAAGGCCGTGGCCGCCATGGACCTGGGCGGCTCGTTTGCCGACCACACCATTGATGCCTTCGGCGATGCCTACGAGTTCCTGATGCAGATGTATGCCGCCAGTGCGGGCAAGAGCGGTGGCGAATACTTCACCCCGCCTGCCGTGAGCGAATTGCTGGCACGCCTCTGCCTCGTTCGTAACAACAATATCCGCCGTGTGTATGACCCTGCGTGTGGTAGCGGCTCGCTGCTTCTGAAGTTTGCCAAGACCATCGGTCGCGACAACCCCAACCTGCAATACTACGGGCAGGAGATCAACCCCAGCACCTACAACCTGTGCCGCATAAACATGTTTCTCCACGGCATCAGTTTCGACAATTTCGAGATTGAGCTGGGCGACACGCTCACAGAGCCCAAGCACTTGGAGTTGGTGAGAGATTGCAAGGGTTTCGATGCCATCGTGTCGAATCCCCCCTATAGCATCAAGTGGGAGGGGGAGGATAATCCTATTTTGATTAACGACGAGCGCTACACCAGAGCCGGTGTGTTGGCACCCAAGTCGAAGGCCGACTTGGCCTTCACCATGCACATGCTGCATCACCTGAGCGAGAGCGGCGTGGCGGCTATCGTAGAGTTTCCCGGTGTGCTCTATCGTGGGGGTACTGAGCAGAAGATACGTAAATATTTATTGGACAATAACTATGTGGATGCGGTCATCCAGCTTCCCTCGAACCTCTTCTTCGGGGTGGGTATCGCCACCTGCATCATCGTGCTTCGCAAGGGTACGAAGACGGACAATAGCGTGCTCTTCGTGGATGCCAGCGGTGAGTTTGAGAAGGAGGGCAACAAGAATTTCCTGCGCCCCCAGCACCAAGACCGTATAGCCGAGGCCATCGAGGCGCGTGTGGATGAGCCGTACTTCTGCCGCTTGGTGAAGAATGAGGACATCATTGCCAATGATTGCAACCTCTCGGTGTCGTCGTATGTGGAGCAGCCCGACACCCGCGAGCGCATCGACATCGCCGCCGTGAATGGTGAGTTGGCCGACGTAGTTGTCACAATAAACAAGCTACGCCAGCAAGTAGACGATATTGCAAAGCAGTTAGAGCTTTTCGAAGGAATTGAAGATGTTGAGTGGAAGGAATTGGGGGATTTAGGTTCTTTTGAAAACATAGGTGTGGATAAAAAAATAGTACCAGAAGAACCGGAAGTCACATTACTTAATTACATGGATGTTTATAAAAATAAATATATTACAAAGGATACTCCAACAATGAAAGTTACGGCACCCTTAAAAAAGGTAACAGCCTGTAATGTAATAAAGGGAGATATTTTCATTACGCCAACCTCAGAAACAAGAGAAGATATAGGTCATTCAGCAGTAGCAATCGAATCATTAGATAATGTTGTATATAGTTATCATATTATGAGATATAGATTGCATCAGCATGATATGATTACATCGCATTACATTAACTATCTTTTTGATACTTGCTTCGTAAAAGAGCAAATTTATAAATATGCTACAGGTTTGACACGTTTTGGATTATCCAAGGATAAATTTTCTGCTATAAGAATTCCATACCCTTCAATAGCAATACAAGAGGAAATCGTTAAAAAACTCGATTCATTCGAGCAATTGAGCCTATCGATTGAAACCGAAATTAAGTTACGAAAAAAGCAGTACGAATATTATAGAAACCAACTCTTAACATTTGAGTAATTATGTCCAAATACAGTGAATATAGGTACTCAGAATTATTAGAATTCTTGGATTTCCGCTACGAATGTAGTTCGGGCGTAACCAATTATGCCATCGAACTTATTCGGATGAAAGATGCGAATACGTTGAGTTCATTGGTCAAAATATACAACAAGATATACTCAATCATACTGAAGTATTTGAATACCCAAGAACATACAGGACATAAAAGTCACGATGAAGGCTTAAACACATGCTTTAATGAGAATTTGGTGCGGTTGTTTATGGAAGAGGAAAGTCCATCAATTGAGGTATGTACAAGGTATCTGGTCAATATCAGAGAATGTCCTTATATCGATGAGTATCAACGCTCTATTATTGAGAGGTCAACGGAATTGCATGGAGATGCTTTTGCACAAAAGGCTAATGGTATAGTGCAATATCAAAAGTTATATCGAAAGGCATTTGATGAGTTGTTGTATACCTATTTTGAGCCAGGCTCAAATGGCTACAAGAAACTGGAGGAGAATGTTAAGCGGTATTATAATCTCTTGGCTCCTTATGGATACGAGAGGACGATGGCCGACTATGATGTGTGGATTAAGACTATATCAACAATCGTCGTTGTGGCATTTATTGTGATTTTTATTGGATTGCTAATCCGTTGCACTACATAAAAAGAAGAATAGTATGCTAATAGAGAATTTCAACATCGTTATCCAGCAGAGCAACCTCACGGTGATGACCCACTATGAGGAGCCTGTGCACGAGGCGCAGCGCTACCAGAGTGAGGCGGCACTGGAGGAGGGCTTCATCCGCCAACTCGTGGCGCAGGGCTATGAGCGGCTGAGCATCGACACTGAGCAGGGGTTGATAGACAACCTCCGCACACAACTGGAGAAGCTGAACAATATCCGCCTGAGCGATGCCGAGTGGAAGCGCCTGTTCACGCAGGAGATAGCCAATGAAAATCTCACTATCGAGGACAAGACCGAACGCATACAGCGCGACCCCATCGTGAACATCCGCCTCGACAATGGGGAGACGAAGAACATACGCCTTATCGACCGCCGCGACATACACAACAACCATGTGCAGGTGATGAACCAGTACACCCCCACGGGCGGCACGGCCAAGAACCGCTACGATGTGACCATCCTCGTCAATGGCCTCCCCCTCGTGCATGTGGAGCTGAAGCGCCGTGGGGTGGACATCAAGGAGGCGTTCAATCAGATAAACCGCTACGGGCGTGAGTCGTTTTGGGCAGACAATGGGCTGTTTGACTATGTGCAGCTCTTCGTCATCTCAAACGGCACGTTCACCAAATACTATAGCAACACCACCCGCTATGCCCATGTGCAGGAGCAGGTACGGCAGAAGACGAGGGTGAAGACACAGAGCAACTCCTTCGAGTTTACCTCCTACTGGGCCGATGCCGAGAACCATGTCATCAACGACCTGGAGGACTTCACCGCCACCTTCATGGCCAAGGAGGCTTTGCTGAATATCCTGACCAAGTACTGCGTGTTCACCGCCGACAAGAACCTGATGGTGATGCGCCCCTATCAGATAGCGGCTACCGAGCGCATACTGCTCAAGATACAGTATGCCCATAACCGCCGCCTGCAGGGCACGCGCAAGGCTGGTGGCTACATTTGGCACACGACGGGTAGCGGCAAGACACTCACCTCGTTCAAGACCGCCCAGCTGGCATCGAAATTGCCGATGGTGGACAAGGTGCTCTTTGTGGTCGACCGCAAGGACCTCGACTATCAGACGATGAAGGAGTATGACAACTTCGAGAAAGATGCGGCCAACAGCAATGCCAATGCCGCCATCCTCCTGCGTCAACTCAACGACCCCAATAGCCGCATCATCATCACCACCATACAGAAGCTGAGCAACCTCTTGAAGGGTGGCAAGGAGATCAACTGCCTCGACCAGAATGTGGTGCTGATATTCGACGAGTGTCACCGCTCGCAATTCGGCGACATGCACCAGCTCATCACCAAGCGATTCAAGAAATACTATATCTTCGGCTTCACGGGCACGCCCATCTTTGCCAAGAACGCCAGCACCACCACCAAGGACAAGAAGCTGGCCACCACGGCACAGCTCTTTGGCGGAGAGCCCGACGAGGAGGGCAACCGCACACGTCCGCTACATAGCTACACCATCATCAATGCCATCAACGACAAGAACGTCTTGAAGTTCAAGATTGACTATGTGCGCACCATGCGTGGGCGCGAGGGCGTGCGTGATGAGCAGGTGTGGGGCATCGACTCGGAAGAGCTGTTGCGCGACCCGCGATACATTGCCAACAACGTGACGTACATCCTCGACAACTTTGCCCGCAAGACCAAGCGCAACGAGGGCTACCGCATGAGCGTGACGAAGAACGTGGTGGAGATGGCCAAGGCACGCCAGAAGAAGGTGGAGGAGCAACGCACGAAGGTGGCCGCCAAGGGCTTCAACTCCATCTTTGCCGTAGACAGCACGGAGAAGGCACGCCTCTACTACGACGAGTTCATGCGCCAGCAGGCCGAGAGGCCCGAGGAAGAGAGGTTGCGCATTGCCACCATCTTCACCTATGCCGCCAACGACCCTGAGGGAGACAGCATCGGTGCCATGGAGGACGAGAACCCCGAAGGCACCGACCGTCTGGACGAGGTGAGCAAGGATTTTCTGGCACGCGCCATCGACCAGTATAACGCTGAGTTTGGCACTACCTACGGCATCGATGCCCAGCGCTTTGCCAACTATTACAAGGACATCTCCCTGCGCATGAAGAACAAGGAGATAGACCTGCTCATCGTCGTGGGCATGTTCCTCACGGGATTCGATGCCAAGACACTGAACACCCTGTGGGTGGACAAGAACCTGAAGATGCATGGCCTCTTACAGGCCTTCAGCCGCACTAACCGCATACTCAATGCCGTGAAGGATTGCGGCAATGTGGTGTGCTTCCGCAACCTGGAGAAGGAGGTGAAGGAGTGCTTTGCCCTCTTTGGCGACAAGGATGCGGCAGGCTTGATCACCATGCGCCCCTTCGATGACTACTTCTTCGGGTATGATGACGAGAAGGGCATGCACCATCTCGGCTATAAGGAGATAGAGATGCTGCTGCTCGCAGAGTTTGGCCTCACGACCATAGGCGGCATACGCACCATGGAGGAGAAGAAGCGCTTTGTGCAACTCTTCGGCGCATTGCTGAAATTGCGCAACCTGCTGGGTGCGTTCGACGAATTTGCCGAAGCCCAACTGATGCTGAGCGACTATGAGGTACAGGACTACACCTCATGGTATATCGACCTGCGCGATGAGTTCAAGCACGAGCAGAAAGCCGACAAGGAGAAGGTGAACGACGATGTGGTGTTTGAGATAGAGCTGGTGAAGCAGGTGCAGATAGGTATCGACTACATCTTGATGCTGGTGGCCGAATATCACGAAGGCAACTGCAAGGATATGGAGGTGGTGGTGAAGATACGCAAGGCCATTGCCGCCAGCCCCGACCTGCGCAATAAGAAGGAGCTGATAGAGCAGTTCATCGAGCGCATGACACCCACCGACACGGGCGACGTGACGGACAACTGGGAACGCTATGTGGCCGAACGCCGCGATGCCGACCTCAGGCAAATCATCGCAGAAGAGAACTTGAAACATGCCGAGACAGAGGCCTTCATCGCCAATGCCTTTGAGGAGGGCTACCTATCGACCATAGGCACCGCCATCACCAAGGTGTTGCCCCCGATGCCCGTATTCGGGGGAGGAGGAAAGAGAGCAGAAAAGAAGAGGGTTGTGATTGAAAAATTGCAGGCTTTCTTCGATAAATATATGAACCTATAAAACAACGCAACTGTAAGAAACAGGCATTAGCACACACGAATACATCATAGTGTAGCGAGCGACATCTTTCATCACTACTGAATCGCCAATTCATAAACTTGCAAGAAGGATCATTGCCGCCATTACACCACCGTGTAGCAACACTACAAGGGAGGCAGTGATGGTTATGCAAAATTCTTGTAAGGGGTTTGGCGACCCTAGTGGTGATTTTTTCATTACCAAATACCTGCCTTCCGTTTCTTTCAACAAAGTACAACAAGCAATAGGGATGGAAGGTTTGAGACAAAAGAAAACTGTATATCTGGAGGCGCTGGAGAATCTTTTCCAAGAATTGACCTCAGCACGCTCGATGTCATCGGGTGGGCGAAAATTCTTATTGCTTGGGTTGTTATATGATGTTCATCGGGTACATCAATTCTTCTTGCAGATTGAAAGCAACCTCTCGGAATCTATTGCGGTTCATAACCTATTGCAATATGATGCAGATGTGGATTATGGCCAGTGGAGCGTAAGGCTGGACATCAAATTTGATGTAAATCCTTTCTACTTGCCCGAAGAAGAGGAAGAGGATGCTAATGCCGATTCGGTAAAGGATACGTTATGGCACGTCTTCGATACGTTTTCAAGAGACGAGCTGAAGGGTATATCTTGTGACCGTACGGGCAACGTACAGGCGCTGATGAATCTTTTGACGAATGATTTGAGTGCCGACCAATTAGCATTGGTACTGAATGAATCGGTGGCTGCACTTCGAGAAAGTCTTATAAAGATACATACATGTATCGGTAGGCATCGAATGACGCTGGATCAAGGTGAAGAGCTTTATCGTTACGAAAGGGAACTCTTCGCAAAAGAATGTGGAAGTAGCGTTATAGAAGAATTTGAAGATTGGAAGGTTAACTCTTGTGATGAAAATGAGGAGGTAATCAGACGAAATCTGAAAGGGAAATATTGCACGGAGATGCTTGCATTCTTTATGTCAGGATTCTTGGCTCCAAGGATAAGTTCGCAAGCAGAGACGGATACGACCGAGTTTGATGATGAGTACGAAGGATTGAGATTCTATAATCCACCCCAAGGTATGGATGTAAAAGCCCACTACTCAGCCTTACGTGAAATATTTGACTATAAAGATGGAATCGTCGTGCCTAAAGCGGGGCATATCGGTAAATATTTCTTCAAGCATCGCAAAGAGGTAACCTTGGAGCATCGTGCAGCTCTCTTTCGTTTCGTAAGGATGATTTGGCTGATAGAGGAGGAGAGGAAGCCTAAACCCCAGATGGCCATTAAGGAAAAGGAAGAGAAAAAAATAGTTGCGACAACTTCAATAAATCTTTTCCACACAATCATACAACATGAAGAGCCCGAGAAACTCATTAAGAGATTGCATCAACTAATCGATGGCCGCAAAGGTGCTGATGTGGGGTGCGTGTTGTTAAAATGTTTTCAAGATGGACATTTGACACGAAAGCCCAAGCAAAAGGAATTTGAATCGGAATTTACTTTAATTGGCGGATGGAAGGCAATTCATAATTACATGAACGAGAACGATGAAAATGCATTAGACAGAGCCAATAAAATCATTGTTTTTTAGGCAAAATCTCCTCAAATTATTGGATAAAGGTGGACGCAAATGGATGTAAATGGACATCCATCTGTGTCTACCTCTCTTTTTTTATCCCCTCATAGGACCGCCCTATCTTTGCATCGTTCCTCTGAGATGAGCAGCACCTTAAGCGGGCCATCCATAGATAGGCAGAGGCTTAGTGAACAATGTTACAAAACATTTTTAGAGTAGTCAAATGCGGTGAGCCATTCACCGTGCAGAGCACCAAGGCTGAGGGCGGACAGGTGCAGAAGAAGTTCATCCACTTGCAGGAGTTGGGTGGCAAGTACAGCAACCAGTATGTGGCGACGCTCCTTGGCAATGCAGCCTCGTGTGTGTTCCACCCGGGCGATGTGATAGTGGCCTCGCTGAGGGCTGGGGTGAGCGAGTACAATGAGAAGTTGTACCAGGACATCTTGGTAGTGGATTTTCATAAAATCTAATAAACCTAATCATTAACCCGAGAAGAGGCGTGAGTGGAGTCTCATGAGTGAAAAGCCGGCAATCTTCGCACTCCCGATCTCACAAACTTTTTTCGACAACAATGACAAAGAATCAGCAGAAAAGAATCGTCATCAATGGCGATGTGAAGATGGACACCGTAACGGTGTATAGTGAGAACCAGATCAAGGTGGACGCATGTCCGTGGATGGCCGACAGGGCCGACGAGGTGGCCCCCGACGGGCGCCTGCGACTGAAGGGGTGCACCACGATAGAGCCCGGCGCCAGGGCGGTATTCCGCCCCTACAACGTGGGGTCACAGGGCAGCCGATACAAGCAGCTGTTCGCCACGGAGCACTGCAGTGTGATGCAGACGCAGGGCGGCATCGTCATCGAGAAATGGAGGTTCAAGCCCGCAATGAGCGCTACGGAAATCTGCCGTGCGCGACAGGCCGAGGGCGAGAGAATAAACGCATATTACAAGAGCAGAAAGGAGGAGACAGTATGGTAGGCACAACTGTAAATTTTACCTGTATAGGCAAGGGGCATGGCGCCCCTGCCATCCCTGCCACCCGCAAGGAGTGGGAGGAGCTGCGCAGCGCGCCGTGGCTGGCCGAGATGTGCCGCCGCATCGCCGGGGGCGACGAGGCGCTGAAGGCTAAGCTGCCGGTGTGGACGCCGGGGTGTGCCGGGTTCAGGGACAACCACCGCGCCCTGAAGGATGCCCTCAGGCCGCTGCCGAGGCTGATGCTGGACTTCGACGAGAAGGGGCACTCCGAGGAGATACTGGCCAGGGCGATGGAGCTGCAGGCCGCGGGCAAGTGGAGGATACTGCTGGTGGAGGAGAGCGTGCGCCGGGGCACACACGTGCTCATCGTCCTGCCCGAGGGGATGACGCCGCAGGAGGCGCAGCAGCGCTTCTCTGCCGACATAGGCTTCGTGGCCGACCCTGCGCTGAAGGACGTGGCCAGCCGCTGCATCTATATGGTGCCGAGCGGGTATACGCTGTATGTGAGCGAAGAGCTTTTTGGCTGTGAGCCAAGAGCCGTGGGCAACAAGCACGCTGAGAGTGAAGAGTCGGGAGTGAAGGGCGAAGAGTTGAGTGGCGGACGGGTGAACGCGGTAAACGCGGTAAACTCACCTGTTTATAATGCAGAATTCCGCGGTATACCCTATGCCGAGATTGTGGACGAGCTGGTGCGTCGCACAGGAGGCCAGCCCTACGAAGGGGAGCGTAACAACCGCCTATACCTCATCTGCCGGCTGCTGGCCAATATCACTGACCGTCAAGTGGACCGCCTCTTCCAGGTATGCCCCCGTTTTGGACTCTCTGAGGCCGAGGTGCGCGCCTGCTGTGAGAGCGCTTGCAAGAGTGCACGGACGGAGAAACTGCCCTACCTGCTTTATAAGGTATTGCGCGAAAAGGGGGTAGACATCTATCATAACGACCAATGCCAGGAGGCCGAAGCCGATGGCCCAGCCCACCAGCTGCCACCCCTGCCAGAGCATCTGCCACCTCTCATTCGCGAGTTTGTGGATACCGCTCCCGATGATTTCAAGGCTGCAACGGCACTGGCCTGCCTGCCCGTATGCGGATTCCTTGGCAGCAGGCTCAGGGCCCGCTACATCGACGGAGAGCTGCAGGCACCCAGCTTCATCGTCAACGTCATAGCACCGGCAGCCAGTGGTAAAGGGTCGCTGCTACGCATACCCGACATCTGCTTGGAGCGTGTGAGGAAGATGGACGACCTGGGACGCGAAGAGGAGGCCGAATATCAGCGTCAGACAAAGCTGAAGAAAAACGAGAAGAAGCAGCTCGAAGAGCCGCAACCCATCGTGAGAGACATACCCGCCAAGGTGTCGGTGGCACAGCTGCTCAAGCGCATGGTACAGGCACAGGGGTTGCACCTCATCTCGATATCGCCCGAGGCCGACACGCTCACCAACTCGAACAAGAGTGGTGCATGGGCACAGAAAAGCGACATCTACCGCATAGCCATGGACAACGACGGTGGCCGCTACGGACAGGACTACAAGAGCGACGTGTCGTTCAGCGCCACCTGTAAGATGCGCTACAACCTGCTCACTCTGGGTACGCCTGGAGCCTTTGCCCGAGCCTACCCCGACGTCGAGGACGGACTCGTCACCCGATGCATCATGGTGGAGCTGCCCAGTCAGTTTGGCAAGCCCATGCCTGTGCGCAAAGAGCTCACATCGCGGCAGATGCAGGTGATACAGAAAAAGGTGAATGCCCTGATGGCCCTGTGCCAGGATGAAGCGGGTAACGTGATGCCCGAGCATCACCTGTCACTGAACTGGCTATGCGGGGGAATGAGCCAATGGGTCGGCGAGCAACGCATGCAGGCTATCCGTGACGAGGACTATGCCCGCGACCAGCTCATGAGACGAGCCGCTCAGTATGGTTTCCGTGCAGGTATGGTTGCCTGTTTTCTCTACGGGCGCATCACCCCTGAGCGGAAGGCGCAAACCATCGACTTTGCCCGCTGGGTGGCACAATGTATGCTCCACGGGCTGCTGAGCCGCTATCGCGAAAAGGTGAACGAGGAGGCCGCACGCTACGAACGACCGCAAGCCACACGATTCCCCAGCGTATGGGAGGCTATGCCCGACATCTTCACCATGCAGGATCTACAACGTACCCTCGTATCGCAAGGTCTCAAAACACCCTGTAAGAACATTGTATATCGCTGGACACTCAATGGGCTCATCGAGAAACAGGGAGAGAGGTATATAAAGCAATTGAAAATTGAAAACGTTGAAAATTTAAATACATGAACATCGAATTAAGACGAACCAATATCTATAAGACAAGCATTGACGGAGCTATCTATATCGACAATGAATTTGTCTGTCACACAGCAGAGAACGTTATGACCGCACTCCCCTCGGGAGAATACTCCATCGGATTGGTCAAGTGTAAACAGTATAAACGCAACATGCCCGTCATACTGACGGACATGAGCCATGGGCAAAGAGCCATGAGCCTACAATGCTCGCTCTGCAAGGAACTGAAGAATGTGAACCTCAACACCCGAATGCCCCATGTATGCCCCATGCTGAAGCCAGGTAACGGAGTGCACAAACGGGAAGATGGTAGTGTCATCCTCGGCACACGTATCGTCTCAGGATGCCTCAGCCATCCCCGAGAGGCCTTCGGAAGCTTCTACAACCGCATACGCAAGAAACTTGAACGTGGGCGTAAGGTGGTGCTGAAGATTAAAGATGAAAATTTGAGACATGAAACAACGGAGCGTTGACTTCAGACCTTGAACAAACGAGTATTGAATAATAAATCACAGATCAAAAAACATGAAACTTACAGAACATTTCAAGTTGGCTGAGTTCCAACGCTCGGCCGTAGCCCAAGCCCACGGCATCGACAACACCGTACCGGTGCAGTACATACCCACCTTGCAGCAGCTATGCCACACCGTGCTCGAACCCCTGCGCGAGTTCGTCGGCGGCCCCGTGGTCATCAGCTCCGGCTACCGCTGCAACGAACTCAACGTCAAGGTCGGTGGCGTGTATGCCAGCCAGCACACCCTGGGCGAGGCGGCCGACATCCGACTGCCCCGCACCCCGTACACCTCGTGGAAAGACGGCCGTGCCCACACCGACATGGAGATTGCCCGCCGGTGGTACACCTTCCTCAAGGAGCATACCGACTATGACCAGCTCATCCTGGAGAGCAAGAACGGCCTCGACTACTGGATACACGTGTCGTGCAGGAAGAACAGGGCGAAGAACCGAAGGCAAGCGTTTTCGTGATTCGAACTTCGAAACCCTAAACACTAAACACTAACCCCTAAACCCTAAACAAACATGAAACCCATAACATTCATCCTCGCTCTCTGCACCCTCGTCGGGTGCAGGAGCATTCCTCCAGCAGCGGTGATGACACATCACGAGAGCGACAGCACCTGGCGCGAGCGCGTGCGCTACGACAGCATCTACATCTACCGTGACAGGTATGTAGACAGCGGCAGGGATACGGTATATATAAAGGAGACAAGCGTGGAGCATCGCTACCGCCTGTTGCGCGACACGGTGCACATTGTCCGGCGCGACTCTGTCCCTTACCCCGTCACGGTGGTGGAGACGCGCGAGGTGCGCTACACGCCCTGGTACATGAAGGCGCTGGCGTGGGTAGGCACCCTGTGCGTGGTATCCGCTGTCATCCGGATATCGGTGCTCAGGGGCTCGCGAAGGGGGTAGCGGAGTGTGGGGCTGCTATGGCTACCGTCTGAACGTGAGCGTCACCGCCGATAGGCAGTTGCCGGCTCCCTCGATGGGAGGGTTGTGCTTGGCTACCCGCACGTGTGCCTGTTGCAGGGTAGGGAAGTGGTGGAGCAGGGCGGTGCCGATGCGCCCGCATACGTGTTCGAGAAGCTTGGAGGGGATCTCCATCTCGCGCTTCACGATGCCGTAGGCCTCGGCATAGTTGATGGTGTGGGTGAGGTCGTCGGTGAGGATGGCCTCGCGGATGTCGGCCTCGAGGGTGAGGTCCACGGTGAAGGTGTTGCCCAGCAGGCGCTCTTCGGGCAATACGCCGTGGTGGGCATGGAAGGTGAGGTGGCTGAGCTCGATGGTGCTATGCGTGATAGTCATAGATGTGTGTCGTTTTGGATGGTGAATAATGAAAGGGAGCCCTCAACTCTATGAGCGACTCCCTTTCTCGCGTATGTAAAAGAAAAAGATTTCTCGATTTATCCGCAACGGCTGGTGCCGCAGTTGGTGCAGATGAGGCAACCCTCCTGGTATACGAGTGTCTCCTGTCCGCAATTGGGGCAAACCTGTCCCTTGGCGGCGGTGCCGTCGAGCACGTATTTCTTCAGGGCACGCTCTACGCCCACCTTCCAGGTGTTGATGCTCTCGCTATCGAGCTGGAGTGAGCTGACGAGCTTGATGACCTGCTCGATAGGCATGCGGTAACGGAGCACGCCGGAGATGAGCTTGGCGTAGTTCCAGTACTCCTTGTCGAACTTCTCGGATAGGCCTTCAATGGTGGTCTTGTAGCCGCGCTTGTTGCTGAACTGGAAGTCGTAGCGCTTCACGCCATTCTCGTCCACGTTCTTGATGATGTAGCCGTTGGTGACTGACTTGGGAAGCAGGATACCCTCGTCGTCGTCGGCAAGACCGGTAAAGATCTCGTAGGGGCGTCCGTCGAGCAGGCCCACGAAGGCCACCCACTTCTCCTTATTGTTCTGGAAGCGCACCACATCGGCCTCGAGCACGCGGGGGCGTGTCTCGACCACTACGGGGGGCTTGCAGGTGCAGGGCTCCTCTACGGGTTTGCCGTCGGCGGTCTTCTTCTTGGTGTCGGTGGCGATGAGCACACCGCTGCGTGAGCCGTCGCGGTATACGGTGCAGCCCTTGCAGCCACACTTCCATGCCTCTACATACAGGTCGTTGACCAGCTCTTCGCTGACGTCGGCAGGCAGGTTGATGGTGACGCTGATGCTGTGGTCGACCCACTTCTGGATGCGGCCCTGCATCTGTACCTTCTTGAGCCAGTCGATATCGTTGGCTGTGGCCTTGTTGTAGGGGCTCTCGGCTACCATGGCGTCAATCTCTTCCTGAGTGTAGCGCTTGGTGGTGTCGTAGCCTTTGGTTTCCATCCAGGTCATGAACTTGGGATGGTATACGATGAACTCCTCGAAGGCATCGCCTGTCTCGTCGGTGAAGTCTACATGTACGTCGGGGTCGTTGGGGTTCACCTTGCGGCGGCGCTTGTATACGGGCATGAAGACGGGCTCGATGCCTGAGGTGGTCTGTGTCATCAGGCTCACGGTGCCGGTGGGGGCGATGGTGAGGCAGGCGATGTTGCGGCGGCCGTGCTTCTTCATCTCCTCATAGAGGGCAGGGTCGGCATCCTTGATGCGGTTGATGAAGGGGTTGTTCTTCTCGCGCTCGCTGTCGTATATCTTGAAGGCGCCACGCTCCTTGGCCATGGTCACCGATGAGCGGTAGGCCTCGATGGCGATGGTGCGGTGTACCTTCTCGGAGAAGTCGGTTGCCTCGTCGGTGCCGTAGCGCAGCCCCATAGCGGCAAGCATGTCGCCTTCGGCGGTGATGCCTACGCCGGTGCGGCGGCCGAGGGTGCTCTTGTCCATAATCTTCTGCCATAGCTTACGCTCGGCGCCCTTTACCTCCTCGCTCTCGGGGTCGCTCTCAATCTTCTGCATGATGGCCTCAATCTTCTCGATCTCGAGGTCGATGATGTCGTCCATGATGCGCTGGGCTACTGCCACGTGTTGCTTGAAGAGGTCGAAGTCGAAGTAGGCCTCGGGGGTGAAGGGGTTCACTACGTATGAGTAGAGGTTGATGGCCAGCAGGCGACATGAGTCGTAGGGGCAGAGGGGAATCTCGCCACAGGGGTTGGTGGATACCGTCTTGAAGCCGAGGTCGGCATAGCAGTCGGGCACTGACTCGCGGATGATGGTGTCCCAGAAGAGTACGCCGGGCTCGGCACTCTTCCATGCATTGTGCACGATTTTCTTCCACAGCTCCGATGCGTTCACCTCCTTGGTGTAGAGCGGGGCGGTGCTGTCGATGGGGTACCTCTGTGTGTAGGTGTGGCCCTCTACGGCAGCACGCATGAAGTCGTCGTCCATCTTTACCGACACGTTGGCACCGGTCACCTTGCCTTCGGTCATCTTGGCATCGATGAAGGACTCTGAGTCGGGGTGCTTGATGGAGACGCTGAGCATCAAGGCTCCGCGGCGGCCATCCTGAGCAACCTCACGGGTGGAGTTGGAGTAGCGCTCCATGAAGGGTACCAGGCCGGTAGAGGTCAGGGCTGAGTTCTTTACGGGTGAACCCTTGGGGCGGATGTGTGAGAGGTCGTGACCAACACCGCCACGGCGTTTCATGAGCTGTACCTGCTCTTCGTCGACACGGATGATGGCACCGTAAGAGTCGGCATTGCCGTCCATACCGATGACGAAGCAGTTGGAGAGTGAGGCTATCTGGTAGTTGTTGCCGATGCCGGTCATAGGACTGCCTTGGGGTACGATGTAACGGAAATGGTCGAGCAGGTCAAACAACTGCTGGGCCGACAAGGCATTAGGGTACTTTGCCTCTACGCGGGCAATCTCATTGGCAATGCGCCAATGCATGTCTCTTGGGGTCTCTTCGTAGATGTTGCCCAAGGAGTCTTTCATGGCATACTTGTTCGCCCATACTCTCGCGGCGAGGGCATCGCCACCGAAGTATTCGAGCGTTGCGTTCTGCGCTTCTTCGAACGTGTAAGTTTTCTTTTCCACTGTATTTATGAGGTTACTGTTGTTGTCAAAAAAGTTGTTGTGTGTAGAAGTAATCCTTTCTTGAACAAAAAGCTCTGCAAAGCTACATATCTTTTCTGAATTGACCAAACGGAGCAAGAATTATTTTTCTATAAAAACAAAAGTTTTCCAAAACGGAATATCAAGTGTTTGTAAATGAGTAATGTATGATTTTGTGATAAATAAAAAGTTTCCCAAAACGGGAAACCCTGTAGCATGTGGCGGTTGCGCTGCCGTTAGCTTCTTGATGAAAGCAGGGGCAGATGATGTCTGCCCCTGTATGACTTGAAAGCGGACTGTCCTTATCTCGAATGTATCTTTCTCTCGATGTCTTCGATGGCCGTCTGCAGTGTCTTGTCCATTTCAATCTGCTCCTCTATGGTACGGCAGGCGTGCAGTACGGTAGAGTGGTCTTTCGAACCTATCTGCTGGCCGATTCCTGCCAAAGAGAGGTTGGGCAGATGCTTGTGGGTGAGGTACATGGCTACCTGGCGTGCAAGTACGATATCTCTCTTGCGTGACGATGAGTATACACTCTCGTCCTTGATGTGGTAGTGCTCACACGTGTGGTGGACGATGTCTTCTACCGTTACCTCCTTCTCTACGATGCGCACGGCCTTGCTGATTACGCGCTCGGCCATGGAGATATCTATGGCCCGGCCATAGACGGTAGAGTGAGCCATGAGCGAGATGAGGATACCTTCCAGTTCGCGTACACTGTCGGTAACATTCTCGGCAATGTATTCGAGTACGTCGGGAGTCAGTGCGATACGCTCGCGGCGAGCTTTCGCGGTGAGGATATTGCGGCGGAGCTCCAGGTTGGGACGCTCGATCTCGGCAGTAAGTCCCCATTTGAAGCGGGTGATGAGGCGATCCTCGATGCCTTGCAGCATCACGGGTGGGCGGTCGCAGGTCATGATGAGCTGCTTGCCGTTTTGGTGCAGGTGGTTGAAGATGTGGAAAAAGGTGTTCTGGGTCTTCGTTACACCTACAAACTCCTGGATATCATCGATGATGAGTACGTCAATGCTTTGGTAGAAGTTGATGAAGTCATTGAGTACGTTGTTGCGTACGGAGTTGGAGTATTGCACCTTGAAGAGGTGTGCCGAAACATACAATACACGCTTCTCGGGAAAGAGTTCCTTGACCTTCAAGCCGATGGCATTGGCCAGGTGGGTCTTGCCTACACCGGAAGCTCCATACAGGAAGAGCGGGTTGAATATTGTCTTGCCGGGATTCAGGGCAATGTTCTCGGCTGCACTGAGGGGGAGCTTGTTGCTTATGCCTTCGATGAAGTTCTCGAAACTATAGTTGCTGCGCAGCATCGGGTCGAGGTCTTGCGGAGCGACGGCAATGCCGTCGGGTGCCCCATTGCTTGCCTTCTCTTGCTCTTTCAAGGCTTGGGTGGGGCGCTTCTCTGACTCTTGGTCTAAAGTAATCTGGTTCTCACGGTCGGTGAGCACGCGATAATTGAGCTGTGTGTTATTACCGAAGATACGGTAGATGGCTGCACTGAGGATGTCGACGAAGTGCTCTTCGATATATTCGTATACAAACTGGCTGGGGACAAATATGGTAAGCACATTATTTGTATACGATGCGGGCTTGGTGTTGGAAAACCAAGTCGTGTATGAGCTGGCCTGGATATTATCGCGGATAATGTTCAGGCACTCGTCCCATCGTTGTGTGAGCTGTGTCTCCGTCATTGTTCTTTACTAACCTCTTGTTCGCTTTGTCTTACTTCTACACTCAAAAGTTTCGGTTGCCCGAAACTCATTTGTCATCTAATGGCATTACAAAGGTACTATCCTTATTTTGAATTTTAAAATAACTTTTCTTTCCCGATTATTTGCAGTTGTCAAAGATGTTTACTTTCAGGCAATTGTATTTTCCCCTGTTTTTTATGTTCTTTTTTTTCTTGCATATATCAAACATCTTGATTGTAAGGTGTTTCTATGAGACTTGTATCTATATTTGTCTTTTCTTTCCTACTGCTTGTATCCCATTCTTAGGGGTTTCTTGTGTGTTTTGAGGCCTTTTTCAGGGGATGAACCTTTTCTTTTCTTTTTTAGACTAAATCTAATTTAGCTATATTTTTGGCTTCAAGAGGCCGAAAAAAACAGGCTCTTTCCCGGCTCATTTTTAGCCATTTCTTCTCTTTCCCGTGGTGTGGTTTGCTCGCTTGGTAGAGTCTCTTAAAACGCCTGTTTCGGTCACATCCGTGGAACACTGCTGAGGTGTACCGAAAAAATAAAGGTTGCCTCATGGGGTCAGTTCTTCTTGCCGAATACCGAGATGTTGATGTAGCGTGAGGGGTGAGCCTTGATATCCTCTATGAGGGCATTGGCACTGGTGCATATCCCGTTGAGGTTGTTGTAGAATGCCGTGTCGTTGAGCAGGCGGCCTACGCTGCTATTGTCGCTTATCAGTGCAGCCGAGAGGGTTTGCAGATTGTTGATGGTACTGTCTACACGGGCTATTGTCTGTGCATAGTCTACCTGGTTGAGCTTTGAGGTTATCTCGTTCAGGTTGCTGCTTGTGCCTTGTAGGTTTTCCATTAGCCGAGGAAGTTCGTTATGAAACAGGCGGTTGAGTTCATCTGCCGTGTAGTTGAGTTTGTAGCTGATGCTCTCAACGTGGCTGAGTGAGTGGCTCAATGCGGGATTTGACACCAGGGTGGTCAGAGAGGTGATGAGGCTATCTACCTTTGGTACGAGAGCGTTTATCCGGGGCAGCATAACGTGCTCGATCTCGCCCGTCAGACCGTGTGCTATGCCATGTTCAATGGTGTCGCCGTCGGCATAGTATGCAGTGCTTTGGCTCAGTCGGAGGTCTATGCTTACTCCGCCCAATAGCTCATTCACCAGATAGGCACGGCTTCCCTTGGGGATGCGTAATGACTCGTTCACGCGCAGGGATACGACAATCCGGTTGGGGCTGCTGTAGTCGTAGTTGACACTGCTCACCGTACCCACTTGGTAGCCATTGGTATTGATAACCGAGGAGGGGGCTACTCCACCGGCATTGCTGACTACTATGTAGTAGGTTTTGTCGTGGGAGAATACGTTGCTGCCTTTCAAGAAGTTGACTCCTATATATAGGAGTGCGATGCTGATGATGAACGTGGCACCGATCTTGATTTCTTTGCTGATATGTTTCATTGGGTGGTCGGTTTAGGGGTGGTTCTTTTTGAACAGGGCTATGGCCTGCTGGGTGTCTACGCGCTCGCCTTTGATGAATGCCACGATGAAGGCATCCTTGAACTTTTCGTTCACCTTTCGCTTCGTGCGCAGTATCTCGTTATAGTTGGTAGAGGCACCATAGGTGTACTTGTACAGTCCCTTGTCATAGTAATGCTCTACAGGGCTGAGTCCTTTAAAGGCACTGTCGCCCTTGCCTAATTTCTTGGAGGAGGAGAGGAACTGTATCTTGAATACGGGGGCGTCTTCGCTTGTCGCCGTTTGGCGGTGCGTCTCTTCAGGTTCGTTTTTGACCTTGTTCTCCCGGCTGATGGAGCTGTTTGCGGCCGATGCTTCGGCACTTTGTTTCAGAAGGTCGGCATAGTACTTGTCAAAGGCTCTGCTGATGCACTGGCTCATCTTCTTCTGCCCGCTGCTTGAGGCCAGGTACTTGGCCTCCTCGGCATTGCTGATGTATCCTAACTCTACCAGGATGCTGGGCATGGATGTGGCATTCAGAACCAGGAAGCCGGCTTGCCTTACTCCACGGTCGTGGCGGTTGGCATCTGCTGCTAAATTCTCCTGTACGTATTGGGCTATATGGATGCTCTCCTTCACGTATTCGCTCTGTATGAACTCGAATATGATGTAGCTTTCGGGGGAGTCGGGGTTGAAGTTGGCATACTGTTTCTCGTGGTTCTCCTCAAGGAGGATTACACCGTTTTCGCGCTTGGCAATCTCTAAATTCCGTTCCGTGCGCTCCTCCTCGATACCCAGTGTGTAGGTCTCTGCTCCTCTGGCCGAGCGGTTTTTGGCGGCATTGGTGTGGATGGAGATGAACAGGTCGGCATTGGCCTTGTTGGCCATTCGGGCGCGGTCATTCAAGCCTACAAACTTGTCGGTCTTTCGGGTGTATAGCACCTTCACTTCGGGATGATTCTCTTCGATGGACTTTCCTACCATGAGGGCTACGGCCAGCGTGACATTCTTCTCGTATATCTTCTTGTTGGCACTGATGGCTCCGGGATCCTTGCCGCCATGTCCCGCATCAATCACCACGGTAAAGTCCTTGGCCGTGAGATTGACTACGGCCATAAGCGTGAAGATAAGGGCAAGCAGATGTCGCATAGGGTAGGGAGGTTGAAGTGAATATTAAGGGTGATTATACAAAAAAGGCTGCTCCAAGGTGGCTCGGAGCAGCCTTTGTAGCTTATATGGCGGTTACTTCAGGGGAAGATACCAGTTTTCTTTATCCATCAGCTTGTTATAGAGCTCTTCATCGAGGTTCTCCTTGCCCTTTCTTGAAGCTACACGCTTAGCCAAGAATTCAGGCTCGCCACGACGCTCAGCAAAGCGGATGAGGTCGCCGAAGCGGTTACCCTCCAAGGCTGCTTCCATGGCCAACTCATCGATAATGAGAATGTCGAGGTAGTTGATGGTGTCGTTGAGGTTACCCTCTACAGCCATACCCTCTTTCTCTAACTTGGCTGCGATTACCTCGGGTTTCAGCACATAGTGAGTGGTGTCGAGATGCACGTTACCGCAACCTCTGGCGTGTACACCGATGAATGCCTCTTGCAGCTGCTTCTCCAACACATGCCCTTCGGGGAAGAATACTTTGTAGGCATCTTTCAGCAGGTTGAATGACATCTCGGCCAATTCACCGGAACTGGTCTCCTTGGCCAATCCATTGAGCGCCTCTGCAGCGCGCAAGTATACGATGGCACGACGGTAGAGGTTGATCATGGGAGTGTACAACTCGATTGTACCTGTAGATGCATCCATGCTTGAGAACTTGTTGAATACGTTGAAGATCTCATCTGAAACCGATACACTTCCCGTGTTGTTCTTTCTACGTTGGTCACCATTTGCCATTACGTTGATAGAGTAGCTGCTTGTGAGTTCACCTGTAGTTTTGTCAATGCTACCCTTGATATAGTCTTGGCTGGTGCAGATCTCTCCGTAGTAGGTTGAAGGATTCAGAGGATGGGTGTTGTCGAAAGAATGGAATAGGCCGGCTATTTCAGATACGATACCATTGGCCTTACTTCTTTCCATGGGGATATAAGCAATGTTCTCATAACCATTGGTACCGAAAGCTGTTTCCAGATAGTCATCCCAGTTAGTCATGATGACCGCATTGCTGAGAAGACCTGTAGCACCTGTGATAGGCTCTATCATCGAACCGTTGAATCCCATGTATCCTCTGAAGAACTCCATGTTACCGGTTTCACCGTATGAGTAGTTGAAGTCTTTGTGGGTAGTCATGTAGTCCATATAGGTGTCGCATGCATTGAGATAGTCTCCGCTCCAGAGGTAGAGGTCGGCTACAATCAGCTGCAATACGGGGAATACCTTGTTTGTACCCAAGAATACAGGCAGGTCATAGTCTACATAGGGAGTAAGCTGCGGGATAAGCTCTGCAGCAAGCTCCTTGATGCCGAGCTTCGGATAATCCTTCTCTGAGTCAGCTACTGTAGTGATGGGGTTGGTGTAGTAGGGTACCTTACCGTAGTTGATGCCCAACTGCATGTAGGTCCATGCACGAATACCCAACAAAGCAGCATATTCGTCAATCATCACACGCTCGTTGTTGTGGGTCAAGGTGGTGTCCATCTTGGCCAACGCGTAGTTACAGTTGTTGATGATAGCATAGTAGTCTCTTACGTTGAGGTACTCGTTCTCATCTTCGAAGTTAAACTCTGCCAGGTTGCGGAGCGATGTCTTGGTGTGCTCGTTGATGTCTACCAAATCGCCGCGAACCTCGCCGAGGATGATGTAGCGGTCGGCTACCTGACGCAAGCACTGCAATACACCCATAGTCGTATAGGCAGAGTCGGCAGTACTGCTGAGGTCGTGGTCTTGCTCGTAGACTACACGACTTGACTCAATGTCAAACATATCTGTGCATGAGGTCGTAGCACCTAATGTAAAGATGGCGACCAATGCGGCTCCTATGATTGATTTGCTTTTCATTGTCTTTATCATTTTGTTGTTCATTATAAGTTAATCTTTACACCGAGTTGGAAGCTGCGGCTGTGGCCGAGCAGACCGTTGTCGATACCTTGATACAGTACGTTGTTGCTGAATGAGAACTCAGGATCGCTACCCAAGTAGTTGGTGAGTGTCAGCAGGTTGGTACCGGCACACCATACGGTGAGTCCTTGCAGCCATGAAGCTGATACTGGCACCTTGTATGAGAGGGTGATATCGCTCAAGCGGATGTATGAGCCATCCTCAATCCAGCGGTCAGAGAAGCGGTTGTTACCCTTCGGGTCGCCATACATGGCGCGAGGCATATTGGTAACGTCGCCCTCAGCCTGCCAGCGGTTGGTCATAGCACTCGTCTGGTTGTAGAAGCTGCTGCCGCTTTCGATCAATGAGCGCTGATAGTTGTATACGTCGTTGCCGTATGAGTAGTTGAGGGTTGCGCTCAGTGAAAAGTTTTTGTACATCAGGTTGCTGGTGAAGTTACCATAGAGGTCGGGATTGGGGTTACCGATGATAACGCGATCCTGCAGGTTGATGGTGTTGTCACCATTCTGGTCGATGAACTTCACGTCACCTGCCTCAAACGGAGTCTTGACACCGGTGTTGACATCCTGTGTTGAGAGGGGCACACCATCTACAGTGGGCACGTCAGAAGCGCTGGCATATACACCATCGGTCTCGTAGCCGTAGAATACGCCTGCCGACTGACCTACTGCACTCAGGATAGTGGCATCATAGATGTTGGTTGTGTAGCCATAGAGCTCACCGTCTTTTGCGCTGTTGAATGTAGTTCCGTCAGGCAACTTGGTAATCTTGTTCTTGTAAGTACCCAAGCTTACGCCTACTTCCCACTTCCAGTTCTTGGTGCTGATGGCACGGCCTATCACATTGACTGTAGCGCCAGTGTTGTTCATGGCACCACCGTTGCACCAGTAATACTCAAGACCGGTGAGGTAGCTCAGCTGCTTCAAGGTAAGGAGGTTGTTGGTGGTATTGTGGAAGATGTCACCTGAGATACGCAGGCGGTTGTTGAGAGTCTGTATGTCGAAACCGAAGTTCAGGCGGCGGGTTGTCTCCCATTGGATTGACTGGTTCTCAATATTGGCCAACTTGATACCCATATATCTGTCAGAGTACTGTACGTTGCTGAAGTAGCTGAATGCAGCGTTGTTGCTGATGTTGTCGTTACCGGACCAGTCGATACCGGCTCTCAGTTTCATATATTGGATAATGTTGGTGTTGAAGAAAGGCTCTGATGAAACCAACCATCCGGCTTGCAGTGAGGGGAAGATACCCCAGCATACACCACCTAACTTGATACCGCCTTCAGTCTCTCTACCGAAACGTGAAGAGGTCTCGGCGGCTACACTACCTTGAAGGTAATACTTGTTCTGGTAGTTGTAGTCTAAGTTGGCATAGTAGCTCATGTTGCGCCATACGTTGTCGTCACCATCCGTTGTTGCATAGTCATACTCAGATTTTACGTCGGGCAACTTGTCGTTACCGGTGTTGTGACAAGATTGGAAGTTTGAGTCGTAGGCAAAGTTGGAGAAGCGGAAGCCACCGAATAGGTTGAAGTGGTGCTCGTCGGCCTTCTTCTCCCATGTTATGCGGGTATCGTTATAGATAGCCTCTTCCTTAGAGAAGAATGAGCGTACTTCGTTTTGAGAGTAACCGGTACCTACGATGAAGAAGTTGGGGGTACCTGTCATCGGACGGAAATACTTCTCATTGGTACGGTGCAAGGTGTAGTTGAACAGGGTAGAGGCCTTCAAACCCTTGCCAAGGTCTATCTCGGGAGCTATAGTTACGTCAAATACGGTATACTCCTGGTTGTTCTTGTTGTTGCCATCGCCATACTCGAAAATAGAGAGAGGGTTGGCATAGCTGTTGTTGTTGGCACTGTTGTCGAGAAGTGATGACGAGCCGATTTTAGCAAACACGTCAGCGCTTTCGAGAGCACCGGTCAACTCACCTGAGTTGTTGTAGCGGTAGGGGCTCAAGAAGGGCGACTTGATGAGTGCCAGGAATCCGGGTGAAACCATCGGACCGGCGGTCAAATCCTGCTGGATACCATCGTCACGGAGGTCACGAACGATACGGCTGTATGAGATGTCGAAACGTGTCTTCAAGATCTTTGACAGGTTGATGTCGGTATTGAAGCGGATGTTTAGACGATTGAAGTCGTTGCTCTTGATTGTGCTGGCACCATCGGCAAAGCCGAGTGAGAAGTTATACATAGCTGCCTCGTCACCACCTTGTACGTTTACACGATAGTTTTGTGCCCATGCATTCTGGAATACATAGTCCGACCAGTCGGTCTCGTTGTGATACATCTTGTAATAATAGTAGTTGGGGTCGTCAGAGAGGAAGGGGAAGCGCGACTGGTTTGTCGTGATATCGCCCATCAACTCGTTGGCGTAGATGCGGTATTGCTCTGCGTTCATCATCTGGGGCAGACGCGGTGTCATGGTGTAGCTGCCGAATGCTTGGGCATCGATACGGGTTGCCATGCTGTGGCCGCGCTTGGTGTCAATCAGGATAACACCGTTGGCACCCTTGGCACCATAGATAGAGGTTCCGTTCTTCAGTACGGTAATCTTCTCAATGTCGTTCACGTCGATGGCTGCCAATGTGTTGTTATAGAAACCTTCGTGAATAGCCGAGTAGCCATCCTGCAGATCCTGGATAACGCCGTTCAACACGATGAGCGGCTGTGCCGATGCATTGAGGGTGTTGACACCCTGCATCATCATCAGGCCACCGATACCAACGGTACCTGAACGCATGATGGTGCGTACGTCGGCACCCAACTTGTTCTGAAGCTCGGTTTCCAAGGTGGTAGCCTTTGACATATCGATGGTGGCTTCGCTCTTGGCTGTAACGTCAAAGCCGTTCTCAACGAAGGTGCTGAACTTCTCATCATAGAGAGCTATCTCGATAGCCTTTTTCTGGCGGGCTCTGATGATTACGCTCTCATAACCGGGGGTTGATACATACAGTGAAGCCACATAAGCGGGTATCTTGATGCTGAACGTACCATCGGGCTTGGTCATGGCTGTGTAGCGGTTGTTGTTGAGTGCCTCTACACGTACACCGGCAAGTACCTCTTTGGTAGCAGCATCAATCACTGTACCTGTAATCTCTTCTAATTCGTCGGCCACATTGGTGGCGGCTGCTTCGGTTGTTTGGGCATTGACCATACTTGTTCCTGCAAACAGTACCAAGAAGGTAAGGAATGCCACTAACCTGGGTTGTATATGTTTCAATGTTTTCATCGTCTTTTCTTTTTAGTGTTATTGGAACATTATTCTGTAACCGGCTCAAGGAATACTTGGTCGATACGGAATGTACGGTCAAACTCTGTCTCACGTGAACCGACAGTGATGGCGAGCACAAGCTGTGTCAATGTACTTGAAGTACCTGCATTGAACTCGTTGCAGGGGAACTCAAAGTAGTCGACACCTTCGGGGGCATTGGTCGGGATCAGTGTCATGGTATCCACCCTGGTGGGATCGTTGAGGAGGTTCTTGCCCAATGAGATATTCTTCTTTCTTCCCTTGTTGTCTCTGTAATTAAGTGTAGCATTGAACTTGTTGGGGAGGAGTACTGTGTCTCTGTAGTTGATGAAGTTGGCAGGTACGAATACTACCTTGACGCGGTACTTGGATGACAAAACATTGGGGATGGTGTAGGTCAACTGTGCTCTGGCAGTGGGTGATGAGGGTTTGTAGACACCTACTGTACCATTGTGCAGATGCTTATATTTTTCTACACTGTCTTTGCTGATAGTTGCGTATGATTTGATGGCATTGATATACTCAGATACCGCAGCACCATCTTCTGTGCTGTAGAGGGTCTCGCCCTGTACGCGCAGGGTGTCGTGCCAGAAAGTACGGTAGTTGTAGCTGTCTACAACGTGCAGGGTGCCGTTGCTGAGTTCCAGCTTCTCCACTTCGTTGGCATAGAGTCTCTTTAGGGCATCTCCCTTGAACACTTCTCTTTGGGATCTGCCGTAACCGCTCATGTTGGTGTAGCAGTAGGCGGTCATTGAATCTGTAGGACTCTTCTGCATAGAGTTGCTGAATACTAAGAAGCGACACATGAAGTCTTTGGCCATTACTTCTTGCAAAGAGTCGCGGTCAAGTGTTTCCTCATCATAGACGAAGTAGGTTTTTGTCTTTTCCAGCATTTCGCTCCAAGCGCGGTTGGTGGGGGCGAACATGGTGTACGAACTATCCTCTCGGTTTACGGTTCCGAATCGGTCGAACCAGGCATTGTGCTCAATGACTACAGAGTCAAGGTAGGTCACCTTACCATCTACCATGGGGCCTTGCACACTGTTGACTTCATCAAAGATGACCTCATCGTATGACTTCAAGAAACCGTTGAGCAAGGATACAGACTCAATCTTGTCCAACTGTTCCCAAATGTTGGCGGTGAAGATGGCATTGCTCTCGGTCTTGTGCAGCAAACCATTCTTGGCTGCGATATTAGTGGCCTTCACAGGTACCGCCTTGAAGGTGTAGCTGCCGGCATTACCTTCGAAACGGTTGTACTTGCCGTTGAGCATCTTGACCTTGTTTTCGCTCATCACGCCGGTGGCAGCGTGGTTGTAGTCGGCGATGTGGTTCTCTACGAACTCAAATTTGTAGACGTTGAGCATGCTGTCGCTCACGCCTTCCAATGGATGTGTAAGATAGAATTCCGAACCGTCGACAGGAGCCCATACGGTGTAGAAACGGTTCTGGCTCAAATACTGGTCATAGCCTGTGGCTTTGACATAAGCCTCAAACTGGCTTAGTTCGGGGTCTGCTTCAATGAGGTCCCAAAGTGTCTCCGTGGCATTCAGTTCGGGCTTGGGTTGGTAGTGGCTGTCCCAAACGTCTGTACAAGCGGTGAAGGCCAGTGTTGCTAAGCCGCATGTCAGTGCCTTAAATACAATATTTCTTCTTTTCATAATGAAAATGTGTGCTTTATAGTTTCTTTATATTATTGACGTTTCTCGGCCAGTGACAGGTTCTCGTTGCGGAGGAATGTCACAGGGACTAATTCGAAGTAGTCGTGCATGAATTGGGCTGTGCCGTCATCATTGGGGTTTACATTCTTGAAACGAATCCAATGCTCACCTTCGCTGAGGTACTTTGTTGTGATTACCTTGCGGATGATTCCTGGATCGTCTCGGGCAATGTTGTTTTCTCCATTGCCACGGTAGCTGGTAGGTGCCTTCAGGTAACCGCGGTTCTTCATCTCCTTGTCGTTCTGGATGCCATTGTCCTCAGTCGATGCGTCAGCTACGTATCCGATAGCAGGGTCGCTTGATGAGATGCGGAGGTCTACGGGGATACCTGCCACTTCACCGTCGATGTAGAACTGTACGATGTGACGGTGGCTGTTGGCTGAGTAGCCCATACGTATCTCGTAGGTTCCGGCCGGTACAGGAGGCAACTTATAGGCAAAGTCAAATGTGCTGAGAGTCATCATCTCATCACCTTGGTAGTTGAACCAACTGGTATGCGGTGACAAGTAATAATGGCGGGTCTCATCGGTGTACACCTTCATGTTCTTGCAGTAGGTATGCGGGATGTACACCTCACCATCACTACTGTGGGTGAAGTAGTGCCAGCGGATGTTGTTGTTGGTCAACTCAGAACAGAGCGAGGAGGCATCAAAGCGGATGGTGCTGTTGAGTACTCTACCTGCCATCACATCTTCATTGTAGAGCAGTAGCTTGTCGATGGCGTGGATGGTACCGTTCAGCGCTTCTGTTGTAAAATCGGCATAGAGTGTGTCTATATCTCTGAACTCATTGGGTTCATATACCTTTACATTCATGTAATCCTCTACACTGGCATTGGTGTCCTTGGTATAGTTGATTAGGATGGTAGTCTGTAATTTTGAGTTGCTACGGGGCATGGTCACCTTCATCAGTCGGCCGTTCATGGTCTCGTAGTACTCGTTGCGATCCGAATAGTTCACCAAGTCTTTCTCCGAATTGAAATTGGCATGCGGGTTAATCTTGTAGCAAACCAGACGGGAGTAGGGCAGCTTGCGGTCGAGCAAGTGATAGCCTACAAACTGGTTTACGGGATTGTCCTTGCTGGTAAGCGGAGCATTGGAGTCGGCATTGGGATACCACTCCTTGCATTTCTCTACCAAGTCTTCGAAATTGTAGATACCATTTTCATGGAATACCTGGTCGGGCTCGATGAATGCGGTGAAACCAAAGTAGCGGTTCTCGGGATAGGGGCATAGTGGACTATCCTTGTAGATTCCGTTTGCCTTAAGGTCACCTTCGGTATATGACTCATCCTTGTAGAGCTGTAGCTGCTCATCATATCCGGTCATCTCTAAAGCCTCACCGAAAATGTGGAAGTAGTCGTGCTCCAACATTTGTGCCGGTACGGTATTGGTTGAGGGGGTCAATACACTGGCAATCGTGTGTACTACACCGTTCTCCACCTCTTCGTCCTTGGCGATAATCTCACCCGTACCGTTTATCAGCAATACGTTGAGGTTGTTCTCGTCCACATCGTAACTGAGGCTGAGGTAGCGGTCGTTCATATTCATGGTGGGGATAATGTCGCCTTCCATATCGGTAGTAAGATATACCTCAGGCAACAGGTGAGTCTGTGAGATTACCTTACACATGGAGTCTGACAATTCGCTCAGTTCGGGTGAGGTGACACCGGTCCAAACAATGTCGTTAGGATTATCGTCTACCAATGAGGCACGATAGATTGAGTCCTGCTCGTAGAGATAGCGGGCAATGGCTTCATTGGTGGGGGCAAAGCAGGTATACTGTCCGTATGCCTTCATCAAGTTGAGGCGGTCGCCACGTTTCAGGATATCGATGAAGCTGCTGTATATATCCTCATTTTCTTCCAGGAACGATGCGATGGTGTGCCCGGTGAAGGTGTAGCGTGCACCCTCATCGATGTGCTCTCTACAGCCGCTGAGTACCATGACGGCGATAGCGGCGAAAGCTATTGATTTTGTTTTCACTTGTTTCATAGCATAGAATGATGTTGAGGGTTAGTTCTTTTCGTATACATCCTCCGTCTCGTACGCCGGATTCTGATTCAATAACGGGTTGGTCTTGATCTCACGCTCCTGAATGGGGAAGAAGAGGCAGTCCATGGCCGCCATCTTGCTGCGGATAGCTTTCTGGTTGGTCTCATATTTGTGACCGATGAGAATGTCGAGCATGGGGCCGGTGTCACCATCGCGCAAAGCCTTGCGCACGAGGTCGAACCAACGCTTGCCTTCGAAGGCCAACTCACGCTGACGCTCTTCCAATACCAGTGCTTGCATGCTCTCGGCATTACCGGCAACGTAGCTAATAGAGTCGGCGTTGTAGGGGTTTGAGCGGTAGTAGATTGCCTTTACCAGATTGAATGATTCCTGCAGATCCTTCTGACCACGGTTGACTGAGTCGTTACGCTGAGCCAATGCCTCGGCCTTCATCAGCATAACGTCGCTGACACGGTAAACAATCCAGTTGATTTGTTCGGCGAAATATTTGCGATCTTTGTTGGGGTCGTCTTTTTCGCTATTTGTGACGGACAAATTACTTCCTGCATAAGAAGGTTTGTCGATTGTCCCGTTTGTAGACATGTAGCCGTATTTGATAATCGGATAGATTTCTGCTTCACCCTCCTGCTGGTAGATATTGCTTATGCGGCGGAAGTCGGTCTTGGCATACAGGTTGGCATCACCCTTCTCGGCCATGTAGCGGGGGGCTGAGAGTGGGCCGGCAGTGAAGGTGGTGCCATAGAAGTAGGGTACTTCATAGTTGGCAGATGTGCGATCTATGCCGTGCTGTATCTCAAAGATACTCTCGCGCAGGTTGTTACCTATATAGAAGAGGCGATAGTAGGGGTAGTCGAGAAAGGTTGCATTGGGGTCGCTCTTCTCGGGATTGTGTTCGAGCGGATAGACATTGTCAACCTTGCCATTGGTGTTGGTCACCTTGTTCTCCTTCTCATAGTTTAATACATATTCCATACGATTGTTGAGCAGTGAGTCGCAGAAGGCGATACACTCGGTATAGCACTGGTCTACCTCGGCAGTCTTGGCCTTGGCCTCATACTGGATGAAGGCAGCCTTCCACAGCAATGCGTCGGCAATCATGGCGCGTACGGCATCCTTGGTGATGCGCCCCTTGTTGTCGGAGAGTGAGGGATAGTTACCTGAGGTCATTACAAGTCCTTCAGCTTCGTAGAGGTCTTCCAGAATGAAATCGAGTGCCTCAACCGGCGTTGCCTGCGGTTGGTAGAGGTTTTGGTCGTCGTCTACCATCGCCTCCTTGAGCAGAGGAATGTCGCGGAAGGTGCGTACCAAGTAGAAGTGGCAGAGTGCACGGATGGCGAGCATCTCACCGCGGGTAACGTCCATGTCACCTTGTGTGAAGTCGGGGTCTTCTTCCTGCACCTGCGGGGCAAATCTCAACACGATATTACAGTTGTTGATGATGGCGTAGAAGTGTGCCCAATTGGTGTAGCCGTTTTGGGGAAGCAGATTGGCCTCCATGATGTTCTTGAGGTCATAGTGCTTGTTGGCATCGTAGGTGCCTTCTACTACATTGTCACCGCGCACCTCGCCCCATACGATGAGTCGGTCGGTGAATGATGGCTCTATCATCATACGGTAGCTGTTGGCCACTACGTTTTCCACGTCGGTCTTTGTCTTCCAGTAGTTTTCCAATACCACTTTGTCGGTGGGATAGATGGTCAGGAAGTCTTCGCATGAGCAGGTCATAGCCAACACTGCTCCCAATGCTAATGTCTTAATGGTATTGCTAAGACGGGATATATTTATTCTGAAGCTTTTCATATCTGTATTATTGCTTTTCATTATTAGAATCCTACGGTCAAATTCAACGTGAATGAGCGTGAACGCGGTGTCTTGGAACCGTCAAATGCCTGTCCCCAACCATTGGCTCCGATTTCGGGATCCAAACCAGTATATTTGGAGAGGATGAAGAGGTTGTTGGCCGAGGCCGACAGGTAGAGTTGGTTCAAGCCGTACTTCTTCAGCTTGGCAGGGTCGAATGAGTAAGAGGCCTGCAAGTATGACATACGGAGGTATGAGGCATCTTCCAAATAGCGGTCGCTACCGAGCCAGTTGTAACCGGTGTTGTACATGGCGCGAGGCATCATGGTTTCGTCACCCTCTTTTCTCCAGCGCCAGTTGACGGCAATACTCTGGTTGTTGTTCGAGTGCATGTTTTCTACGTTCATACGGGCCGAGTTGATAACGTCAACACCGTAGCGGTAGGTGAATTGGCTCTTCAGTGAGAGGCGCTTGTACTGGAGGGTCACACCGAAACCACCCTGCAACTTGGGGTTAGAGTTACCCAAGTACACGATATCGAGCTGGTTGATGTTACCGTCGTGGTTGATATCCTCGTACATGGCATCACCGCCACGGAATGAGTAGGTGGCACCACCGTCCTTGTAGTTGTAAGCCATACGCAGGGGCTTGCCGTCGGCACCGTAGATGGTGTTGCCTTCGTTGTCGCCTGCTACGGGGTAGAGGTCGTGCAGCTTCTTGCCAATTGCGGCAGCTTCTTGCTCAGCTTGTGCCCAACGCTCCTTGGTCCATGTGGTGTTGTAGTTGTACATGTATACACCTTTGAACTTGAATCCGTAGAGTGAACCGAGCGGGTTGCCCAATTGGATACGGTTGAGGTATGAGCCGTTCTTATAGTTGAAGTCTCCATTCGTATTGTTGAGCACGCTCTCTTCCATCTCAAGGATGGTGTTGAAGTTCTGTGCTACGTTGGCGTATGCTGTCACGCTGAAGTCACCTACCTTGATGAACTTGTTGCCGTTGATGTTCAACTCCCAACCCCAGTTACGCACAGCACCGGTGTTCTTGTAGGCCAGTGAGGAGTAACCGTTTGATGAGGGAATGGCATAGCCACCCATGAGCTGGTCGGTGGTGGTGTTGTCGTAGTAGTTGAAGCTACCGCTCAACTTCTCGCCTTCGAAGAATCCGAAGTCGGTACCGATGTTGTACTCGCTTTTCTTGGCCCACTTGAGGTCGGTGAGGCGGAGACCACCCTGTGCGATAGAGGTGATACCCATATACTTACCACTGGTGTCATAGGTCGTATAGTGGAGGTACTCGCTACCGGGCTGTGAACCTGTCATACCCCAACCCGGACGGATTGACAACATCGTCAGCTGAATCTTGTCTTCGGCCCATCTCATCCAAGGCTCATCGATGATGTTCCAGCGGAGTGAAAGTGAGGGGAAGTTACCCCAACGGTTGTTGGCTCCGAACTTGGTGCTACCGTCTCGGCGCAGGGTGGCTGTAGCTGAGTAGCGTCCCTCTTTATAAGAGTAGAAGGCTTGTGCAAGCATGGCCATAGAGCGCCACTGCCATGTACCGGTAGCACTGCTCTTTAGGTAGGTACCTGTAGTGGTGCTGGTGATACCTGAAGGGATGGCATAAGATGATGATTCCTGGCTGTTACCGTTACCGGTGCTCATCTCAAACTGAGCCAGGAACTGGGTCACGTGGTCAGGATTGTTGAATTTCGGGGAGAAGGTCAAGCGGTGACGGGTGTTGAATGACAGGGTCTTTTGGTCTTTGGTCCAGCTGGCATTCGATGACTCGTCCTGTATACCCTTTGTGCTCAAGCTACTGGGACGGTAGCTGCTGTTGGTCAAGGTGCTGGCATCCATATATACCATACCGTAGTAGCGGAGCTGTGTCTCGTCGTGGTTCAAGCCGAGCAGTTGGTAGTCGAGCGAAATCTGGGGAGCGATACGGTAGCTCTTCTCGTTCTTCCATGCCAAGTTACCCACAGCTACGGGGTTGGTGATATTCTTCTGGTTGTCATTGAAGATACCGGAGGCATTCTGCAACATCTGGTAGTAGTCATCGGTGACAATCACGTTGCCGTTAGAGTCTCTGTACTGAGAGAAGATACTCATATTGGGCATAATCAGCTGTGCATTGGCCAACAGACCTTCGTAGTTCTGGTCGTTGTCGGTGTAGGTCAACGAGAAGTCTGAAGATACTCTGATACGGTCTGATACGTAGTAGTCGAGAGCCATACGTGTGGTGAAACGGTCGAGCTGCTGCTTGATGATCTGACCACTCTGTGAGTAGTAACCTCCTGATACGCGGAAGGTTGCCTTTTCGCCACCACCGGTCAGTGAGATGTTGTGGTCGTGGGTGTGACCATGCTTTGATACGGCTTTCACCCAATCGGTGTTGTTGTTGTAGTTTTCATACTCTGAGAATGCCTGGTTGTAGTTCAGCTCCTCGGCATTTGAAGCAGTGCTGCTCTGTGTGGGGTTGAAGTGAGCCTCCTTGAGGAACATGGTGTAGTCGTCACCATTGAGCAGGTTCAGACCCTTGGGAGTCCATGCGTTAGAGTAGCGGTATGAGTAGGTCACACGGGTCTTACCACGCGAACCACGCTTGGTCTTAATCATGATGACACCGTTCGAGCCACGTGAACCCCAAACGGCCGATGCAGAAGCGTCCTTCAATACCTCGATGCTCTCGATGTCTTCAGGGTTCACGGTCAGCAACTGGGCGAACTTCTCCTCGTTGGCGGTGCTGAAGTCGAAGTCCTCACCGTCGGGCATTTCGAAGATGTTGTCGTTTACTACGATAAGAGGCTCCTGATTACCTGAGATGGTAGAGGTACCACGCAGACGCATCTGAGTTCCTGAACCAAGGTCACCCGAGTTGAACACGATGTCGAGACCGGCAATCTGTCCCTGCAAGGCTTCGTCTACTGAAGCGAAGGAGAGACCCTCCATCTCGCTCATCTTGAAGGTTTGCTTGGCAACAGATACCTCACGCTCCAAGATGTCGAGTCCACCCGACCTGGTGCGTTGCTTGGCCTCCACGATAACCTCTTCGATTTGGTTGTCATCCTTCATGGTGATGTTGAACACGGTGCGTGTGCCAATCTCCAATATTTGGTCTTGGAAACCTACGTAGGTGATTTTCAGTTTGTTCTTGTTGTTCTTTACAATCATGGTAAAGTTACCGTCGAAGTCGGTCGTGGCATGTTCGACGATACGGTTGTCCTTGTCAATTTCCACCACGTTTACCATCATCAACGGACCCATAGCATCGCTAATCTGTCCGGAGATACGTTGCTGTGCGCTCAGTGTAGCTGCTGAGGCTATAAAGCAAAGAACGGATAATAGGATATATTTATATACTTTCATGATACCTTATGTTTTATTTGATGAATGTTCCCTTTGCTGCGTCAAAGATACGGTCGTTCACCAGGAAGCCGTCAATCAGGTGTACTACAGCGTATGATGAGGTCGAGATGTTCTGACCGCTGAATTCGATGTCGCGTGTCATGATATTGTAGAGCGTGCCTTCGGTACCAGCCTCGTTGATGACTCTACAGGTGTTGTCAGTGCCTTCAATGTCGCCCTTGACGGTGATGGTACCGTCTTGAGTCTGTACGGTAACGGTACTGAATCGCTTGGTCAGATTGTCCAGTGCGGCAGTTTCGTACTTGACCACATACTTCACCTCTGCACCTTCAGTGATAGAGTGGGGGAGGTTGTCAACGTATACTGAGTTATCCTGGATGTGGTACTTCACGAAGTTCACTACCAGCTCCATATCCTTCTTGAGGACTGCTATGCGGGTGTTGATTTCGGCCTGCATAGCATCGATTTCGGTCTGCATGGCATCAATCTCTTCCTGTGTGGCAGTGAATCTCAGGTCGTCCAATACAGCCTGCTTGTCGTCTCTTCTCACCTTCATGGTGTCGATGAGCTCAGCTTCTACTTCCATATCCACCCAATTGGGCAGGCCGGCATCGTAGGCACGCTGGATGTCATCGTTGGTGGGAGCATATACTGTGTAGTGGTAGGTGTTGAATGTACGGACATTCAGGTCAAGTCCACCCAGGTTCTCAAATATCTTGTAGCGTTTGATGGAGTCCTGAATAACCACTCCCTGTCTGTCTCTCGGGCCTATTACGTCAAGCACATAGTCGCTACCCATGCAGAGGTTATAGAACTCGGCAAACTCCTCGGTCGTGCTGAGTACCTTGTATACAGACTGCGTGGGAGGCTGAATCATGCCTTCGTCCAGACGGTAGGTGTTACCGTTTTTCTGGGGATAGGTGTGACCTACAGGCATCTTGGTTCCTTTCTGAGCTTCTGAACCACCGATGATGTGTGTCACCTGGTTGTTAGCATCGGTCTCAACCTTGATGGTACCGTACCCCTTGGTCATGTGGTACTTGTTGCCGTTAGTGAAGTCACCTACCACGATGTAGTATTCGTACATCTGCTTAAGCAGGTTCTCAAGGCGTGTGGCAGTAGTCAGATTGGCCTTCTGCTCTTTCAACTCCATCGTTACAGGGTCGTAGATCCATTCCTCGGCATATACTCTACCTGGAATTGTCAGGGAGCCTTTTGTGGTGTTACTGGTCGGGTCGAACTGGAACTTGTAGAGTCTGGGCTCGGGATCGTTGATGGTATAGGGGTCAATGTAGGTCATACAACCGTCGGAGGGAACTACCAGACTGAAGTGGCTACCCATTGACAGGAGGTATTTGTCATACTCATAAAGCTTAACAGCCCAGTTGGCAATTTCCAATGTGTCGCTGAACAGGAGGGGAGCAGTAACGGCTACGTAGCTTGCGGGGCTATATACCTTGTTGGTGATATATACAAGACCGTTGTTGGCTATGATACACTTCTCGATGTCCTTCTTGTCTACACCCATCGGGTCGCGGGCATCGTCCATGATGCTGGGGAAGCGTGAGGGTACGGCTGCGTTGAACGATACCTTCATCATATTGCGCAGCAGATCTTGGATTTTATCCATCGGGATGCTGTCAAGCTCCTTGAAGCGCTCGATAAGTGCCTGGCCTTCACCGTTCGTGAAGTACTCTTCAAAAGCTGCATCGTTGGGAGCAAAGATGACAGCCATGTCATTGTCTCTGGTTGATACGGCTGAACCCACACCTGGACGGTATTCATTCCAACCCGGATCGAAGAAGAGGGTACCCTCGGCAACATGCTCGATATCGTCGATGTCGGTGTAGCGGTCGTAGCTACCTGCCGCGCCACGGTTGTTACCTGTGGTGTAGTATCTTTTCTCGTATACCTGCTCGGCATTGGCATCGTCGCCATAGTGGTAGATACGGTTGTAGTCTGCAGTCAGTGAAGCGTTGGGAACGGGTACGGAGAAGCGGTCGAGCATGCGGCTGAATGTGTTGGTCCTGCCATTGGTGCGGATCTCCTCTGCCATGTTTGCGGGGGGGATCAAGAGACCGTCCAGCTGGTGTACATAACCGTTCTTGCAAGTTACGTTCTGGTCGATGACCTTCTTGTCGAAAATGAAGGCGTCCTTGATTGTCGCGTTGTAGCGGTTGTTCAGCAGAATGTTGAGATCCTCAGCCGTGATGGAGTTCTGGTAGAGCTGCTCCTCAAGGAAGTGTACCATAGTGGTCTTGGTGGCATCCAGTGCGAGGCGAATACCTGTCTGGCGGAAGCGATCCCACTCCTTGTTGTTCTGAGGCAGGTCGGCATCGTAGAAGAAACCGATGGAGTCGGTTACGTTGGCCGAAGTCACCTGACGCAAGCAACGTCCTACGATAGGCTCTGAATCTGCGCCGGCCGAAGGCATGTTTGACATCAGCTCGAGCAGGTAGGCGTTGTCCAACATGGAGTTGTTGAGGATGATGCGCTTGTGGGCCGGTGTCAGCTGGCTGTACGAATCAAATCCCCACTCCTCCTTGATACCTCTGAGGAAGGCTTCGTCATCGGCTACAAACAAAGTTTTACTACCCGTCTTGGATAGTACCTCCTTGTAGTCCAAATCTTCGATTACTTTCATGAAAAGAGTGAATTCGCCCTTTTCCTCCAAATACTCATAGATGCTTGCGCCCAAGAAGTCCGGTTCGCGGTTGTCGTAGAAGTACTCATCACGACAGGACTGAACTGTAGCACAAACAAATAACAGACAAGCCATACTGATGTACTTGCCCACTTTGAACGTGTGTTTTTTGTTCATAATTAGGTATTATTAATATTGTTTGTAGTCAATTAACGGACAAAGATAAAACTAATCCCTCACACTAACTAATTTTTCATTACATTTTTTAGCATTCATCGGAATTTTAACTTTGTTAATTTAGCCGGTAGTATTTTACTTAATTGCCTGACTTTTGAATGTGGCGGGTATCACCTCCGTGTCGATATGGCGGGCAAATTCTTGCGGAGTGATGGTGACCGGCTCAATCATATACTCGGGCACGTTGTAGCTCTTGTAGTAGTTGTCGTAGAAATAGGGGTCTTTCTGCGGCAGGATGAAGGGCTTGTGGGCCTTGCCGTCCTTGTCGAAATAGGCGATGTAAAGGCGGGTGTATCCTCCGTCATCGCGGCGGCTGGTGTAGAGTATCCATCGTCCGTTGCTCGACCAGGAGTGATAGCTCTCCACATCGTTGCTGTTGAGCTCTCGCATGTTGCGTAACTGCATGGTAGTGAGATCTATCGTGTAGAGGTCGGCATCCTTGTGCCAGATGTGGAAGCATCCGTATTCGGCCATACCGAAGAGCAGGTAGCGTCCGTCGGGCGATATGCGGGGGAGTGTGGCGCTCTTGCCGAGGGTGTCGGCATCGAGAACAAGCTCCGTAGGGCCGAAGGTGAGTGTCTCCGGATCGAACGATTTGCGGTAGATGTTGTACTTGAACTGCTTGTAGTTGTCGATGATCTCGCGCTCCTTGTGGGCATAGTCCTGTATCTCGTAGTGTGCAGAGTTGTAGTAGAGTGTCTTGCCGTCGGGTGCCCAGGCGGGGAACACTTCCCATTCCAGTGTGTCGTGCTCGATGAAGCTTACCTCATTGCGGTCTATGTCGTAGAGGATGAGATCGCTCTTAAGGTCCTGCACTTCAATCTTATTGTGGTCTCTGGTGTGGAACGACTGTCCCGTATCGTTGATGGAGTAGGCGATAAGGTTGTGGGTGGGGTGCCAGGCAGGGTATACACCGGCCGAGATGGTGCTGTCGGTCTTGAGGTTGATCTTCTTCACCTGGCCGTTGTTTACAAGTACGGTGCCGCCCTTGTGCTGGCGCACGTGGAACTGCATGTTGTCGGTCTTGTAGTTGCGGTAATGATGGCAGTTGATGCACTGTCCGTTGATATCGTCGCTCAGCAGCATGTTGTTGTAGATGATCTGTTCGTCGAAGTTGCTGAGGTTGCGTTGCCGTATGCTCAGCTCCTCGTAGGTTACGTATGAAGGGGCTATGATACGGTACGAGATGTAGGGGTCGATGGGCTCCTCGGCCACTGTCCACTTTATCGGGCGATATTTCTGCCAGCCACCGTTGGTCTGTATGTAAGTGTGCACTTCGATGGTGTTGCCCTTGTTGGCTTCGAGTAGCTTGTGCCAGTCCTTTATCTTCCAATCGGTTGACTTGCCCTTCATTACCAGCGACTGGTTGCCTGCCTTGAGTTCGGTGATGTAGGCTTTCCCTTCGGTCTGGTAGTCGAAGTTGAGCGGGGCAATGTTGTAGGGGATGACGGTACTGCTGTATTCGGGGTGTATGGCTGCCGTATGCTCCATTTCGGTGTACTCTTTGGGGGGCTGTGCCGAGCATCCGGCAAGGAGGACTGTGCCGAGCAGGACGGTGTATAGGGGATGTTTGTGTAGCATAGTGCTTTTTGCTGTTTGGGATTAATATGATTTCACGTCTCGAATGAAGAAATAGAAATACCAGAAGGTGTCTCCGAAGCGGTCGTAGAAGAGTTTTTTTGCTTCGGGGTCACGCTCTACATTCTGTACGGCGTGTTTCTGTGCGAAACGCATGAAGTCCTGGAAGCGCATCTTCACCGATTTGTCGAAGGGCATCTTGCTGATGTCCACATTCTTCTCTAAGTTGCCATAGAGCAGGGCGGCCTCCTGGTAGTGTGTAGGCATGCGGTTGGTCTTGTGGCTGTTGGCGTAACGGAAGAAACAGTTCCAGAAGGTCTGTATGTCCTTGAGTGTCAATGCGCACATAAGGGCCGCTTCGTCAAACATCGGGGTGTTGAGATCGCTGTAGGTGTGGGCGAAGTAATTGAGCAGGTAGATTTCTACCAACGTGTTGTCGCCATCCAACTGGTCCTCAAACTGGTATAGGGGCAGTATGCCGGCAAATTCGCGGTCCTTGGCTATCAGTTCGGGGTTTTCGATCATCTTCTCGTACTTCTCGGCCCATTTCTTATAGAAGATGGTTTTCTTCAGGGTGTTGATGTACTTTTGTGCGAGGGGATATTCGCCCGAGATGATAGAGGCTTTCACCATATATTTGATGTAGTCGACCTTCCAGCCATACTCCACGGCATCTTCCAGGCACCAGCGGTAGCAGAAGTTCATACGTGCGTAGTGGTAGTAGAGCATCTTGCCGCCTACCTGCATCAGGCGTATCTCGAAGGGCGATTTGGGTGCTTCGCCACCGTCAAGGTAGTGGAACATCTCGTCGCCTGCCTTGCCTAACTTGAGCAGGGCAAGATTACGGTTTAGTACCATCAGTCGGGTGGGGGTCTGCTCTTGCGACTTGGCTATGTCGAGCACCTTGCGCCACTCTAAGCGTTCCATGTGGTGATTCATCTTGATCTCGGCACGGAAGTTGGGGTCGCGGAACCAGAACAGCTGCACCACGAAAGCGGTGACAACAATGCCGACGGCCTGTGTCAGCACAAACCGACTCTTGGGTTGTGTGTGGGCGGGGGAGCTGTTGAAGCGGATGAAGGGGATGACGAGCGGGAACAGGTAGAGCAGGATGTAGGGAATCCAGGTGCGGAGGTCGCGCATGGCAAACTGGAAGGCGGGCATACCTGCCGTGAACATACGGGCAAAGCGGGTCTGCTCATACACGCTGTAGTATAATATAGGTGTAGCTATACCGATGGCAATGCACAGCAGGGCGATGCCGATGTTACGCTCCTTGGCGGTGAGGCTCATCGCCACGATGGTGAGCAGGGCCAGCAAGGCGTAGAAGCCGAACAGAGGATACCCCGCAGCCGCTATGGCCACTACTACAAGGTAGCGCCACCAGCTCTTCGATACCTGGTATAGGCGTATGGCCGACAGGGTGAAAAGGAACCCTACCAGCATGGAGTAGAAGTAGCCCTGGGTCTTTATCTGGAATATCCAGTAGCCGGCCTCCATGGAGCAGCACAGGATAAGCACGCTGGGCAGCAGGCTCAGCAGGGTCCAGCGCTTAGGGATACTGAATACTTTTTGTGTGAGCCACTGCACAGCCAATAGCAGGGCCACATAGAGGAGCGAACCCAGCCAAGGGTAGTAGAAGAACTGGGTGAGGAAGCAGGCTATATAGCTCATCATTCCGCCCGGCTCCATCATGCGTTCGTCGAAGTAGATTTTGGTGGGCAGCCATAGCGAAAGCTCCTGCACTCGGAAGAGGAACTCGTGTTCAAAGAGGTTGAGCAGTAGCCATGTGATAGTTCCGAATGCCAATCCTGCAATGAGAGGGAGACGTTTTAACTTGCTCTCATTTACGGATGCCGTAGAGTTCAATTGAAAGTTGGCTTTTGCTTGAGGTTTTTTTTTCATTGTACGATGTCTGTTGTTACTAATGATTTAGAGATTGTTCATATACAAATCATTAATGTTTGTGCAGCTTTAGTGCTGCTTATCATCTTCCCCATGTTGTAGAGTTGTTTTCAGGGGGGAGTGCATAAAGATCTCCCCATAGATCTCCCCATACCCCACGGCGACGACGTGATAGGGTCTCGTCACCTTCTTCGTAGTATTCTTCGTCAGTTCTGCTCAAGGCCAAGGGCAACTCCGTTTGAATTAAAATGAGTTCCATTTGCGGCTTGTTATATATTTCCTTCATAATCAGTGTTTTTAATTTATAATTATGAGTTTCTGTTCTATTTGATAATTATTTCCTAATTGTTATTTTGTTGTTTATGATATAGATTCCTTTATCAATCTTTTCTACTCTACGGCCAGCAAGATCATAGATGGGCAGGTTGTCATCTGCTGATGGATTATGGTTGATTGAAGTAGCATCTTTATCGCGGCTGAAGCTATACATGGTTGCATCACTGGCTGGGACAGTAAGGTAGCAGGTGTTAGCTTTGATCGTAGGCAGTGTTTCATTTACAAGGTAGAAACCAATGTGTCCTGTGTCCTTCTTCCTTAGTAGAACATAGTTGCCGGTAGCCACCTCGGTTGGGGTATACACACCTGTGAGGTAGCCTGCTGTGTAACTGTTGGCAGTAGCTAAGCTTTGGCCCCAGAAAGTCTCGTTTACAATATTCTCGCTATAAAGAATGACAGGAGTATTGGCCGGAATGGAATTTTCTATGGGCTCCTCGATGAGCACGTTACCATCAACGCCAACAATCTTACTTGCTTTTACACCAGCAGGGATGTCTATGTCGAAAGGAGCAATAAAGGTTGCATATTTAGCATCGGAAATAGACATGGTAACTTCTACTTCAGGGATTAGTTCTTCGCTGTATTTTTCACCTCCAATGAGGGTGGTGATATGCAGCCGGAAACGTACAGGGGCATTCTTGAATGCGGTAGCATCAATGGTGATGTTATAGTCTGTGTTGTCGAACTTCCAGCGGGCGCTCTCTTCATAAAGAGTCTTCCAAATCGTTCCATCGTAGCTATATTCTATTGTGAGCATATCGGTGACATCACAGTTCGGATTGTTGATGGAGAAGTTGAGCTTGTTCTTGTCGTAGCTGGCCTCCATTGTAATTGCTTGTAGTGAAGGCTTCCACCAGTCTGGGATATACTGCTCCTCGGCTTTATAGGCAAAGGATGAGGGATAGTCGCGGAAGATAAAGCCTGCGGGAGTGGGCCATCCATCATCGTATATCATCTTATTGTACCAAAGGTCGTTATTGTAGGGTACGTAGCGTTCTACGTAGTCGAGACTTTCAAGGAGATCAAAGATTTGCTGATACTTCTTGGCTGCATCATTGACATTGCTTTCGCTGGGATTGTCCCATGAGGCACCATTCTCCATCTCGGTAATCCAAATAGGACGACCTGTGGCGTTATGTATGTCTTCAAGGCGTTTCTTCCATGTGGCTATGTCCTCTTTCCAATAGGCATGTGTGACTACGAAGTCGCAGCGGTAGGCATAGTTGTGGCAATATTGTACATAGTTCTTGAGCCATCCTGCATCGGTCGGTGAGGGCGAACCTATGCGCATGCCGCTCTCGAAGAATTCCGTGTGGTGGGTAAAGGCACTCCACTCATTGATGGCTCCGCCGCATGAGCATTGTGCTGAGCCGTGTTGCTCGGAGTGCTCGGGTTCGTTGTATCCCAAGACATGGGTACAGTTCTGCAAAGCATTGATCTGTGCCCATCCCGGCCACCAGATGTGTTGTTTGATGGGGACGTACTCCAAGTCGGTGGTATTGTTGCGGTCGGCACTCCAGGTGTAGAACCAGTTTGCACGTATGGTTTCTGTATGCTTGTTAATGGTGCTGTTGCCGGCGGTGCTTCCCCAACCTTTCTTTGAAACATATTGCCAAGGCTTTACGATAATGCTTGATACGCGGCGGTTGAGTGCTTCGGGCGCTACGGGTACCATGAGATCTTCGTGGTCGGCCACGAAGACGCGGCTGTATCCGCTACCGTCGGCATTAGCGGCAAGAGTGGCCATATATCCGCGTTTTAGGATAAAGCTTTGTATCGTGTTGGCCTTGTCGCCAAGGGCATTGTGCTTTCCTGCAGGGTAACTGGTGGCTTCACCACTGTACAGCTCGCCGCTGTATAAGGTAAATGGCTGTATGTCGGCAGGGTAGGGGATGATAGCTGTGCCGTCAAGGTAAATGGCTGCACGGTAGTTTTTCCCCGATTGGGGCGCTTCTCCATTGATGGTAGCAATGTTTGTCAAACTTGAGATGCTTGCAGATGGGCGTGTATGCGGTAATATTACCCAACTGCTCTCGCTGGCAATGTGTAGTTTGGCCTCTTCCAAAGTACTGGCTCCGTTGAGTAGGAAATAGTCGGCAGGTTTGTCAAGCGTGAGGTCACAATGATATGCGAGGGCTATCTGACGTTTTACCTTGTTGTATTTATTGCCATCATACTCTCCCGGGGTAAGGGCTCTGTCGGGACTGATAATCTCGGCGATGTAGCTGCTCAGATGCTGGGTAGCCAGTCCTGTGAATTCCGTCTTTTCTTCTCCAGTGGTAAGCGAGGGAACTGTGTAGGTTGGAGCGCTTCCTGCCAGCTTTCCATTGTGGTAGATATGGAGTGTGCCATTGTCGGTAGAGAAGAGGTAGCTATTCTTTTTGTTGTTGGCCGGTAGGGTAGCAATCGTCTGTCCGCCTATGCTGATGCTTGTACGGTTGATGCCTACTAACGCTCCCTGCTTTTCTTTGTTGCGAATGAGAATGTATGCGGTAGCGTCATTGGCAAATGTCACACTATCAAGGCTGAGCGTATGACTGCTTCCCAAATTCACCCCATTGTTGTCATAGGTAGCCCATATACTGATGGTGCCATTGTCTTCGGACGAACTCTCTTTGCATTCGTCTATGGCTGCTCCAATCTCTGCTATAGTGGCTACGATGAGTGTGATGTCGTCAATGGTAGCTGTGTTCGCCAGTGTCTGTGCCTTTTCGATGGTGGTCTGCAGATTGGCGCTGGCTGCTATTCCGTAGATGCCGCTGCTTGCGATCTGCTTCCCTAAATCAATAGCTTCCTGGAGCTCGCTGAGGTAGAGGGCCAGGCGGCTTTCGTCTAATGCGAACTGCGCCTCTACGAGTTGCCATACGGTGCGTTCGCTCTGAGGTTTGTCGTAATATACACCGATATGCTCATTGGCTTCTTGCCCGCTGTCGGTACCCAACAGTTTGCCGCTATAGAGTGAGGTGATGGTTCCTGCAGTACCTTCGGTGATAGCCCATAGATCGGTGTTGTTGGTGGCTTTGCTTGCGTTGAGTGTCATACTCCATGTGTTGGCTGTGCTGGCTGCGAGGTATTTACCGGTAGTCTTGTGACGCAGTCGGTAGTATCCCTGTTTTTCGCTTTGTTCGGCACACCAGGTGTAGGCGACATTGTTTGCTGCACCATCAGCGGTTCCGAGGGCTGGTATGTCGCTGTTGTTCAAGCCGAGCAAGCGACTATAGTAAGTGTTGTAGAGGTAATATTCTCCTCCATCATACAATGTGTTGCTGATGTGTCGGATAGGTGAGAAGGCTCCCTTACTGTAGCTTGCGTCGGTTATGTCGAGGTCGATGGCCCCGTTGGTTGCGCTGGTGTATAGATGGAAGGTGTTATATCTGCCCTCTTCCTCAACGAGGGTGATGCGGTCGAGGTGTACGATACCGCTACCGCCATAGCATACGAAGGCTATGTAGGTGGCATTTTGCTCGGTAGCGATAAATTCATACTCATATTCCTGGATGGTCTGTTTGGCCGATGGGGCTGTCCAGGTGGTATACAGGTTGTCCCATGTGCCGCGTGCTGAGCCTACGGCTACGGCGTAGGTCTTTCCCAAGTCGTTGGTATGGCTGAGCGCTTGGAACGAGAGTTTGTAGCGGCGTCCGGCTTTCAATGGCGTAGCCAGCTGTTGGTAGATGTAGCTGCCTGCTGCTGTGGTGAAGCCTCCCGCTCCGTCTTGGCGGAACATCAGTGCCGAACTGCCTTCGCGGCCATTGGCATAGATGGCATTGTCCTTGTTGCAGCGCACTCCCGTCTGTTGTTTATCCTTAGCGTTGGCATTGGTGATCTCCCATTCGGCAGGCCAGAAGCGGTAGTCGCTGGCATCGTTCTTGAGCACTACGTCTTCGGTCTCGAAACCTGGGTTGCGGATGAGGTTACGCTTATCATAGATGCCGGTTTGAGACTCCTTGTCGTCAGGACTGGTGAAGGGATCCGTCATCATGCGGTCAAATCTATCGGCCGCGTGTGTGCCCAGTAGGGTGGTGCCGGCATAAAAGTGTATCTTTTCGCCTTGCAACACCATACGGTAGGTATGCTCCTTGTTGTCGTTGTTTAGGGGATAGACAGTAGGTTTTCCCTCAGAGTCAACGTTCTCTGTGTGAAAGACGATGTTGTCAGAGGTGATATCGGCATTGAACCCCAAGTAGGCTCCGTTAGCAGCAGTGAGATGTAGTGTTCCCTTGTGGCTGGGGCGCATGAGCAGGCCGAGGTCAAGGGTGAAGTCACCGATAGGCGTGAAGGTTGTTGTAGGAGTTATATCTCCTGCAGTGGTAATGGCCTGTGCAGGGAGTAGAGTATGCTCGAGAGTAGCCTTGTAAGGAAGTTGCTGAGCGGTGAGCCCATGCAGTGTGAGAGTTGCAAGAACTGTCAGTAACAGCGGCTTGATGATTTTGTTCATGGCTATATCTTTTATGAGGTGTGTTTTTTCCTACTAATCTATTTATAGATATTTCCTGCAAATGTAAGGATATTTCTTTGATTGGCAAAAGAAACGGTAATGAAAAAAGCGGGGCTGCCTGGTGCAGCCCCGCTCGGTGTTATGAATCAGACTTGTGTGATAGCTTCACAGATGTCTGATACGAGTGGTTTGGTTACTTCACGAATACCTTCTTCACTTCGATGCGGCCATCGCTGTAAACGGTCTTCACGATGTTGACACCCTTGCCGGGGAGGGCAATCTGGCGTCCGTCGATAGCGTAGTATACGGTCTTGGTGGCTACGGCAGCTACGTTGTCGATACCGCTCTCGATGGTCCAGTTGCTGTTGTCGCCTACGGCCTTGAGGGTGAGTGACCAGTCGTCAACTGAGAACCACTTGCCTTCGAATACCTTACCGGTGAGGAGCGAGTCGGTGGTGACACCGATTACCATCTCGTGGTTGGTAACTACGATGTCGTCGATGGTTGCCCATGTCCAACCGTAACCTATACCGTTCCTTGCGTTGTGGATAGTCTCGTCGAAGGTCTCACCGGCCATGTACTTGTCGTCCTCAGCCTGCCAGATGCCACCGAGGCTGTCGGCGTGGAACTCAATCTCCTGCCACTTGGTGTTGGCACTGGCTGCTACCTGCTTCATTACGGTAGAGTCGTTCACCAAGGTGTCGGTGATGGCCTCGCCGAGAGCGAAGATGTAGGCACCGATAGAGTCGGCACGGGTAGCCACCTTCACGGTGTATGCGCCGTTAGGAATGTTGCTGAGCACCTGTGAGCCGTGGAAGTTGAGTGCCTTCTTGGTGCCGTTGTAAGAGTCCATGTAGCGGTTTGCGGCATCGGCTCCCCAGTGTTGGCTGGCGTTGGTTTCGGTGTTGCCTGTGCCCTTGTTTACCAACCAGCCTGCAGCATCGGTGTCGAAGGTGGGGTTCACGATGAGGCCGGTAACGTCATCGCCTGCCTTGGCGTGGAGGTATGCGCTCTTCTCCATGTAGCTTACTACGTTCTGGAGCTTCGCCTTGAGGTCTTCCACGTTGGCCTTGCTCTGGAACTTGGCGGCGAGGTCGGCCTTCTGGGCAGCGATGGTGGCCTTCACGTCGTTGGCGTTGCTTGCTGCATAGCTTCTGTCGGTAACCATGTAGCCTACCTCCTCGAGGTAGGTAGCGTAGTCGCTGTAGGCGTTGAGCTTCTCCGTGATGGCTGCGAGGGCAGCTGTGGTAGTGGTGTCGGCGTTGGTGATAGCATCGGCAAATGCGATGGCTGCGCCAAGCACGTCTTGTGCATCTGCTATGCCGAAGCTCTCATTGTTGTCTACGGCTGTCTGGTAAGCACCGGTCTTGTAGGTGTTGTAGGTCTGGGCAGCTGTCTTGGCTGCGGTGATGGGCTCAACGAGGAGTGCGGCAGCCTCGCCGTATGAAGTGGCGCTCAGTGCGATGGCAGCGTCAATCTTGGCCTGCAGTACGGCAGCGTCGCCCTTGAGCAGGGTGGGGACGAGTGCCTGAGCCTCGGCGAGGGTAGCCTCGTAAGCTACCTGGAGGTCTTCGTCGCTGGCCTTTCCGTAGTACTGGAGCTTGAAGTTGGTGGCCTGGAACCAGCCTTCGGGGTTTTCGCCGAAGGTGCTTGATGTGGCACCGATGGTGAGTGTGCCGTCGATAACCACTACGTAGCCGGTCTGGAGCGTGGTCCACTCATAGGCGTCCCATCCTTCCACTTCGAGGTTGGGAGATACCGAGGTGTTGATACCTGTCACATAGAGGTGCTGGTCGGTAGCATAGCCCGTCTGAGTAATCATCTCGGCGCTGATACCGTAGAGGCCGTTGGGTAGACCTGTGAGCTCCTGATGGAGGTCGAGTGAGGTGAGGTGGTTACCCCAGAGGTTTACACCGCGACGTTCTTCGCCACCCTCCATGGTAGGACGGCAGTTGCCGATCCAGCAGTCGGTGCCACCACCGCTGTGAGTTACATTCCATACCCAGTTGCCCTGTGCTTCGAAGTTGGCGTTGGGGAGCAGGAAGGTGTAGTCGGCGGGAGTGTCCTTGCTGGCGTCCTGGCTCATGCGGTAGTCGTTGATAGCCTGCTCCAACTTGGCAATCATGGCGTTGAGCTCTGCGTAACCGGCGTTCTCATCCTCAAACTCAAGGAATGCGGCCAGCTCCTCGATGAATGCAACGGCCTCATCGTAGCCCTTATACTGGGTCTCCTCTGCGAAGTTAACAAACTCCTCGTAGTCCTTGTTGAGCTGCTCAACCAACTTTACAGACTGCTTGGCAGCGGTGAATACAGAGTCGAGGTGGATGTAGGCGGCATTCATGATGGCCTCATCTTCGCCGATGACGTCGCTGGCAGCGTATGCCTCTACCTCCAGGTTGTAGGCGATGCCGGGGAGCAGGAAGTCGCTGTTGTCGTTGATCCACTCGAGAGCTTCGTTTACCAAACCGTCGATGTAGATACCGGCATTGAATCCTGCGTACTCGAGTCTTACGTTGTCAATAGCTACGTAGGTAAAGTTGGTGCCGGGGAGCCCCTTGAAACCTACGACCATGGAGTCGCTTGAAACGATACCTTCAATGGTGAAAGTCTCGGGGTATGAAGCATCGTGTGCTGCACCACCTGCGGTCTGTTCCTTTGTTACCATGTCAAGTTCTGAACCATTACAGAAGATAACAGCGCCAGACTGACCTCTCTCTTCTTCGGGCAAGGTGAGGTCGATTGAGTGTGACATTACAGCCTCTACGATGAAGCGGTAATAACCCAAGGGAAGACCATGTACGGTTTGGCTGATAGAAACCTCAGAACTGGGCTGCCCGTTAATCTCCGCTACGGGGTTCAAGCTTTCCTCAAAATAGGCAAAGTTGCGGATGTTCATACCGTTATTTACGGCTGCGCCTACAACTTCCCATCCTGTCCAGCTGTTGTCAAACTTGGTATTGTTGATATAGCGGGATGTCACGTCTACAGTGTTGTCCTCGTTGGCATTTGCCATGCGGAAGTCGAGTAGCCCCTCTTTCAATGTTGCTACCATGTTGTTGAGGTCGGCGGCGGTGAACTCTCCACCTTCGATAAGCGTCTCGGCTTCGTCCATCAGGCTGTTGATGGCATCCAATCCTTTAGCTTCGTCTCCGAAATGGTCGAGCCATTCAGCACACTCACTGAGTAGGGATTCCAACTCCTTGGTGTCGGCTGCCTCCTCAACCTCGGCGAGGATGAAAGCGTCAAAACCTTTGGCACCACCCAACCAACGGGCACAGAACGAGAGGCAGGTATACTTTGCTGTCACTACGTATGTGTTTTGTGTCCATGCCAAATCAGCGTCTACGTGGGGCAGTGGCTGGAGTACCTCTGTCTCTTCACGATGAGTGTTACTCATTGAGGCCTTGATGTAGCCATCACCTGCGGGGTTTTCTGCAGCGGTGTTTGAATGGTTCTTCATAAAGAAACTGAACACATAGGTCTTGCCTACCTCTACATCCCATGCGGTACCGATAGATTTATTGTCGCCCTTACCTGCGCTCTCTGTAGGGCGGATGTATGCGCCATCGTCAACGCCACCGCTGTAGTTTACTTCAGTGTTGGTGAGTGTGCCGCCATTACCTCCCACCCATCCTTCGGTACCGTTGTCAAAGGAGGGGTTTGTAATCAAATTCTCGCCTACAATCTTGTACGTCTTCTCTACACCGTCAGCGTTGGTGTAGGTGAAGGTGTCACCTGTTGTAAGCTGCGTTTGCTGTGCGCTTGCTGCGAAGAGTCCTGCTGCGAAGAGCACAACTGAAGTCAAGATTTTCTTCATGATGCTTGTTTTTTTAGGTTAATAAATTGGTTATAAATGTGTTTCTTCTTTTTTGCGTCTATTGGGATGCTGTTTGTTGCCTTTATCTATTAATCTCTTCGGAAGAGATTTATAGGTATATGATTCCGCAAAGATAATGAAAATAATTAAATAGGTATGATTCTTGCCCTAAAAATGATGTAAAAATGTTGTTTTTAACATTCGTCGTTTGCGATGTGCTGTAGGGGTGTTGGTGTGATTTGCCAAAGAATGGAGCTTGCTTCTCTTCCGAAGAGAAAAAGAACTCGGCTCGGCATTATTCAAGCAAGCTTGTCCGGCCAACACCGTCTGTCCGCGGACAGCTCACGGGTTGCACTGTCTCACCTGTAAAATAGGTGATTTTTGTTTCTACGCGATAAAACAAAATTTTCATCGTGAAGTCGTTTCTCTTCAATGCCCGGTCTGTTGTCCGGCATTAAGGTAGGTTCTATAAATTCTCACAAAGATATTTACATAGACTACCGTTTTTGCTTTTTACCGCTAATTCGGTTTTATCTGGTCTCTTTTACCGCTTGTTTCGGTCATGTAGCCCGCTACACTTCCTCAACAACCACTAAAACAGCCACAGCTAAACTCCGACTTCTCGGCAAAGTTAATTTATAGAACTTACCTTACAGGTGCGTCCGCTTGTCGCCACAGGTGTGGCGCGGCATTGGAGCCGATGCTATGGCAGGTTGCTGTAGGTGTAGCCTTAGCTTGCGATGCGCCGAGGCGTAAGTTACGATACGTCGAAGCGTAAGTTATGTTATGACGAAGCGTAAGTTATGCTGTTCTCTTGACAAATGACCAAATGAAATCGCACCAAATGACCAAAAAAATCTTAAACTGTTTTGTCGGATTAAAAATCTTTTGTATTTTTGAGGTAAACCTCGAAGATTTTTGACCCGCTTTGAAAAATATTCAAGACCTGCCTTAGCACTTGGCTTGTCCAAGAAGCTTGATATTATTTCGCTCGTTTATTACTATCTTTATAGCCTTGCTAAGAAGATACTTTCACTCGCTGTGAAAAAATATTCAAGCAAGCTTGATATTATTTCGCTCGTTTATTTGTATCTTTGTAGCGTTTAAGGAATCTATGATAAACCAATCTATATAAACTAAAATTTATGAAGAAAAACATGCTTTTCTTGGGTGCGCTCGCCATTGCCATGAGCGTGAACGCACAAAAGGCGAAGATGTGGATGGATCCTGAGGTGAATCAGGAGAACCGCAAGGAGGCACGCGCCGCCTACTTCGCTTACGAGACTACCGACCTTGCTATGCAGAACGACAAGAGCAAGAGTGCCCGCTACCTCGACATGACGGGCGAGTGGAAATTCAACTTCGTGAAAAACCACAATGAGGCTCCCGAAGGCTTCTTTGCTGTGGGCTACGATGACTCCAAGTGGGACAGCTTCCCCGTGCCCGGACTCTTTGAGATTCTCGGCTATGGCGACCGCATCTACCGTAACTCGGGCTACCCGTGGAACCTCCAGTTCGAGCCCAATCCTCCCTATATCGAGGAGCGCAATAACTATACCGGTTCGTATCGTCGTTCATTCAAGGTGCCTGCCGACTGGGAGGGCCAGCAGATCTATATGCACGTAGGTTCGGCCACTTCGAACCTCATGGTGTGGGTCAACGGCAAGTACGTGGGCTACAGCGAGGATGCCAAGATGGCTGCCGAGTTTGACATCACCCGTTACCTCGAGCCCGGCAAGGAGAACCTCGTGGCCATGCAGGTGATGCGCTGGTGCGACGGCTCTTACCTTGAGGACCAGGACTTCTGGCGCTTCACCGGTATTGCCCGTGAGGTGTACATGTATGCCCGTCCGCAGGTGCGCGTGGATGACCTCTTCATCCTCCCCGATCTGGACAAGAACTACAAGAACGGTACGCTGAAGATTGCTGCCTCTACGGACAATGCTGCCGGCAAGCAGTTGCGCTATACCCTCAAGGATGCTGCCGACAAGGTGGTGAAGAGCGCTACCGCTACACTCGACGCTGACGGTAAGGCCGAGACAACGATGGCAGTGATCAACCCTGCCAAGTGGACAGCCGAGACTCCCAACCTCTACACGCTGTACATCGAACTGATGGATGGTGACCAGGTGATCGAGGCTATCCGCCAGAAGGTGGGCTTCCGCAAGGTAGAGCTGAAGAACTACCAGGTGCTCGTGAACGGCAAGCCCGTACTCTTCAAGGGTGCCAACCGTCACGAACTGGACCCCGACTTCGGCTATGTGGTGTCTGTGGAGCGCATGATTCAGGATATCAAAATCATGAAGGAACTCAACATCAATGCTGTGCGCACCTGTCACTACCCCGACGATCCCCGCTGGTATGAGCTGTGCGACGAGTATGGTCTCTACGTGGTGGCCGAGGCTAACATCGAGAGCCACGGTATGGGCTACGGCGAGCGTACACTGGCCAAGAACCCCGCCTTCGCCACGGCACACATGGAGCGTAACATCAGCAACGTGATGACCTTCAAGAACCACCCCTCTATCATCTTCTGGAGCTTGGGTAACGAGGCCGGTAACGGTCCGAACTTCGAGGCTGCCTACGACTGGATCAAGGCTTACGACAACAGCCGCCCTACACAGTATGAGCAGGCTTGCAACGCCCGCAACAGTGATATCCGCTGCCCCATGTATGCCGACTATAACTACATGGAACGCTACGGCAAGAACCCCGACAAACCCCTTATCCAGTGTGAGTATGCTCACGCTATGGGTAACTCTATCGGTGGTCTGAAGGAGTACTGGGATCTCATACGCAAGTATCCTGCCCTGCAGGGTGGCTTCATTTGGGACTTTGTGGATCAGGGTCTCCGTGACAAGAACAAGGAGGGTAAGGAGATCTTTACCTATGGTGGCGACTATGGCCGCTATCCCGCATCGGACAATAACTTCAACTGTAACGGTATCATCGCTCCCGACCGCCGCTACAATCCCCATGCCTACGAGGTGCGCTACAACTACCAGAACATCTGGGCTACTGCCAAGAACCTCAAGAAGGGGCAGATTGAGGTATACAACGAGAACTTTTTCACCGACCTGAGCAACTACTACCTCACTTGGAAGCTCCTTGAGGAGGGTAAGGCGGTGGCTAACGGCCAGGTGGACAAGCTTGGTGTACCTGCCCAAGGCAAGAAGGTGGTTACCCTCAAGGACTTCAAGTATCCTGCAGAGAGCGGTAAGGAGTATTTCCTCAACGTGGAGTTCCGCCTCAAGGAGGCTCAGCCCCTGCTCGCCAAGGACTTCATGGTAGCTCACGAGCAGTTCCAGCTCACCGGGTATGCTTATCCTACCGTTGAGGCTATTGTAGCTGCTGAGGGCGCTCCCGTAACAGAGGACGTGCACGTGGCCTGCCTCATCCTCAAGGGCGGTGACCTCACCGTGACATGGAACCGTTGGAACGGTTGGATTGAGTATATCGACCTCGGCGACACCCCGATGATGGAGAAGGGTCATGCCCTGAAGCCCAACTTCTGGCGTGCACCGACCGACAATGACTTCGGTGCCAACCTGCAGCGTCGTTTCGTGGATTGGAAGGAGCCGGGACTCCGCATGAAGCGCGACTCGTTCAAGTGGACCAAGGAGGGTAACAACATGGTAGTTACCGCCGAGTATGAGTTGCCCAAGCTCGAAGCCACTCTCCTGATGAAGTATACCCTCACCGCTGACGGACAGCTTGTGGTGAACCAGAGCCTCAAGGCCGGCGAGAACAAGGAGGGCAAGCCCCACCTCTTCCGCTTCGGTATGCAGATGGTGATGCCCGAGGCATACAGCAACATCGTTTACTACGGTGAGGGACCCGGCGAGAACTACATCGACCGTAACCTTGACCAGACCATCGAGGTATACAGCCAGAAGGTGGCCGACCAGTACTTCCCCTATATCCGTCCGCAGGAGTCGGGCAACAAGACCGAAGTACGCTACTGGCGTGTGCTCGACAATGCCGGCAAGGGGCTTGAGTTCTATGGCACCGAGGCACTGAACGCTACCTCTCTCAACTACTTGCAGAGCGACCTTGATGACGGCTGGGACAAAGACCAGCGTCACTCCGGCGACCTCACTCCGCGCGACTTCACTGTTGTGAGCATTGATAAGCAGCAGTTCGGTATCGGTTGCGTGAACTCATGGGGTGCATGGCCTCGCCGCGAATACCAGATGCCTTATGGTGACTACGAATACACCTTCGTGATTCGTGGTGTGAAATAGTATTGATAGAGAGACCTTAAGGTCTTTAAGGTCATCAGAAATAAAATGCAACTATGAAAATCAGACAACTTACATGCGCTTTGCTGCTGGCCTTCGGGCTGGCAGCAAATGCTGCAAATACCGTGACCAAGGTTGGTAAGGTTACGGGTGAGGTCACCTTGAGCGAAAACGTGGATTACGTGATTCAGGGTGCCACCCCTTTTGAGGATGGTGCTAAAGTGAACATTACCAATACCGACCATGCCGTGCTCATCATCCAGAGCATACGTCCGAGCCATGTGCTCAGAGATAAGTTGCTCGACGGGCACGTGTTCATCAATGGCGAGCAGGCTGTCGATGGTGAGAACTGCCAGGTGCGTATGTATGCCCACGGCACCATCGTGTTCCCCTATGCCAAGGATATCAAACCTCTCACCGTGTATTCAGAGCAGAACTATGGCGGTACGGCAGTCAACGACTTCGGCCTGGAGCATTCGGGCGGTTTCATGAACTCGCTGTCGGATGCCAAGCTCAACAACCAGATACGCAGCTTCAAGCTCAAGCGTGGCTATATGGTGACCTTTGCTACCGGTAAGAGTGGCTGGGGCTATAGCCGTTGCTTCATTGCCGATACCGAGGATCTTGAGTTTGCCGTATTACCTACGGTATTTGACGGGCGTATCTCTTCGTACCGCGTGTTCCAGTGGCATGATGTGCAGAAGAAAGGTTTGGCTTCTGATACGGGATTTGACTATAATGATAGGTTGGGTACCACCTATTGTTACGATTGGGCGCAGGGACTCAGCCATCTGCCCGACCGCGAGTGTGTGCCTCACCAAATCTATGTGGCATGGCCTTCGGTTTCGACTTGCGGTAGCGTGAATTTCTCTTGTCACATGCAGACAAACAATGAGCCGGGAAACAGTGCCGATGACCATCCGCAGAGCGTGGAAGTTATCCTCAACCAGTGGCAGGACCTCATGCGTACCGGTATGCGCCTCTGTTCGGAGTCATCGCATGACGGTAGCTGGAGCCACCTCAGAGAGTTTATCACCGAGGTCGACAAGCGTGGATGGCGTTGCGACATCCTTGACCTTCACTGTTATTGGGATACCGGGTTCGGTAATATGGAGTATTACTATAACGAGTATGGCAAACGTCCCATCTGGATTACCGAATATGTATGGGGAGCCTCATGGAACAACAACGGAATCTTTGCTACCGACCGTAGCTTCTCGCAGGCCAATCAGCAGAAGAACCTTAATCGTATGAAGGATATCCTCACCACGCTCAACAACTCACCCTACGTAGAGCGTTATGCCTACTGGAATGGTGAGGCGGCTTGCTCACGTCTGATTCATGATGGCACGATGTCACTCACCGGCGAATACTACCGCGACATGAAGTCGGGCATGGCCTACCGCAAGGAGTACGAGAAGGTACCCAATGTGGTGTATACGGCTCCCAGCAAATTGTCCGGCGCATGGAGCAACCAGTCGGCAGGTGTTTTCCGCCTCACATGGACTGATACCAATGGCGATATGCTGAGCGAGATTCAGGTGCAGCGCAAGGGCGAGAATGATGCTGATTTCGTGGTGGTGCAGACCGTTGCCCCCAAGGATATGACCGGCAAGACCCTCAACTATACCTGCAGCGATACCATCGCTGAGGCCGGTATGTATGAATATCGCGTGGTGAATGTCACTGCCGAGAATACCAAGCGCAACTCGGCCGTCATCAGGGTGGCCAAGTCGTCGGTGCAGGGTACGGATAAGATTCAGCTCGGCGAAATCATTCTGGTCGGTGCCGATGATGAGGTGGAGATTGACTATACAGGCGACTTTGCCAGTGCTCCTGCCGTGTTTATGGGGCCTATGAGCAATGCCAACACCAAGACGTTGCTGGGTAACCTGATTTCGGCTTCGGGCAGGAAGAACTTTACCTACCAACCCCTGCCTTGGGTGACATCGGAATCGGCCGATTTTGCCAAGTCCGAGACCATACCTTTTATGGCGATCGAAGAGGGCAACCACACGTTCGGCAGCCTTGACTGTGAGGTGGGCGTGGTGAAGGTAAATATGGTGGACACCGTAGATGTGGTATTCACCAAGCCTTTCGCTGAAGGAGTAGTGCCTGTGGTGCTCACCGAGATACGCAAGCCTATGCTCAAGGAGAACCCCATCATCGTGAAGGTGCGCAACGTGACCAACGCGGGCTTCAAGTGTATCTTGATGTATGAAGATGAGGTGGGTACCAAGTCGTCAATGAAGATGAATGTGTGCTATCTGGCCATCACTCCCGGTGTAGCTACGCTTGACGACAACTTCGGTTTGATGATTGCTGCGGGTAGGAACGAAGCCACCATGTATGGCTCTACTGCCCGTCCGCACTACTTTGTAAGTGGCGGTGATACACTCCGCTGTCAGGCACCCTTTATCTTTGCTGCCTTGCAGACAAGCAACTACGATGCTGCTACATTGGTTCGCCGGCAGAGTGTTACCATTACGGAGGAGGTGGATGGTGTGGAATATACCGTTGGTGCACGCTTCAGGCGTGTGGTAGACTCATCGCGCAAGAACGCTTCTGACGGAACCAAGCTGAGTGCTTCCTCTATGAAGGATGACCTCGGATGGGTGGTGCTCTATACCCGCGAAGGCGGTTCGTCAGTGGAGCAGATGGAGGCCGATGCCGAGGCACCGCTACGTCCCTATGTGGTGGGCAATGCTATCTGTGTCGACGGTCACGAACACTTTGACGTATACACCATGCACGGTGTCAAGCTGGCTTCGGCCAATGCTTTGGATCCGGGCGTGTATGTAGTCAAGGCCGGCAATGCTACGGCTATGGTAGTGGTGAAGTAAATGTATTGATTATAGGCAGAAACACTCGGCAATCGCCGAGTGTTTCTGTATCAAAAAACAACACGTATGTCTCCATTGGAACTGATTGATAAGTATTGCCCGGAAGAGAGGCTGCACCATATACTCCTGACACATAGCCGTGCTGTTGCCGATAAGGCCTTGGCGATAGCGCGTAGCCATCCTGAGTTAGGTGCCGATGAACAATTCATTGAAGAGGCAGCCTTGCTGCACGATATAGGTATCGTCCGGGTCGATGCACCGGCCATAGCCTGCTATGGAGCCGAGCCTTACATCTGTCATGGCATCTTGGGTGCCGAGATACTGCGTGGCGAAGGGTGGGAGCGTCATGCCCTGGTATGTGAACGCCATACAGGTACGGGACTCACGATGCAGCAGATTATAGCTCAGCAGCTGCCGCTCCCTCAGCGCGATATGCAGCCGGTGAGCATCGAGGAGCAGATAATCTGCTTTGCCGACAAGTTCTTCTCCAAAACACGTCTTGATAGCGAGAAGAGTGTGGAGCAGGCACGTCGCAGCTTAGAGAAGTTCGGTGAGGAGGGGTTGGTGAAGTTTGACGCCTGGTGTGAACGCTTTTTATATTAATAATTGTCAATAATATAATAATTGTCAATTGTCAATTGTCAATTGTTTTGTATCTTTGCAGTTTAATAGAAATTATGGCATTGGCAAAGCTACACAGATATATCCTCTTGCTGCTCTCGGTAGTGGCCTTCTCGCAGAGCCTCTCGGCCCAGCAGGCAGTGCAACGTGCGGGTGCGGTGGCTGATTCTGCATCGGTGAATGCCGGAGTACAGCCTGCTGATACGGCCATGGTGGCCATGTCCGATTCGCTGGCCAATGATACCACAAAGCGGCGTGACGACCTGGAAGCGCCTGTCATATACCAGTCGAAGGACTCGATGGTATGGTACAAGAACGGTGATGCCTACTTGTACGGAGAGGGGCAGGTAAACTATCAGAATATAGAACTGAAGGCCAATGAGATTACCATCGACCTGGATAATAGTGTTGTATACGCCCAGGGTACGACCGATTCGTTGGGTGCGGTGAAGGGTAGGCCGGTCTTTGCTGATGGAGACACACCCTATGAGTCTGAAACGATGAGCTATAGCTTCAAGACCCGTAAAGGATTCATCAATAACGTCACCACCCAACAGGGCGAGGGCTATATGACCAGCAACACGGTGAAGAAGGGGCCTAATGATGAGTTCTATATCCGTAAGGGACGCTATACCACGTGTGAGGATCACGAACACCCGCACTTCTATCTGTCGCTCTCGATGGCCAAGATGCGCCCCAATCAGGATGTGGTGTTCGGTCCGGCCCAGCTTGTCGTGGCCGATGTGCCGCTGCCGTTGGCAATACCCTTTGGCTTCTTTCCTTTTACCTCTGACTACTCTTCGGGATTCATCATGCCTTCGTATGGTGATGAACTGGAACGCGGCTTCTACCTGCGCGACGGTGGCTATTACTTTGCCATTAGCGATTACCTCGATGAAAAATTGACCGGCGAAATTTTCACTAAGGGCTCTTGGGGGGTCTCTTCTATCACCAATTACCGCAAGCGCTACAAGTACTCGGGTAATGTGAACCTCAGCTATATGGTGACCAAGAAGGGCGAGAAGAACATGCCCGACTACTCGGTGTCGAAGAACTTTAAGATTGTCTGGAGCCATAGGCAGGATGCCAAGGCCAATCCCAACCAGAACTTCTCGGCCAGTGTCAACTATGCCACCTCTAACTTTGAACGCAACAATCTCTCCAGTATGTATAACCCTGCCCTCACCTCGCAGAGTATACGTACGTCTAGCGTGAGCTACTCGCGCAGTTTTCCCGATGCGAAAATGAACCTCTCCAGTTCGTTCAATATCTCGCAGAATATGCGCGACTCGACCCTTTCACTCACATTGCCCTCACTGAACTGGTCGGTAAGCCGTATCTACCCCTTCAAGAGGAAAAAGGCGATGGGTGAGGAGAAGTGGTACGAGAAGATTTCGCTCACCTATACGGGCTCGTTGAGCAACAGCATCACTGCCAAGGAGAATGAAATCATGCAGAAGAATATCTTTACCGACTGGCGCAATGGTGTGAAACATTACATCCCCATCAGTGCTACGTTTACGGCATTCAAGTATATCAACATCACCCCCTCATTCAACTATACGGAGCGCTGGTATACCTATAAAATTGACCGCTCGTGGGACGAGGAGCGTATGCGTGAGCGGCAGGATACTACCTATGGCTTCAACCGTGTGTACAACTATAACCTTGCCATCAGTGCCAATACCAAGCTCTATGGTTTCTATAAGCCCATTAAGGCTATCTTTGGCGATAAGGTGCAGATGATACGCCACGTCTTCACTCCCTCGGTGAGCTATAGCCTTACGCCCGACTTCGGTGACTCCAAGTATGGCTACTATAAGTCGTATACCTATACCGATGCGCAGGGCGAGGTGCGCACCGTAGACTACTCGCCCTATGCGGGCTCGCTATATGGCGTGCCGGGTAAGGGGCGCTCGGGAAGCATCAATATGGATGTGTCGAACAATGTGGAGATGAAGGTCAAGACCGACCGCGACTCTACAGGTGTGCGTAAGATTAGCATTATCGATGAACTCGGTGCCAGCATCTCCTATAATATGGCGGCTAAGAGTAAGCCGTGGAGTAACCTGTCGACCCGTATCCGCTTGAAGCTGACAAAGAACTATACCTTCAGCCTGAACTCCGTATGGGCAACCTATGCATACGAGTTCAATGAGAACGGACGTGTAGTCGTGGGCGATCGCACGGAGTGGTCGTATGGGCGCTTCGGCCGTTTCCAGGGCATGAGCCAGAACTTCTCTTATACCTTTAATAACGGTACGTGGAAGAAGTGGAAGGAGACGATAGACAAACTGCTCAATCCGGAGGAGGATTCTGAGGAGGAGGCTGGTGCGGCACAGGGTGGGGGAGCCAATGCGGCTCCTAACAAGGGTGGGCGCAGCAGCGACAGAGCAGGCAGCAATAAAGGTGGCGGCGATGGAGTGGAGCTCGATGAGGATGGCTATATGGCCTTCAAGATACCCTGGTCGTTCTCCGTGTCGTATGGCGTGAGTATGCGTGAGAATACGGCCGGAAAGATTAACGAGAAGAACATGCGCTACCCCTATAAGCTGACGCAGAATATGAACTTCTCGGGTAATATCAAGATTTCCAATAAGTGGAACATGAACTTCTCTTCAGGTTGGGACTTCGATGATAAGGAACTCACTACCACGACGATGAATATCTCTCGCGATATGCACTGCTTCAGTATGTCGTGTGGTGTGGTGCTCAAACCCTATACCTCATACAACTTCTCTATCCGTGCCAACTCCAGCATGCTGGCCGATGCCCTCAAGTATGACCAGCGCAGTAGTTCGGGAGGTAATGTGGATTGGTACTAAAAGTGAAAAGTTAAAAGTTAAGAATGAAAAGTTTGTCGTCCTGACAGGTGTACATAGAGAAGTTCCCCTCTTCCCTTTTCCTTCTTCCCTCAAAACTCTACCATTCTATCGGCGTAACCCCATGTGCCGTGAGATACTCATTGGCACGGCTGAAATGTCTGTTGCCGAAGAACCCGTTGTAGGCCGATAGGGGAGAGGGGTGTGCCGAAGTGAGTACCAGGTGCTTGTTCCGATCTATGAAGGCACCCTTCTTTTGTGCGTAGGCTCCCCAGAGAATGAATACTAAGTGCTCGCGCTCCTCGGCCAGGGTGCGTATGGCCGCATCGGTAAACTCCTCCCAGCCACGGCGTTGGTGCGAGCCGGCTTGATGAGCCTGTACGGTAAGTGTGGCATTGAGTAGTAGCACGCCCTGATTGGCCCAGCGCGTGAGGTCTCCGTTCGGGGGGAGCGGTTTGCCCAGATCGCTCTGTATCTCCTTGAAAATGTTCTGCAGTGATGGCGGATTGGGTACTCCCTCGGCTACCGAGAAGCAGAGTCCGTGGGCCTGTCCTGGACCGTGATAGGGGTCTTGGCCGATGATGACTACCTTGACCTCATTGAAGGGGCAGTGGTCGAAGGCATTGAAGATAAGCCGTGCAGGCGGATAGATAGTCGTGCGCGTATACTCGGCACGAACAAACTCGGTGAGCTTCACGAAATACTCCTTTTCAAACTCGCCTGCCAATCGCTGCTTCCAGCTCTCTTCTATGCGTACATCCATAATGGTTTAGTTTATGAGTTTGTATGCTATGTCGGTCTGCAAACTAAAAAACTCAAATCAGTGGTATTCCTGTTGCCTTACACTCTGTCCTCATCTCTTCCGGCCAGATGCTCGATTGGATCTCTCCGATATGGGCCTTCTTCAGGAACAGCATACACAGGCGCGACTGACCTATACCGCCACCGATGCAGAGGGGCAGGCTGTCGCTCAGAATGCGCTGATGGAAGTAGAGTGATGAGCGGTCTTCCTTGCCTGTGAGGCGTAGTTGCTCCTGCATCACCTCCTTGTTGACGCGGATACCCATCGATGATAGTTCGAAGGAGCGTCCTAACAGTTCGTTCCATACGATGATGTCGCCGTTCAGACCATTGTAACCGTCGCTGTTCGGGGTAGACCAGTCGTCATAGTCGGGGGCACGGTTGTCGTGTGGCTCCCCATTGCTCAGCTTGCCGCCTATGCCGATGATGAATACGGCACCGTACTTCTTGGCTATGGCGTGCTCGCGTTCCTTAGGTGTAAGGGTGGGGTACAGCTGCATCAGCTCCTCGGCGTGTATGAAGTGTATCTCCTCGGCCAGCGAGGGCTTCAGTGCAGGGTACATCTCATACACCATGTATTCGGTGCGGAGCATGGCCGCGTAGATGCGCTCCACGATTCTCTTCAGGAACTCCACATTGCGGTTCTCCTCGCCGATGACACGCTCCCAGTCCCACTGGTCTACGTAGAGCGAGTGCAGGTTGCCCAGCTCCTCATCGGCGCGTATGGCATTCATGTCGGTGTAGATGCCATATCCTTGGGGTATGCCATATTCGGCGAGTGTCAGTCGTTTCCATTTGGCAAGGGAGTGCACCACCTCGGCGCGGGCATCCTTCAAGTCCTTGATGGGGAATGTCACGGCACGCTCTACACCGTTGAGGTCGTCATTGATACCCAGTCCCTGCAATACAAAGAGGGGCGCGGTGACACGCCTTAGGCGTAACTCCGTGGAGAGGTTCTGCTGGAAGAATTCCTTTATCTGTTTGATGGCCAACTCTGTCTGCTTAAGGTCTAAAACAGGCTTGTAGCCTTCGGGCTTTATCAAGTAACTCATCTTTTTGTTTCGTTTTTGCTATACAATCAGCAAAGATAGCTTATTTTTGTCAGATGAGGCATGTGATATCGCAAAAATCATGGTCTTGTTGCAATAATTGTCAATTGTCAATTGTCAATTGTCAAATAATTTATATCTTTGCACCTCGAAATGGTTCCGTAGCTTAGCTGAATAGAGCGTCAGATTCCGGTTCTGAAGGTCGTGGGTTTGAATCCCACCGGGATCACTTGACAAGTCCACATCGGTTCCGGTGTGGACTTGTTTGGATTATGTAGCTTATAAGTTTTTGGAATATATGAAAAACATTTATCTGTGTTTGGTAGCGCTATTCACGGCAATAGGTGCCGTAGCTGCCGATGAGAGAGACGTTACGCAAGTCTATGTGCAGAATCCATCGTTTGAGGCTGATGCCGTGGCGGGGCTTACCGAAGTGACAAATAGTGCCGATGGACGGCGCGGATGGACACTGGCCAATCCTACGGGATGGACGGTAAGTGGCACGGCAGTGACACAGCTGTTGGTTAAGGCCGACTGCTATGCCGACAATGACTTCGGATTGGTGACTACGGTCGCCGATGGTGAGGCGGCCTATTATCTCCGTATGGGATGGTCAGCCGGCACCACTACCGTAGCCCAGACTATCAAGAATCTCCCTGCCGGCAATTATCGCCTGGCCATGAGTCATCGTACGGGCTATGTCAATAGTGCTACGTCATCGCTCACCCTGTCGGCAGGTAAGGCGGCTGTGACAGAAAGTTTCGTGCAGGGTAGTGCGGGCTTCTTTGCTACGGCTCCGTGGAAGACGACCGAGGTAGTGTTCTCGATAGCCTCGGTAGGTGATGTGAAGATTGCCGTCAAGGTGGACTGGCTTTCGGGCGGCAGCTGCGTGATGATGGACAATATACGCCTGTATGAGCTTTCTGACGACTATGTGGAGCCTGAGCAACCCGACGAGACCGACATAGCAAGTCCTACCGAGGGTGTCATCACCCATGACTTTGTTCCCGAGGCTGAGATGAAAGACGATATCCTGCAGATGCTGGCCAACTTCAGCCTCTGGATGAAGAACGACTTCCAGCCCTGCTCGGCACCCAACAGTTTGGGTGAGGTGTGTGGCTGCTTCCGTGGTGAGAACACCATGGCCAACGATGAGCGTGGTGTGCGTCCCAATGCCGACCTGTCGATGATATGTGCCTTCTTAGTGAAGTATGGCAAGGACAAGGTGACCCTGCCCGAGGGCGTGACCTGGACAGAGATTGAGGATATGGCCATGCAGTCGCTCGTGTTTGCCTACTCTACCCACAAGGCCAACCGCCTCAAGGTGTGCAAGGGTAACAACTACTGGGGCTCAACGGGCAAGAACGACTACACGTGGGAGTCATCGCTCTGGGCCATGTCGGTAGCCTACTCGGCTTACTTCCAGTGGGACAGGCTCACCGAGGCACAGAAGGGATATATCTATGCGCTGCTCAAGGCCGAATGTAACTACGAGCTGGAGCGCTCTATCCCCACAGGCTATGTCTCTGACTCCAAGGCCGAGGAGAACGGTTGGGAGGCCGATGTGTTGGCAGCAGCCTTGGGACTCTTCCCCGATGACGAGTTGGCACCCAAGTGGTTTGCTCGCCTCCGCGAGTTTGCCATCAACAGCTATTCGCACTATGCTGATGCTACCGACCGCACCGTGATAGACCCCGACTATGACAACACCACTGTGGCCGACCTCTATAAGGGAAAGAACCTCTACGACGACTATACCTTGCAGAACCATAATCTCTTTCACACCAGCTACCAGAACGTGGTGATGCAGGAATTGGGCGAGGCTGCCTTGGCGCTCAAGATGTTTCAGTTGGGCACCACAGGTACCGAGAAGTGGAAGACCAATGCCCTGATGCACAACAATCAGGAGGTGATGGACGAGGTGCTCAACTGGCTGGCCCTGGCCGATGGCGAACTGGCCATGCCCAACGGCAATGACTGGAGCCTCTTCCTCTTTGACCAGATCACCTCGTACTCTACGATGGCCTGCTTCTTGCGCGACCCTAATGCGCTGATGCTTGAGAATATGGCCTATAAGTATATCAAGGCGCGTCAGCAGACCACTGCCGATGGCTCATGGCTGCTCAATGCCGATGTGGGTGCCCGCCGTATGGGTGTGGAGGCTCACCGCGTGATGATGACTTGGCTGATGCACGAGACACTCTCCACTGCCGACCTCACGGCCACTGTGTGGAGCGACTTCAATGCCCGCTATGCCGATGCCAAGATATTCGGTACACAGAATATCGTGCGTGCCGCCACGGATGACCGCTTCACCTGCTTCTCCTGGAGCACCGGACTGAAGAGCTACACGGGATACATTGCAGCCAACAGTCCCGACAAGAACAAGATCATCGTGCCCTATCGTGCCAATAACACGGGTAACTTCCTCGGTTGGTATTCCGTGAGCGGCAAGGGCACCAATGCAACACCCGTGGTGAGTGGCATTTACGACCTGCGCGGCAACAGCTACACCATGAATGGTGAGCTCAACACCAACGATGCCACCCTCAACAACCGCTTTGCCATCTATTCCACACCGGGCAATGCCGTCATCTACCTCGACTATGTACGTGGCAATGCCGGTGGCACCATCACTCGCGAGCAGGGTGGCCTGATGGCCATCAGCGTGGATCCTATGATGAAGGAGAAGCGTACGATGTATAGAGAGACCTCCCCTAACCCCTCCCAAGGAAGGGAATCCAGTGTTGCTCATCAGCAACTCGATGGTTCGTCACTCACGACCTGGCAAACTCCGTGGGTCAACGTAGACAATGAATTAGGTATCGTTTCGAAGAGTGCCCGTAGCATGGCCTTTGGCGACCGCTCGCTCAATAACTCCATCCATACGGCCAAGCTCTACCCCTCCTACTCGGCAGAGAGTCGCAGCTTCAGGGCAGGTGAGGTGGTAGACCGCCGCCATATCATCTACTATAGTAATGTGGATGCTGCCACTACGCAGGCCATGAGCGAGGCGCTCCAGGTGCTTACCGACCGCGTGCCCGAGGGTTGGAACGGTGTCATCGCTCCCGACCCCGACGGAGCATATTACCTCCTGCTCTCCAACTTCGTGAGCGACCGCAAGTGTACCCTTACCGAGGTGGCTTGTCCGCTGGGTGCTCCAGTGTTTGGCTCGCTGACCTCTATCGCCGATAGCAAGTCTGCCGCCGAGTTCGTTGCCGAGATCAACCACTCGGTGAGCGAGACGTTGCGTGTGTTTGTCAACGGTGATGGACTCACCGCACTGCAGGACCCCGCCGACTCATGCGCTGCCTACCTTGCCACCACAGGCAAGCAACCTGCCGAGGTTACGGTGAGCATCGTATCGGGCGATACCGTGGCTACAGGTGCCTTTACCTTCAGCGGCACTGTCAGGGTGAGCGTCGAGGGTACTACTCTTAAGGTAGAGGAGGCATCCTTCCCCGAGGATGATAGCGTAAATTTTAATGAGGGTTATACCGATATCACCGCTGGAATGCTGACCAATGCCAGTTTTGAGGACGATGCCACCTATGGTAATGCGAGTGGCAACGTCACCTTGGGCAGCACGGTCTATAACCCTTGCTATGTGAACGCGGTGAAAGCAAAAGATTCCAGATTCCCCAATGTGCTCCCCGTGGTGGGATGGGCGGCCAAGGCTTCGTTTAGCGGAGGCTCAAACTATGCCCGCATGTACTCCATGCCCTATAGCACCACGATGTATTGCGTGAGTCCCTCCAATGTGGGCAACTATGCAGCCCAGTGTGCCCGTCCGCTGATGGACGACAGCTGTGGCGTGCGCTGCCTCACGGTGCTCAACTCATGGACCTCGGGTATCAACCGCATTGTGCAGTCGGTGACCCTTCCTGCCGGTGACTACCGCCTGCTCATCGACATGCGCTACGAGTGTACCAACCAACAGAGCAACGATGGCAGCCGTGTGGTGGCCTCGGGCAATACCAATACCTCTTACACTGGTATCAAGTATGCGGGAACCACGGATTACCGCTATCCCTCGGAGAATGCATCATGGGAACTTATCCCTTATGACTTCACTCTCACTGAGCAGGGTGAGGTGGAGATCAGCCTTGGCTTTGCCACTTCGGCCAGTGTAGGTGCTGCCAACAATACGCTGCTGTATATCGACAATGTTCGTTTGTTGAAGAAGAATACCCATGTGGAGGATGCCATAGAGACACCGCAGCAGGATGTTCTCGTCGATGTGTATTCGCTTCAAGGAGTGCGCCTGCGCATGGCACAGCCTGTGCGTCTGGCTTTGCAGGGACTTGACAGGGGCATGTACCTTGTTGGTGGAAAGAAGAAGGTGATAGGAGGTGATCTATAATATTCTTATAAATGAAAGAAAACAATAAAGCCATTGCGCTGGCCATCGCTGCTGTGCTCAGCTGGTCTACCGTAGCCACCGCATTCAAGGTAGCGCTTACCTACCTTACCCATTTCGAGATGTTGCTTGTGGCCAGCATCACATCGCTCCTGATATTTGCCGTTGTACTCACTGTGCAGCGTCGATGGCACGAGGTGAGAGCTCTCTCAACCCGTATGTGGGGCTATTTTGCTCTTCTCGGCCTGCTCAATCCTGTAGCCTATTATCTGGTTCTCTTTAAATCGTATGACCTACTGCCCGCACAGATAGCTCAGCCCGTCAACTATATCTGGCCCGTGCTGCTTGTGGTGCTCTTGGCTGTGTTTACCAAGCAGCCTATTCCTGCAAAGAAGTATATAGGCATGCTCATCTCCTTGGGGGGACTCATCATCATCTCTGCTGGTGGCAAGCAGATTTCGGGTGCTGGCATCCCGCCTGTCGGATTGGCATTGGGCGTGATGAGTGCTCTCCTCTGGGCTACCTATTGGATGGTGAACAATCGCAATAAGGAGAAGACCGATGCTACTGTGGCTTGCTTCATGAGTTTCCTTTTCGGTAGTGTATACTTGGTGCTGGGTGCTTTGGTCGTCGGTGCAGACCTGAATACGTTGCCTGGTATCCTCTCGGGAATGTATGTGGGAGCTTTCGAGATGGGTATCCCCTTCATCTGCTTTGGCTTGGCCATACGCAAGACCACCAATCCTGCCCTCATCAATCAGCTCTGCTATCTTTCGCCCTTCCTTTCCCTCTTCTTCGTATCCACCATTTTAGGTGAGCCCATCGTCCCCACCACCTATATCGGCCTCGCACTCATCGTAGCCGGCATCGTGTTCAATGAATATTGCGTGAAGCCAAAGGATAAGCGCTGACAGGCAATCGCTCTATGTCTCATTGGTGTATGCTGTCCGGTGGCTGTAAGGTCATGGGTTAATAACCTCTGCAGTTATTTCGGGTCACAGATCCCAATGCTCAGATAGGCATATCTGCCATGACTGGGTAGACATCAAAGTTAGCCATAAGTAATGCCCAACGTCAGGCATAAGTAATGATAAAAATGATCATAAGTAATGACCGACGTTGGGCATCAGTAATGGCTGGTGCAATCGTCATTCACGTACCCCGTCAATCACTACTTTGCGGCCATTGATGATATAGATGCCACCCTTGAGGGTCTCGTAGGTCGTCACCTTGCGTCCTGTAATGTCGTAGATGTTCAATTGCGGGTTGTCAATGCCCAACCGGCCTATGCTGTTGTCGATGTTGGCGATATAGATTACATCGTGAGCAGGCATCGTCTCGTAGGACTCGCCTACCCAGCCAAGGAAGGTGTATCCCTCCTCTGCCGGCTTGTACACATATTCCGGTATGCTGTCTCCATAAACGACCTCTTCTGTGTGTACCAACTCATCACCTACATAGTAGTAAACCTTGTAGGTGTTTGCGGTGTATGCTCCTTCGTAAGTGAGGTCGTATGCAGGCATCACCTCTGCCACTTCTCCCCAGCCGCTAAACGTGTGTCCCTCCTTCTCGGGAGCCTCGGGAATGACAATCGTGGAGCCATACTCGAGCGAGTCAGAAACGATAACCTCACCATCAATGATGAAGGTTATCAGGTACTTGTTCGTAGTATATGTACCGACGATGGTGATGTCGTTAGCGGGCATGGTCTCGGGTATATCATCGATCCAGGCAAAGGTGTGTCCCTCCTTGACCGGAGCCTCGGGCGGAGTGATTGTGGTGCCATAAGCAATGGACTCCTTCTTCACCACCTCGCCGTCGATAATAAATACGGCCTCGTATGTGTTTACGGTGAACGAACCGTTCACCTCTACATCCTCAGCGGGCATGGTCTCGGGTATCTCGCTCCAGCCGCTAAACGTGTGTCCCTCCTTTTCGGGGGCAGGCTCAGCTGTGATGGCGGCATTGTATTCAATGTCGTAAGTCTTGTATATCTCGCCATCTACCTTATACACCAAGGTGTAGGTGTTGACCACATATTTGCCTTCAATTGTGATGTCTCTGGCAGGCATGGTGGCCGGCAGTTCAGGCCATACGATAGAGTATCCCTCTCTTTCGTCCACATCGGGTATGGTGAGGGAGGCTCCATACGCCACAGAGTCCTTCGCCACGACTTCACCTTCAATGACAAACACGACTTCATATTTATTGACAGTGTATGTGCCGACAAACACCATGTCTTTGGCAGGCATCGTTGCCGGTATGTCGCCCCAGCCGGCAAAGGTGTATCCCTCCTTGGCAGGAGCCTCGGGCGGAGTGATTGTGGCGCCGGCCACAAGAGACTCCTTCTTCACCACCTCGCCGTCGATAATGAATGTCACCTCATATTTTTCCTCTTCGGGTGGAGCAGCTCCGTAGTAGTATAGCTCGAAGTTGTCAAAGCAGGTCCAGTCAAACGTTGATGCTGCGTCTTTCTTGACCCCGACACGCAGTGTGCCGTCACTTACCTTCACCTGCAGGCTGTGCCGATACAGGCCGTCTGTGAAGAATGTGGCAGCGCCCGGTTGGCTCTGAGGCACATACCCCATTGATGTAGTATAGAAGTGCTCGCTGGGTGCGGTTCCTTCTTGGGCTTCGGCCATAATGGACATCAACGGTGTGGATACGTCGTTGGCATACAGTAGGGCATTTTGTACAGGCTTGCCGGCCGCATAGTTTGCTGCTGCAATATCAGGGGTGTTGTTTGCAGCTCCCTCACGATAGAATCCTTGTGCGCGAAGTTCGTATAGGCCATTGGGAAGTCCCGTAACCACCTGGTGGACATCAAAAGCGGCCGCATTCCATTTCTCGGCACAGAAGTTGTCGTTGTGGCCATTTATCGTGGGGCTTCCTTCCCAGCATAGGTTGCGGGAATCGTTGCGTCCGAAGTTTGCTCCTAAAATGAGGAATGTGGCATCTACAGGCTTGTCGTCCGTTGCCCCGTTGAGATCCTGCACCAAATCCTCTTTGCGCAACAGTTGCCACTGCACAGCTTCGTCAGTCATAGGGTCGGTCATGTTGCAGAACAATGTGGATTCTCCTCTGTGGCCCATAAAGGTGATGCCGCCATCCATGGACAATACATAATGGCCATTCTCCAATATGCCTATTGTCCACTCCGTTAGGGGGGTATCCATAAACAGATTCCCATCCACTAGACCTAAATAATGCTTTTGTTCATTTTCAAAGATTTGTGTATCTATGGTGTAGCTTCCATGTGGTTGCTGTGCTATTAGCACATCCACTCCATGCTTGCCAATAGAAGCACGGGTTTCCCAATTATTGGCTGCTGTAAGGAACTTGCCTGTAGCCACATTCTTGAGATAGTATAATCCCCGCTCAATTTCTGCTGTAGGGATTTCGGGAACCTCTTCTTCGGGCAGTACCGTAAAGAAACCATGCCCATTGTTTGTAGTCTTCATGTATATACACTGGTCGCCCAACGGGTCAATCCATTCGTTGCTTCCTTCTGGTTGCCAGAAGAAACGTATCTCCCTTACGCCTGGTGACAATCCTGCCACATCAGTAAGTTGTATTGGCGCGGAGTTCCAATAATTATAGTACATCGGTGGCAAATTGGAAATGATATAATCGGGTTGGATTCTTTTGACTTCAGATGATACCATCGTTCCATCTTCGAATAAAGCGTACCCTACTCGTCCCGAAATGTACTCAGCAGTCATATTGTTTACCCTTATATAGCATGTTGCCGAAGGAGCTGATAAAGAGCTGTTTTGCGCCTTAACCTCAAACATGCCTATGTGCGGTATGCCTACATATTCATCCCTGCTTTCCCCATTGCCTATCGGCTCAATGCCGATGATGGCATTTTGGTCGTAGTTGTATCCACCCAATTCATGCAGGTAGAAGTAGCCGTCACTATAGCCTCCCCAGCCCCAGTTGATGTAATATCCACCATATTGATCCATTCCACAGCACACGAATGCATGCCCGCCATTGCCGCTCTGCCCGGCATAATAGATGGGGTGTCCCGCAGAAAGCTCCTCATGCAACATTTCCTGCCAAGCCGCATCGGAATAGTAATCCTTGTGTACAATATGGATCCCTGGAGAGTAATCAAAATGGTTCAATAGAGCAGCCAGCGCCCCTGTGGTGTATCCTGACGTAGCATCTGAACCATAAGACAGGTTGCAGGCATACCCTACATCCCTCATCAGCAACCCTACTGCCTGGGCTTCCACCTCTGAATAGGAAGCACCGTAGACATCTCTCATGTTGGCCCAGTCATACTCCTGACCAAGGGTGGTGGTTACCGGCGTGTTATAACCATCATTGAGTGTAGCCGTGCAGCTTCCATGCCCGGCTTCTGGCCATTCGTAATAGTTCATGATCTGTGCCGTTGCTGTGGCTACACAGCCGGTCACGGCTCGTTCGCCATTTATTTCCGGGCAATAATAATTGTATGGATAGAACTGATTCCATGCTGTAGTAATGAAAGGGAATACAGGCGTCACGCTTGCCTTCCGCGGTACGGCCTCAATCTCTCCCTCTCTGACTGCAGCGACATATTGTGCATACGAAGACAGCAGGCTCTCAAGGGCAGGCGGTATCTGCTCGGCTGAGAAGTTGTTGGTAAGCGAATATCCCACAATGGGCTCCACCTTGTCGTCGCCGGCAACAATGACAAAACCCTCGGATGCGGAAGGGGCGAACACATAGTACTCAGAAGAGGTGTTCCCGGTAACCTCTGCAGACTCATACACGAGCTTCATCTCTACTTCCGCATCTGTAGGAGTCCGATGCAGGCCTTGAGCTTTGTAGGCCTCTTCAGTTTTCTGTTGGATAAACTTCTGGGCAATCCCACTTGCGGTTCCCACATCTACGGGGTTGGCCCATGCCATTAAGGATGCACATAGTGCAAATAAAACGAAGTAACGTCTCTGCATAATCCCTAAATTACAGTTGATAAAATCAGTGTATTGTGGGGCAAAGGTAACGATTATGTTAAGAAAGAGAAAACTTTTCTATATATTTTTTTGCGTGAATTCGGTATAAGAGAGGTGTTTAATAGATTGAATGTTTGCGCACACAAATCTTTTTGGCCTCACACAGATCTCACAAATCTCACGAAAAGGGCTGCATCGCAAGAAATGCTTGCAGCTTGTCGGCATTGCCGAGTGCTTACATCCCGGAGGCGCACACAAGCGATAGCGCGTGTGCCTTTGTGAGATTGCCTTTAGCCCCTTCGGGCGGCGAACACGTTTCGTGAGATCTGTGTGAGATGAAATATTCATATGAGAACCTGCCGTTTATTTGAGAAGTCTGGCAGCCTTGGGTATAAGCAGAGGAATAAGTTGGACGTTTGTAATTAATGGTTTCTTGCATCGAACTCACGTTTTTTTATTGGTGGCATCATTATGGAAGGAAACAAAGAATCCCCGGCAATCAATGATTACCGAGGATCTCTCTTTGGGTGACTAGTGGGATTCGAACCCACGACATTCAGAACCACAATCTGACGCTCTAACCGACTGAACTATAGTCACCATGTTAGACGCTTCCTTGTGAAAGCGGTGCAAGTTTCGTGCCAACGAGCGCATGTAAGCTTGCTTACAATGCTCTGCGAGTGCAGCCGATACTCGCTTGCTTCCTTGAAAGCGGTGCAAAGGTACTGCTATTTTCTGAATATGCAAAGGATTTCGGCAAAAAATTACTCGTAATCCTCCATTTTGTTGTGCTCGACAAGAAAATCGGCCTCTGCGGCGATGGCCTGGCGCATGCGCTGGCAGGCATCGGGTGTGAGGTCGGGGGGGAGGGTGTCGGCAGGGATGATGCGGAAATCGCCCTGACGGCTCAGGGGAGCACGCTCGGTCCATACGAGGCCGTAGTCAAGGGCGCTGAGGCGGGTAGTGCCGGCTATCTTCTCGAGGGTGAGCTGTACGGTGAGTCCCACATCGCTGTGGGGGATGCTCATGTTGGATACGTAGTTGCCTAACGAATATACGATGGCGTGGTGGGTGGGGTGCTCGGTGGAGGGGAGGAGCTCGATGGGCTGTATCATGTGGGGGTGGCTGCCGATGATGTGGTCTACACCCTCGCCGATGAGCCAGCGGGCGAGGCTGCGTTGTTCGCTGTTGGGGTGTTGCTGGTACTCGTTGCCCCAGTGCACGAAGGCTATGATGGCATCGGGGCATAGGGCACGGGTTCGGCGTATGTCGGTGCTGAGCTGCATGCGGTCAAGGCTGTTGACGATGTTGGGTGGGGTGGTGGCAATGCCGTTGGTGCCGTAGGTGGCGCATAGCAGGGCAATGCGCAGCCCGTTCTTCTCTACCATGAGGGGGTAGCGCTGGCGGCGGTCGGTGCTGTCGCGGTAGGTGCCGAGGGTGGCGAGGCCGATGCTGTCGGCCAGCCTGAGGGTGCGCTCGAGACCGCGCTGGCGGCGGTCGAGACTGTGGTTGTTGGCCGTACCGAGGATGTCGAAACCGGCATCCTTCAGGGCGTAGAGGTACTCGTCGGGGGCGCTGAACTGCGGGTAACCACGGTAGGGCTTGCCGCCGAGGGTGACCTCGAGGTTGCCGATGGCGAGGTCGGCACGGCCGATGTCGTCCTTCACTAAGGAGAAGCAGTGGTCGTAGTCGTAGGTGCCGTCGGGCTGGCGGGCAGCATCGATCTGTGCCTGGTGCTGCATGAGGTCGCCTACGAAGAGCAGCGTCAGGCGTTGGCCGGATGCAGGCTGGGCTACGGACTCGGGCCGGTTGCCGTCATCGCTTGCTGCTGGCGCTTCTTGCCCATATAGATATATAGGTAGGGCCAATAGGAAAAATAGACGGGCTGCTTTCATCGTTCGTTTTTTATGGCTTCCTTTGTGGTGCCTGTTTTTTCAACTTGTAAAGATAGAGGTTTTGGCTGAGCTGTGCAAATTTCTTAGGGGTCTTCCTTGATGAAAAAAGACACTTGCCGTGAGGAAGCAAAATTTTGTACCTCGATAAAAGATATATTCCAAGACTTGGAATGAATATTGCCAGTCTTGGAATGAATATTGCCAGTCTTGGAATATAGAACATCTCGTGTGGGTCTGGAAGAATTATCGGCGAACGCCTCAGCCTTTATCGTTGGATTAAATTTAGTAACGCATTGTCTTCGCTAAGTCGAAAATTTGCACTAAATTTGTCATTTCAAATAAAACATCAGAAAGATACCCTATGAAAAAACTCTTTTCAATGCTTCTCGTGGCTTGGATATGTGCACTCTCTTATGCACAAGCAACTGAGCAGGCAGAACTCAAGGTTCACTTTACATTCTCTTCACTCAACAGTGCTGTAGGAGGTTATACCGGGACGTTACGAGGCGGTGCTTCGCTTACTACAGCTGCAGGACTTCCCGTGCTTGCCCTGGGACCCAATGACGGCTATTTCGATATGGGTGCCTCGGTAGGTGAAGTCATTGCTACCCTGAACGACTTCACCATCTCGACCAATGTATATGTTCCCGGCACCACCGCATTAGGTGCCAACGGTAACTTCATCTACACCTTTGCCAACTCGACCAACATTGCCGGGGATGCCAATGGCTGCATCTTCTTCGGGGCCAACGAGACACGCTATACCATCTGCCTGACCAACTATAAGGCCGAGGAGAACGTGATTGCCAACTACCGGTTCCCTACCGGTGCATGGCACACGCTCACCTACCGCCAGACGGGTAACGTTGGCGAGCTGTTTCTCGACGGTGTAGAGGTGGCTACAAACACGATACCCATCAACCCCAGCCAGTTGGGTGCCACACCCTACAACTTCCTGGGACGTCCCTGCTATGTGGGCGACGTCTACCTGAAGGATGCCCAGTACAATGACTTCCGCATATATGACGGTGCGGTCAGCGATGCTACCGTAGCGGAGCTGACGCAGAACACGGCCGCGCTGAACGGCGAGCTGTACATGGCACAGATCGATGCACTCATGGAGAGCGTGACGCTGGAGGAGACTGTGCTGTACAACGACATCAGCCTGCCCACCCCCAACAGCAACGGCATCACCGTGACATGGAGCTCGTCGGATGAGAGCGTGGTAAGCAGCACGGGAGTGGTAAACCGTCCGGCATACGGTAACGGCGATGCCACGGTGATACTTACGGCCACATTCAGCAAGGGGGGCATCAGCAAGCAGAAGACATTCACGGTGACCGTGCCTGCCGCGAAGGACGACAGCGCCAGTGTGGAGGCCGATATCAATGCCATAGACATTAAAGGACATCTCGACAACCTGATGGCCAACCTCTACCTGCCGACTACAGGGCATGAGGGAAGCACCATCGCGTGGACATCGAGCATGCCCGAATACCTGAGCCATGAGGGCGAGCTGCTGAAACAGTCGGCCGGCGGCAAGCAGCATGTGCAGCTCACGGCAAAGGTGAGCAAGGGCACGGCGAGCCGGACGAAGACATGGGACATATACATCGCCCGGAAGCAGCAGATGGAGTACTACCTCTTTGCCTACTTCAACGGCAACGCACAGTGGCAGGAGCAGATATGCTTTGCCCTCAGCACCGACGGGTACAACTACACGCCGCTCAACAACGGCAGTCCCATTATCAACTCGGCAGACATCTCGCTGAAACATGCAGTGCGCGACCCCCATATCCTGCGTGGCGAAGACGGATACTTCTATATGGTAGTGACCGACATGCGCTCATCGCAGGGCTGGAGCTCCAACGACGGCATGGTGCTGCTCCGTTCTGCGGATATGGTCAACTGGACTCACACGGCTATCGACTTCCCCTCCCGGTGGCCTGAGCGCTTCGACCGCGATGCCCTCACACAGGTATGGGCACCGCAGACTATCTACGACCCCGAGGAGGGTAAGTATATGGTATACTATGCCATCGGCGAGAGCGGCAAGAACTATATCACCTACTACTCGTATGCCAACGAGGACTTTACCGACCTGACCGAGCCGCAGGTGCTCTACAACCATGGAGGCAACAACACCATCGATGCCGACATCGTATGGCACAACGGGCAGTATCACATGTTCTTCAAGACCGAGGGACAGGGCAACGGCATACAGAAAGCTACGGCCAGGACCTTACGCGGCAAGTGGACACCCGGGTACAAGTACCTGCAGCAAACCTCCGTGGCGGTGGAGGGCTCGGGTGTGTTCAAGCTTATCGACTCTGACACATGGGTGCTGATGTACGACTGCTACACCAGCGGCATGTATGAGTACTGCACCAGTACCGACCTGAACAACTTCACCAAGGTGTGCAACTCGGCCAATACCAGCATCTTCACCCCACGCCACGGTACCACCATTGCCATTACTGCCGAGGAGGCAGAGCGCCTGGTACAGAAATGGCCCAGCGACGGGTTGGAATTGAACACGTGGACCGATATCACCGACTTCTGTGTGGAGAGTCCCCGTTTCGATGGCAACTCCTCCAATGGGTGGGATGTCGTCAGCAACGCTGAGGGAATAAACAGAAACTACGGAGCTATGGAGTTCTGGAACGGACACTTTAACCTCAGCCAGACCATCCATGTGCCCAACGGCAAGTACCGCCTCTCGGCACAGGCTTTCTATAATACTGCGGGCAGCGAAGATGCCTACCTCTATGCCAATGAGGTATACCAGCCCATCGTGAAAAGGAACGACGAGGGAGCGGAATACGACGGCATAGGTAACTGCGATATGGTGATAATTGACGGCTCGGTGCGCTATGTGCCTGTCAATATGCGGACGGGTGCCTTCTGTTTCGAACAGGGCGTCTACAATAACTCCCTGACGGTGGAGGTCACCGACGGCACACTCACCTTCGGACTCATCTGTGAGGAGTATACACCCGAAAACTGGTGTATGTTCGACAACTTCAAGCTGGAGTACCAGGGCAGTCTTGTGCCGGTCGAGAAGATTGTCCTTTCGCACTCTACGATCAACCTCAACGTGGGGGAGAATGCGGCAATCACGGCAACGACCTATCCAGAAGAGGCTCTGTGCCCGGGGCTAATGTGGCTCTCCACCGATGAGGAGGTAGTCACGGTGGACCAGAACGGCAACATCAGGGCACACAGCGAGGGCAATGCCTTCATCGTAGTGAAACTGGCCGACGGCAGTAGCGTGCAGGCACAGTGTGCTGTGACTGTCAGCGAACTGCAAGGCTCGTGGATCGATGTCACGAATGCCTACATCGTCAACCCCGGATTTGACAACAACAGCAAGACGGGATGGAGCATAAACAGCAATGCCGGGAGTCAGGTCACGGGCAATGAGGCTATGGAGTTCTGGAACGGACGCTTCGACATATACCAGACGGTGTACGTGCCCAACGGCAAGTATCGCCTGTCGGTGCAGGCCTATTACCGTACCACCAACAATGAACCCGGATTCTGGGATTACCTGAATGGTACAGAGAACATCACAGGCTACCTGTATGGCAATGCCCAGCGACAACAGTTGGTGAGCATCTATGCCGAGGGGCTTACCTCACAGGGACAGGGAAGGTATTTTGTGCAGGACTATGTGGACGGCCAACAGCACTTCCATCCCGACGACATGACGGCGGGTGCATACTGCTTCTCGCAAGGAATGTATAACAACAGTGTCATCGTGGATGTCACCGACGGCACACTCACCTTCGGACTCGTCTGTGAGAGCAATCAGAATGGAAACTGGTGCATGATGGACAATTTCAAGCTGGAGTACTACGGTACCTTGATTCCGGTGACCTCCATTACGCTTTCCCAGGAGACGCTCAAGATGAATTGCAACGAAAGTGTTACACTGACCGCTACCGTGCATCCCGACAATGCAACCTATCAGGGAGTGGTGTGGACCTCCGACAATCCGCGTGTGGCGCAGGTGGACCAGCAGGGTACCGTCACGGCGTTTCAGAGTGGCACGGCTACCATCTCGGCCTCTGCTACGGACGAGAGCGGATGTGTAGCGACATGTCAGGTCACTGTTGCGGACAACAAAGTTACTGTGGGCTCGATCCTTATCAACGAGATACAGGCTGCCAACATTGACATGTTCGTGGATCCCTCGTTCAACTATGGAGGATGGGTGGAGCTATACAATGCGACCGACCTGCCGCTCAATCTCAATTACTTCTACATGAGCGACGATGCTACCAACCTGAAGAAGTTCAACCTGGGCCTTTGTGGCACGCTGCCTGCGGGTGGATACAAGGTCCTGTGGTTCGACCATCATCACTACACCTATGCCCCTTCGCAGGTGAACTTCAAGCTCGACTATGACGGTGGTGCCGTGTACCTGAGCGATGCCGAGGGGAACCTCATCGTCAGTCAGGAGTATCCTATGGCTGTTCCCCGCACCTCGTATGCACGCACTACGGATGGCACGGGCGAATGGGGGCGCACAGCCGAGCCTACCCCCGGCAAGAGCAATGCTACAAGCACTTTCGCTACCGAGCGCCTCGAAGCACCTGTCGTTGATACTGATGCGATGCTCTTCACCGCTCCCTTTACCTTCAACGTGTCCATCCCCAAGGGAGCCACGCTCCGCTACACCACTGACGGCACCACACCCACACTCACCAACGGTGCCACCAGTGCCGATGGCAAGTTCTCGGTGAGCAATACCGCTATCTACCGCTTCTGTCTTTTCCAGGAGGGTAAGCTGCCCAGTCAGGTGGTGACACGCTCGTTCCTGTACAAGGACCGCGAATACACGCTGCCCATCATCTCTGTGGTGACCGACCCCGTGAACCTCTACGATGATAGCCTCGGCGTGTATGTGCAGGGTGTGAACGGGCGCACGGGTAACGGACAGAGCATGCCCTGTAACTGGAATATGGACTGGGACCGCCCTGTCAACTTCGAGTACATCACCCCCGACGGTGGTATGGTGGTGAACCAGGAGGTGGACTTCGCCATGTGTGGCGGATGGAGCCGTGCCTGGACACCTCACTCCTTCAAGCTCAAGGCTACTAAGATCTATGAGGGCAACAACTCCATTGACTACCCCTTCTTTGCCGACAAACCCTACCTCAAGCACAAGACGCTGCAGATACGCAACGGCGGCAATGACATAGACTGCCGTATCAAGGATCCTGCCCTGCAGGAAATCGTGCACCGCTCGGGCCTGGATGTCGACGGACAATCAACCCAGCCTGTCGTGCACTTCATCAACGGCAGGTATGTGAGCATGCTCAACATGCGCGAACCCAACAACAAGCACTTTGCATACGCCAACTGGGGCATCGACACCGACGAGATGGACCAGTTTGAGATGAGCCCTGACTCTGGCTACGTGCAGATGGAGGGCGACCGCGAGGCTTTCCTCGAGTGGTATGCCCTCTCGGCCAATGCCGCCGATGAGGCTACTTACGAGGAGATACGCAGCCTTGTGGACATTGACGAGTATATCAACTACATGGCCGTGGAGTTTTACCTCGGTGGTAACGACTGGCCGCAGAACAACATCAAGGGCTTCCGCCCACGCACCGAAGGCGGCAGGTTCCGTTTCGTGATGTTCGACCTCGACGGTACCCTCGCCACCACCAGCCCCTTCTACACCTTCGAGGGCAAGCAGACCTACACCTTTGACCCCATCTTTGACCTTGGCGGAGGCCGTCTCACCGAGGAGATTGAGTTGGTGACCATCTTCCTCAATATGCTCTCGAACGACTCGTTCCGCAAGCAGTTCATCGATACCTACTGCCTCGTGGCAGGCAGCGTGTTCGAGCCCGGGCGCTGCAATGCCATCATCGACGAGATGGCAGCCCGCATCGCTCCCATGCTGGCCTACGACGGCAAGTCGCCCTACGGCACGGCCAACCAGCTGAAGAGTGCGCTGAGAGGTCGCCAGGCTCCTATGATACGGGCGCTCATCGACTACTGGCGCATGGGGCTCAGCACCGACATGAAGCGGGAGATAACCCTCTCGGCTAACGTGGAGGGGGCGGCACTCAGAGTTAACGACATGGAAGTGCCTACCGGCAGATTCAGCGGCACCCTGTTTGCCCCTGTCACCCTGAAGGCTGAACCCAAGGCAGGCTACCGCTTCGTGGGCTGGAGTTCAGAGAACAGTGCCGTGCAGAGCACACTCATCGCCAAGAACAGCACATGGAACTACTACGACCAGGGTTCGCTCGACGGCAAGAGCTGGACAGCCTCCAGCTACTCCACCACCTCATGGGGCAGTGGCAAGGCTCCGCTTGGTTATGCCAGCAATAACAATGTCTACAACACCACGCTTGACTACGGCACCGACGGCAGCAACAAGCGTCCCACCTACTACTTCCGCACCACCTTCAAGCTCACCGATGCTCCCGGCACAGCCGACAGGTTTGTGATGAACTACACCGTAGACGATGGCATGGTCGTATACGTCAACGGAAAGGAGGCAGCCCGCTACCTCATGCCTAATGGCACCGTCAGCTATGGTACCTACGCATCGAGCCACGCCACCGGAAACCCCGACAGCGGCACATTGACACTCCCCGCCGAGCTGTTCAAGAAAGGTACCAACACCATCGCCGTTGAGGTGCACAACAACAGCGGAAGCTCATCGGATATCTACTTTGACTGCGAGTTGCAGCACGCCACCACGGATGTCACGGGCAACATCGTGAGCGAGGAACCCGAATATACCCCCACGGGCAATGCCACGCTGATAGCCGTCTACGAACCGCTCACGGCCGAGGAGGACAGCCGCCCCGTGCGTATCAACGAGCTCAGTGCCGACAACAGCATCTACATCAATGAGTACTACAAGAAGAACGACTGGATAGAACTATACAACACTACCGACAAGCCCATCGACGTAGCAGGTATGTACTTGAGCGACAATTTAGACGAGCCTACAAAGTATATGATTGAGGGCAGCGGTGTCAGCACGGTTATCGAGCCGTACGGCTACCTCGTCATCTGGCCCGACAAGCTGATGACCTTCACCCAGCTGCACGCTCCCTTCAAGCTTGCAGCAGAGGGTGGGTACGTCACCCTCACCGACGCTGACTGTACGTGGAGAGATGTACTCTACTATGAGCCCCACCTCGGTATCGAATCGGTAGGACTCTATCCCGACGGCAGCAGCGATGTGTATGTGATGGCTACGCCCACTATAGCCGAGACGAATATCATCAACAGCTATGCTGCCTGGCTGGAGCAGCCTGAGATACCTGAGCTGCCTGGTCAACCTGAAGAACCTGACCAACCGGATGAACCTGACCAGCCTGACCAACCGGATGAACCTGACCAGCCAGACCAACCGGATGAACCTGACCAGCCAGATCAACCGGATGAACCTGACCAGCCTGACCAACCGGATGAACCTGATCAACCGGATGAACCAGACCAGCCGGATGAACCTGATCAACCTGAGGTACCTGATGACGGAGAGGGTATAGAAGGCGTAGTTGCCGATGGATTGCAACTTCTCTTTGCCAACAATACGCTCTACATCGACAGCCCAAGTGCCGCTACAGCTACCGTAGTGCTCTACACACCTGCCGGACGACAGTGCCTGAGAGTGACTGTCGAACTGACAGAGGGCCGTGCGAACATCAACCTATCGACAGTTGTTGAAGGTACATATTTCGCTGCTGTGAGTGACTCGGAAGGCAACGTGAAGACCTTGAAATTGAGAATAAAATGATAATATAGGAGTTCAGCTTGAACTCCTATACCTCCACAAAAACATATAAACAATGAAGACAGACATTGAAATCGCACGCAACACCCCGTTGCTCCCCATCGGCGAGATTGCCGCACAGGCAGGCATCCCTACCGAGAGTACAAACCCCTACGGCCACTATATGGCAAAGGTCGACGAGCACCTCATTGATGATGCCAAGGTGAAACAGAGCAACCTCATCCTGGTCACTGCCATCACACCCACCAAGGCGGGCATAGGCAAGACCACCGTATCTATCGGCCTCACACTCGGCCTCAACAAGATAGGCAAGAAGGTCATCGTTGCCCTGCGCGAGCCTTCGCTGGGTCCCTGCTTCGGCATGAAGGGCGGTGCTGCCGGTGGCGGTTACACCCAGGTGTTGCCCATGGACAAGATTAACTTGCACTTCACGGGTGACTTCCACGCCATCACCTCGGCCAACAACATGATTGCCGCGCTGCTCGATAACTACATGTATCAGAACCGCGACAAGGGCATCGGCCTCAAGGAGGTGCTGTGGCGTCGTGTGCTCGATGTCAACGACCGCTCATTGCGCTATATCGTTACAGGACTTGGTCCCAAGACCAACGGCTTCGCCCAGGAGGCTGGCTTCGACATCACTCCCGCCTCGGAGATTATGGCTATCCTCTGTCTGGCCAAGGATGAAGATGACCTGCGCCGGCGTATCGAGAATATCCTGCTCGGCTTCACCTACGAGGGCAAGCCCTTCACTGTCAAGGACCTCGGCGTGGCAGGTGCCATCACCGTACTGCTCAAGGATGCCCTCTCGCCCAACCTCGTGCAGACCACAGAGAATACTCCCGCCCTTGTGCATGGCGGTCCGTTTGCCAATATCGCCCACGGCTGCAACTCCGTGCTGGCCACCAAGCTTGCCATGACCTATGCCGACTATGTCATCACCGAGGCAGGCTTCGGTGCCGACCTCGGTGCCGAGAAATTCTACGACATCAAGTGCCGCAAGGCAGGACTCACCCCCAAGCTTACCGTGCTCGTAGCTACCGCCCGCGCACTCAAGATGCATGGCGGTGTGCCTCAGGATCAGGTGTCGGAACCCAACCTCGAAGCTCTTAAGGCGGGTTTGGTGAACCTCGACAAGCACCTGCGCAACCTGCAGTCGTTCGGGCAGTCCGTCGTGGTAGCCTTCAATCGCTACAGTGGTGATACCGAAGAGGAAATCAACTACGTGCGCCAGCACTGTGCCGAGCTCGGTGTGGGCTGTGAGGTCAACGATGCCTACGCTCTCGGTGGCGAGGGCGCTGTCAAGCTGGCTCAGCTCGTGGTAGATACCATCAGTGAGAAGCCCTCTACGGAGCTGAAGTTTGCCTACGCCGATGAGGATAGCGTGGAGGAGAAGATTGGCAAGGTAGCCAAGAACCTTTATGGTGCTGCCTCGGTGACCTTGAGTGCTGCGGCCAAGAAGAAACTGGCCATGATTGCCGAACTGGGCTACACCCACTTCCCCATCTGTATTGCCAAGACCCAGTACTCTTTCTCTACCGATGCCAAGAAGTATGGTGCCCCCGAAGGATTCGGATTCACCGTGCAGGACATCGTCATCAACGCCGGTGCCGAGATGCTCGTAGTCATTGCCGGTGACATCATGCGTATGCCCGGACTCCCCAAAGAGCCCGCCGCCCTGCATATTGATATCGTGAACGGACAGATTGAGGGATTGGATTAAGAATCGGCTCTTAAGATTCTGACCTGTCGATTCCCGGTATACTTCACACAGATGAATTTTTTTCGTCATGGGGGATGTCCTTTCATCCCCCGTTTTTCAATATGGGGATTTCAAATCCCAGCAAGCAGAGACCGCTTATCGCATCTGGAGATGCTTACACTCGCGGATGGAACGGAGAAGTTAGGTAGGTCTAAAATAACTGTGTGTAAACAAAACGCTGATTCGCCAGCATATTTTATGCTGTCAATGCACAAATAAGTTTAGTCCGTTTTGAGTATATAGCCAATGGTGTAAACTAAACTTGTACTATTGTCAGAACATTATTAACCCATCTTACCTGTAAGGTAGGCTTTGGTGCGCTCGTCTGATGGATTGGAGAACATTGTGGCGGTGTCGCCATACTCAACCAATTCGCCCAGGTACATAAACATCGACTTTGATGATATGCGCATCGCCTGTCCCATATTATGGGTAACGATAAGGATGGTTACCTCCTTCTGAAGCTCCTGCATCAGCTCCTCGATATGTGCCGTAGCTATCGGATCGAGGGCCGAGGTAGGCTCGTCCATAAGCAATATGTCGGGTTTCATAGCTAAGGCGCGGGCAATGCACAGACGTTGTTGCTGACCACCCGAGAGGAATGTTCCCTTCTTGTTCAGCACATCCTTAACCTCATCCCACAATGCAACACTTCGTAGGCAGCGTTCCACCGTTTCATCTTTCTCGGTCTTCGATAGGCGGATACCATTAAGCGCATAGCCCGAGAGTACATTATCGTAAATGCTCATTGTCGGAAATGGTGCAGGACGCTGGAAGACCATACCCACACGGCGGCGCACATCAATAGGCTCCATAGATAGGATATTTTCGCCATTGAACAGTATCTCGCCATCGACACGGATATTGGGGTAGAGGTTGTGCATAAGGTTTACGGCACGCAGGAGTGTCGATTTACCGCATCCCGAAGGTCCCATAATGGCGGTTATTGTATTTCTGTCGATGGCTGCCGATACATATTTTACTGCCATCGTCTGCTTGGTGTACGACACGCAAGTCTTATTAAATTCAAGTATAGGTGTTACTGATTCCATCTTTTTGCAAGATATTTAGCTGTAAGATTCAATGTAAGAACAAATAATAACAAGAAGAGTGATGCTCCCCAAATCAGCTCCTGAAGATTGGGGTCGTTGAAGAACTCCCATATAAGCAGTGGGACTGCCGAAATTGGCTTATCGACCGCAAAGCGGATGAACGAGCAACCGAGGGCGGTAAACATCAGCGGAGCCGTCTCGCCGATTACACGCGAGATAGCCAGCAGCACACCCGTAAAGATACCTCCAAAAGCGGCAGGGAGCTGTACTTTCAGCATCACACGGGCTCGGTTACCGCCAAGAGCCAGACCGGCCTCCTTGAGTGAGGCAGGCAGAATCTTCAATGTTTCTTCCGTGGAACGGATGATAAGCGGTAGCATCATAATAAAGAGTGCCACGCTACCAGCGATTGCCGAGTAGCCCTTCATCGGAACGACCACCCAGATATAGACCACAATACCGATAATTACCGATGGTGTTCCTTGCAGCAAGTCAGTAAGATAGCTCACCGTCTGCGCAAATCTTTTTTTAGGATTCTCTGCCAAATATGCACCGCAAAGGATGCCTATTGGAACAGCCACAACAGCAGCCATAGCGAGCATTATCATCGTACCAATAATACCATTAGCAATACCACCAGGAATTGGCTCGCCCGCCTCAATAGCCATCATTGCCTTATAAGCTGTTGGCGTAGGCTCGGTGAAGAACGACCACGACAGCTGGTCATAACCACGCAACAGCACCTCGCCCAAAATAGCAAGCAGTGGCACAGCTGTGAGGGCAGCAAGAAAGCATACGCTCCATAGCAAAAGCTTATCCTTTACTAAACGATTTTTTAGTCTTAATCTATTCATATTACACAATTCTTGCGCGTTTAATCATTATTTTACCTATCATATTGATAAATGCCGTGATGAGGAATAGTATCAGACCGATGGCAATTAGCGAAGAGAGTCGTAAATCATCCGCCTCACCGAATTGGTTGGCGATAATTGATGCCATTGAGTTACCTGTCGAAGTGATCGAGTTGGGGATGTTGTTCGTATTGCCGATAAGCATCGTTACGGTCATTGTCTCGCCCAAAGCACGACCAATAGCCAACACATACGATGAAAAGATACCCGAGCCTGCAACGGGAAATACCACCTTGCGGATAACCTCGGCACGTGTTGCGCCAAGGCTATATGCGCCCTCCTTCAAATCGTTGGGCACCATCTTGATAAACTCGGCACTGAGTGATGCTGCATAGGGGATAATCATTATCGCCAAAACAAGCGAGGCGGTTAGTACGCCAGAGCCTTGCGGCGAGATATTGAGAGCCATAATGATTGGACGCAAGGTGTAGAAACCCCACAGACCATAAATGATTGAAGGGATACCCGCCAATAGGTCGGTCACGGTACTCAACACAGCAGCTACCTTTGTCCCTTTGAAATACTCGCCCACAAACAATGCAACGGGGAGTGAAAAGGGGATACAAAAGATAAGAGCGAGGAGTGTAGTCATCAGCGTACCCGTAATGAAGGGCAACGCTCCATACTGCTCTGCGCCCTCGGTATAACTCCACTCCGACGAGGTTAGGAACTTAAAGAATCCGAAGTGTTCGAACGCCTCGTATGCGTCAGTGACGAGGGCGTAAACTACGCCTCCGCACACTATCGGCATTATCAATGCAGCTGCGAACAATAGGATCTTATATAGTTTATCGTTCATAGCTATCTGTTATTGCAATATTGCCACACCGTCATAAGTAACGGTCTTCAAGTTTGTCATACTCAACTCCTTTGCCTTTGCAGGAAGCGGAGCATAGTGTACCTCCGAAGTGATGTGCTGTGCCTCATCAGAGAGAATATACTGCAAGAGGGCGAGGGTAGCCGCGGCTTGTTTCTTCGAACGGTCAGAATAGTTCTGCTCCTTGTAGATAATCATCCAAGTGAAGGTCGAGATAGGGTATGCACCAGCTACATCGGCATTGGTGATTGAACAACGAGTATCGGCAGGAATTACACCCGAAGCTGCTGCCGAAATGGTGGCTGATGAAGGCAATACAAACTCCCCTCTTGCATTCTTGATGCGAGCGAATGGAATCTTCTGCGCAAAGGCATACTCCGAGCCTACGTAGCCTATCGTATTCTTTGTCTGCTTAATCACTCCTGCAACGCCGGGATTACCCTTTGCTGCCTGACCCGAAGGGAAGTTTACCGATTTGCCAGCACCAAACTTCTCTTTCCACATTGGGTTAACCTTGGTAAGATAGTCGGTAAAGACGAAGGTTGTACCCGAGCCATCCGAGCGGAACACAGGGATAATAGCCTCCGCAGGAAGTTTTACATCGGGATTGAGAGCAGCAAGACGCTCGTCGTTCCACATCTTGATATTGCCCGCAAAGATGTCTGCGATAATCTCACCCGATAGTTTGAGTTCCTTAACACCTTCAAGGTTGTAAGCCAACACTACTGCCCCCATGCAAGTAGGGATATGCACCACGGGAGCCATCTCTGCCATCTCCTTATCCGAAAGGAAGGCATCGCTACCAGCGAAATCAACAATCTTATCACGCAAGTTGCGAACACCGCCACCAGAGCCGATACCACCATAAGCCACCTGGTCGCCATTTACCTGACCAAACTGCTCGAAAACCACATTATAGTAAGGGAGTGGGAATGTTGCACCAGCACCCGAAAGTTCCTGTGGCTCACGACCTCCATTGTTTGCATTACCGCCACAAGCAACCATTGCAAGAGCAATAGTCAATGCCATTACTGACTTAAAAATCTTTTTCATAATTATGTAATTATTAAATGTTTATATTGTTTTTAGAATCCGAAGTAGCAATTTACATAGGCATAGTAACCATTCTTGGCACCATCTGCTTTTGGTATACTCATTCTAAAATTAGGGGCTATTTTTACATACTTGCCGAGTTTGAATTGTGCACCGAGAATTGCCGCTGCCTCATCTTTTGCGATGTTCCAATCATTGTTTGAGTAGAGGTCATCGTAG
>JAFXEF010000042.1 GCA_017520935.1 Bacteroidaceae bacterium | reverse complement strand
GGAGCTCTCATGGCACCTCGTGAAGGAGCAGCTCGTAGAGAAGGCCGGCATCAAGATTGAGGAGAAAGACCTCGTGGAGCAGGCCAAGGAGAGCGTACGCGCACAGTTTGCCCAGTATGGCATGACCAATGTGCCCGACGACGTGCTCGCCAACTACGCTGCAGAGACATTGAAGAAGAAGGAGAACATGGAGAACCTCGTGAACCGCGCCATCGAAGTGCGCCTCGCGGCTGCCTTGAAGCAGGAAGTGAAGCTCGACGAGAAGAGCGTAAGCCTCGAGGAGTTCAACAAAATGTTTGAATAATTCTCTACGGTAGAACGTTTCGCCTACGAAACTTGTTACAACATAGGAAAAGACGGTTTGGCGTAGGCCAAGCCGTCTTTTTTAATTGATAACCGATAATTGAGAATTGATAATTAAATTTTAGAATTCACAATTCAGGATTTATAGACATGAACGATTTCAAGAAATACGCCACCAAGCACCTTGGCATGAACAGTATGGTGCTCGACGATGTACTCAAGGCTCAGAGCCAGTACCTCAACCCCTATATCCTCGAGGAGCGTCAGCTCAACGTGACACAGATGGATGTATTCTCACGCCTGATGATGGACCGCATCATCTTCCTCGGCACGCAGATCGACGACTACACCGCCAACACCCTGCAGGCCCAGCTACTCTACCTCGACTCGGTAGACAATGGCAAGGACATTTCCATCTACATCAACTCGCCCGGCGGATCGGTATATGCCGGTCTCGGCATCTACGACACCATGCAGTTTATCAGCAGCGACGTAGCTACCATCTGCACCGGTATGGCTGCCAGCATGGCTGCCGTATTGCTCGTGGCAGGTGCTGAAGGCAAGCGCTCGGCACTCACCCACAGTCGTGTGATGATACACCAGCCCCTCGGTGGCGTGCAGGGTCAGGCCAGTGATATCGAGATCACTGCCCGCGAGATCCAGAAGCTCAAGAAGGAGCTCTACACCATCATCGCCGACCACTCGCACACCCCCTTCGACAAAGTGTGGGCCGACAGCGACCGCGACTACTGGATGACTGCCCAAGAAGCCAAGGAGTATGGAATGATTGATCAGGTGTTGGTAAGAAAGTAATGGCAAACAACAAGACAAGACAACACTGCAGTTTCTGCGGACGTTCAGAGACCGAGGTGGGTATACTCATCTCGGGCATCAACGGCATGATATGCAATGAGTGTGCCGAGCAGGCCTACGAGATTGCCCGCGAAGCAATGCTGCATAGCAAGAAAGGCAGCAAGGTTGGCGACCTCGACCTGAAGAAGCTGCCCAAGCCCCAAGAGATCAAGGCATTCCTCGACCAATACGTCATAGGTCAGGACGATGCCAAGCGATACCTCTCGGTGTCGGTGTATAACCACTACAAGCGCCTCATGCAGGAGGACAAGGCCGATGAGGTAGAGATAGAGAAGAGCAACATCATCATCGTGGGCAGCACCGGTACGGGTAAGACACTTCTGGCACGCACCATCGCCAAGTTGCTCAAAGTGCCCTTCACCATCGTGGACGCTACAGTGCTCACCGAGGCAGGCTATGTGGGCGAAGACATCGAGAGTATCCTCACCCGGCTGCTTCAGGTTGCCGACTATGACGTGAAAGCCGCCGAGCGAGGCATCGTGTTCATCGACGAGATAGACAAGATCGCCCGCAAGAGCGACAATCCCTCCATCACTCGCGACGTGAGCGGTGAGGGCGTACAGCAGGGCTTGCTCAAACTGCTCGAAGGCTCTATCGTGAACGTACCTCCCCAGGGCGGGCGCAAACACCCCGAACAGAAGCTTATCGCCGTAGACACGAAAAACATCCTCTTCATCTGTGGTGGCGCATTCGATGGCATAGAGAAGAAGATAGCCCAACGCCTCAACACCCACGTGGTGGGTTACAGTTCAGTGCAGAACACACTGCATATCGACAAGGAAAACATGATGCAGTACATCTCTCCGCAGGATCTCAAGAGTTTCGGCCTCATCCCCGAGATTATCGGTCGTATGCCTGTGCTCACCTACCTCAACCCTCTCTCCCGAGAGGCTCTGCTGGCTATCCTCACCGAACCGAAGAATGCCATCGTGAAGCAGTATGTGAAGCTCTTCGAGATGGATGGCGTGGAGCTGACCTTCGCTCCCGAGGTGTATGAATATATCGTAGACAAGGCCATCGAGTTCAAGCTCGGTGCCCGCGGCCTTCGCAGCATCGTGGAGAGCATCATGATGGATGCCATGTTCGACATTCCCACCCGTGGCGACAAGCATTTCGAGGTTACCCTCGATTATGCCCGCAACCAGATGGGAAAGTCCAATCTCGGCCGCCTGCAAGCATCGGAATAGCATAGGCGATACCTAAAAATGTCATTGCGCAACTTTTTTCATTTACACACGAAAAAAGTTGCGCAAATGTTTGCATATTTCAACAACTTGTTACTAACTTTGTCTTGCTCCTCATCGAGGGTTTGCCGGAAAGCCGCCGATAAGAGGTATGTAAAGTTATGGATACAGCAAAGATAGACCTTTCGGAAGTCCTTAAGACGCACTTTGGATTCGACAAGTTCAAAGGTGACCAAGAGGCCATTATTCGCAATCTGCTTGCGGGGAACGACACGTTTGTACTGATGCCTACTGGCGGTGGCAAATCGATGTGCTATCAGTTGCCCTCGCTCATCATGGAGGGCACTGCAGTAGTGATTTCTCCGCTCATTGCGCTGATGAAGAATCAGGTAGATGCCATCCGTAACTATAGCGAGGAAGACGGTATAGCACATTTTATCAACTCATCGCTCAGCAAATCGGCCATCGACCAGGTGAAGGCCGATATCGTATCGGGAAAAACGAAATTGCTGTATGTGGCCCCCGAGTCGCTCACCAAGGAAGAGAATGTAGAGTTCCTGCGCACAGTAAAAATCTCGTTCTATGCCATTGACGAGGCACACTGCATTTCGGAATGGGGTCACGACTTCCGTCCCGAGTACCGTAAGATACGCCCCATCATCAATGAGATATGCCGTGCACCTATCATTGCACTTACAGCAACGGCTACCTATAAGGTGCGCGACGACATCAAGAAGAGCCTTGGCATAATGTCGGCTACGGAGTATTGCTCGTCGTTTAACCGGCCGAACCTCTATTATGAGGTGCGCCCGAAAACAAAGAATGTGGATCACGACATCGTGCGCTTCATCAAGGGGAACGAAGGCAAGTCGGGCATCATCTATTGCCTGAGCCGCAAGAAGGTGGAGGAACTGGCCGAGGTGCTCAAGGCCAACGATATCTCCGCTGCCGCATACCACGCCGGTATGGACTCGGCTGTACGTTCGCAGACACAGGACGATTTCATCATGGAGCGCATTGATGTTATCGTGGCTACCATAGCCTTCGGCATGGGTATCAACAAACCGGACGTACGCTACGTCATCCATTACGACATCCCCAAGAGCCTCGAAGGGTATTACCAAGAGACCGGTCGTGGCGGACGTGATGGCGGCGAGGGACGCTGCATAGCATACTATAGTAACAAAGATTTACATAAACTGGAAAAATTCCTCGAAGGGAAACCTATAGCAGAACAGGACATAGGCAGGCAACTACTACAAGAGACTACCGCATATTGCGAGTCCTCGGTGTGCCGTCGCAAACTGCTGCTCCACTATTTTGGTGAAACGTATGAAGAGGAGAATTGTGGAAATTGTGATAACTGTTTAAACCCAAAGAAACAAGTGGAAGCTCAAGAATTATTGTGTACACTCCTGGAAACGGTGATTGCCGTAAAGGAGAACTTCAAATCAGAATATATCATAAATGTCATTCTCGGCAAGGAGACCACAGAGATTGTGGCTCACGAGCACGATGAATTAGAGACCTTCGGCACTGGAGCCGGTGATGAGGAGAAAACTTGGAATGCCGTGATGCGTCAGGCTCTCATTGCTGGATTCATAGAGAAAGATGTAGAGAACTACGGACTCATAAAGATTACTGCCGCAGGCAAGAAGTACCTCAAGAGTCCCAAGTCGTTCAAGATTGTGGAAGACCATGACTTTGATGAGGAGGAGAACGAAGAAGCCCCGATGAGAGGCGGAGGCACGGTAGTGGTAGACCCCGCCCTCTTTTCAATGCTCAAGGACCTGCGCAAGAAGGTCTCGAAGAAGCACGATTTACCACCTTATGTCATTTTCCAAGATCCTTCGTTGGAGGCTATGGCTACCACGTATCCTATCACCATTGACGAGCTGAAGAACATTCCCGGAGTAGGTGAAGGCAAAGCTAAGCGCTACGGTCAGGAGTTCGTGGACCTCATCCGTCGCCACGTGGAGGAAAACGAGATAGAGCGCCCTGAAGACATACGTGTGCGCACCGTAGCCAAGAAGTCGCAGATGAAGGTAAGCATCATACAAAGCATAGACCGCAAAGTGGCACTGGACGACATAGCCATGGCCAAGGGTATAGAATTTGACGAGCTGCTCGATGAGATTGAGAGCATCGTGTATTCGGGCACCAAGCTCAACATCGACTACTTCCTTGAAGAGGTGATAGATGATGATAAGATAGACGAAATCTACGACTATTTCAAGGAGTCGGAGACCGATGACCTCGATGAAGCTATTGAAGAACTAGGCGATGATTATTCTGAGGAAGAAATACGTCTGGTGCGCATTAAGTTTATCAGTGAAATGGCCAATTGATAGATAGGAACTACACTGTGCGTGCAATATTTGCAACGAAAAATTTCCGAGTTTAAGGAAAAATGTATAAATTTGCACGCAATAAATTTCATAATTGAATAACTGTATGTCATTTGTTGCAGACAAAATCATCATGGACGGTCTGACGTTCGACGACGTCCTTCTCGTACCGTCCTATTCCGAGGTAATTCCCGTCAACGTGTCGCTTGCGACCAAGTTTTCACGTAACATCGAGCTCAAGATTCCTTTCGTGACAGCTGCCATGGATACTGTCACCGAGGCGAAGATGGCTATTGCCATTGCCCGCGAGGGAGGTATCGGCGTGATACACAAGAACATGTCTATCGAGGAACAGGCTCGTCAGGTAGCCATCGTGAAGCGTGCCGAGAATGGCATGATTTATGACCCCATCACCATCAACCGTGAAGCCAGTGTAAAGGATGCTCTTGACCTTATGGCCGAATATCACATTGGTGGTATTCCTGTAGTGGATGATGAGGGAAAGCTTGTCGGTATCGTCACCAACCGTGACCTCCGCTTTGAGCGTAACCTCAACTGCAAGGTGGACGAGGTGATGACCAAGGAGAATCTCATCACTACACATCAGCAGATTGACATGGATGCTGCTTCTGCTATTCTGCAGGAGCACAAAATTGAGAAACTTCCCGTAGTGGATGCCGATGGCAAGCTCATTGGCCTCATCACTTATAAAGATATCACCAAAGCCAAGGACAAACCGATGGCCTGCAAGGACGCTAAGGGTCGTCTGCGTGTGGCTGCGGGTGTAGGTGTGACCTTCGATACGCTTGACCGCATGAAGGCGCTTGTGGATGCTGGTGCCGATGCCATCGTTATCGATACGGCTCATGGCCATTCCAAGGGTGTGATTGAGAAGCTGAAGGAGGCTAAGAAGAACTTCCCCAATATCGATATCGTTGTAGGTAACGTAGCTACTGGCGAGGCAGCCAAGATGCTTGTTGAGACTGGTGCCGATGGTATCAAGGTGGGTATTGGCCCGGGAAGTATATGTACCACTCGTGTGGTTGCAGGTGTAGGTGTACCCCAGTTGTCGGCCATCTATGATGTTGCCAAGGCTCTTAAGGGTACAGGAGTGCCTCTCATTGCCGACGGTGGCTTGCGCTACTCAGGTGATGTAGTGAAGGCTCTCGCTGCTGGCGGTAATTGTGTGATGATTGGCTCGCTTGTAGCTGGCACCGAGGAGAGCCCCGGTGAAACCATCATCTTCAACGGACGTAAGTTCAAATCGTACCGTGGTATGGGCTCGCTCGAAGCTATGGAAAACGGCTCTAAGGATCGTTACTTCCAAGCTGGAACCAAGGATACCAAGAAGCTCGTTCCCGAAGGCATTGCCGGTCGTGTAGCCTACAAGGGTTCGCTCTATGAGGTAATCTATCAGCTTGCCGGTGGCCTCAAGGCTGGTATGGGTTATTGTGGAGCTCCTACTATCGACCGCCTGCACGATGCTAAGTTCGTGCGCATTACCGGTGCGGGTGTTCAAGAGAGCCATCCCCACGATGTGGCTATCACCAGTGAGGCACCCAACTATAGCCGTCCCCAGTAAGATGTAAAACCATATAAGAGATTATCACTGTCCGCTAAAAGTTAGCGTGTAACCTTAATGATAGGGCTGACCTTCGATTTTGGAAGTCAGCCTTTTTAGGTTATCTTTGAGTTACCACACTAAAAATATAACCATGGGGAAAGTACACATTTCTTCGGACAGTCGATATATGGACAACTGATAGAATTGTTGAACAAGTAAAAAATTCTTCAAATCAGCCGTAATCATGGCGGCGAACGTTACGTAAAGAGCTTCGATGGCTTCACCCACCTGTTGACAATGCTCTATGCCGTGATAATGCGTTTCGATTCATTGCGTGAGATAGAGACTTCCAATGACGGCCGAGGTTCGAAAACTCCACCATATAGACATTCAAAGAGTTCCCAAACGAAGTACATTGTCCGATGCCAATGCCCGACGGTCAGAAAAGTTCTTCGAAGAGGTCTATCGTGACCTTTATGAGACGAACAAGTCCAAACTTACCTCGGACAGCCGACGAGGTGGAATAGAAGATTGGTAGAAACGTCTGAGGATCATTGATTCCACGACAATATCCCTGTTCGACAACTTGGTATTCAAAAGTGTGGATCGTCATCCCAAGGCGGGGCGCAAAAAGGGCGGTGTCAAGGTTCATGCGGTCATACATGTCAATGAGGGTGCCCATGCGACGTACAGTTCACTTCGGCTGCCACCAATGACTCCTTCATGCTTTTCCTCTCTAAGTTTTCCGAAAAGGAGATAGCTACAATGGACAGAGTTCACATCAATTCTTCGAACTTCTCATAGTCAATATAAGCTCTGTCCATAGCCATAATGTCACCCTTGTTCAGTGTCGATGGCTTAAGCATAAAGGAGTCGTTGGTGGCTGCCGATGTGAATTTGATGTCTGATGGCACCCCTTCGTTGGCATGAATAACCGTATGAACCTTGACACCGCCCTTTTTGCGCCCCGCCTTGGGATGACGATCCACACTTTTGAATACCAAGTTGTCGAACAGGGATATTGTCGTGGAATCAATGATCCTCAGACGTTTCTACCAATCTTCTATTCCACCTCGTCAGCTGTCCGATATAAGCTCATGCCTGTAGCGGGCATACAAATCCCTGTAGATGGTCTCAAATATACTTTCCGGTCGACGCTTGTTGGCATCGGCAAGAGTGCTGCGGCTTATCTCGAAGGTGATACCAATGTGTGCCAATTTGTGAGTGTCGGCAAACAATGAGGTGGTTATCTCACTCAATGAATCGAATCGCTTGATGACGGCATAGAACATTACTTTCAGATGAATCCAGCCTGTAAAGCGTTTGGTGTAATGCTCTCCGCCCTTTTCCTGGCTGATTTGAAGAATTTTTGACATGTCTAGCAGTTTTATTACCTGATAATATAGTGGTTGTCCGATAAAATGTGTACTTTTGCTCATAGTTATTTGGATGAGTCTGGTAACCGCTAAATAACTACAAAGGGCTGAATCGACAAAATGGATACGGCCTAATTCTTTATAACTAATAAGATTTTTATCGAACAGTAATAACATAAAATAAAGCAACAGCAGTTTGTATTTCCATGCTGTTTAATCCAAAAGATATGGTTGTCCTCATGCCATGCCTATTTTTGAGTTCCGAATTCTTTCCTTCAATTCTGTTTCATATCCTTATATCCCGTTTAAATTCTGGGGCGTTTGAAATTCCTTTTGCCTCTGATGCTCTTCCGAAAGAATCCGGATAGAATATGTTTTGTGTTTCGCCCCTTCTTTATAACATCCTTCTTTCAGCAGACACTGCTTACACTTCTCTACATCAAAATAATAGTCATAGTGGGCATTGTTCTTCTTTTTAGGATTTGCCTTCTTGAAACTCTTCTTTACGGCCAACTCGCCAGCTGGGCATGTTACGCTCTGTGCATCCTTATTATAAATGAAACCGCCGTTTTCATCTCTAAATCCATTGACCGAAGGGTGTAAGGGGGCTACGAGTTTTATGTCCTTAGTGTCACATGTCTCTATGTTTTCTTTTGTACAATAGGCCGTATCAGCGATAACCTCCTCAATGTTATCCAGTCCATTCTCTTCCGTCTTTTCTATCAGCAAGGGCAAGATTGCACCATCCCCCTTTTCTCCGGAAGTTACGGTTGCAGCTGTTATGAAACCGTCCTCTGTTTCTGATATATGTATTTTACGGTAAACGGTTTGTCGGTTGACTTATGCCCATAACGGACATCAGTATCCTTGCACACCATAGCACGGGCAGCTATGTCATCAAGTGCTTCTTGAAGGTAATTCATCTTTTCTTGAATACCCACAGTAATAGTAATGCCCATATCAGTTATGGTTGTGAGCAGAGATTGGGCATATTCAACCATCATGTTTGATTCTTTGGAAACCGGTACCCTGGGAAGTTTCGTGTAAAGCTCACGATTGATACCTGATTCCTTGACAGTAGCCAACAAATCATGGCTTCTTCGTGAAATAGCTTCTGATGGAGTGTATCTTTTGAACACTGATAATGTATGGGTTGAATCAACTATTATTTTCTTGGAAGAAAGCAATCCAAGTGCCTTGGCCTTGTCTATGGTCGAACGTATTAACAAGTCCATCAAATCAACATCCTTCATTCGCTGACGACGGAATACGGTTAAAAGAGAAGAGTCGATAACGTCATCCTCCGGATTGAGGCCCAGAAAGTATTTATATGACATGTCCGTATATGAACGGGCTACAAGGTCTCTGTCAGAAGATGGATTCATTGTTTTCAGCAGGAGGTATTTGAACAGAATTATAGGATCAACGGCTTTACGTCCGATATCTTTACTGTAATTTTTGACAAGCTCATTTCTGATTAGAGAGAAGTCTATCAGTTCATTCAACTGACGAAACTTGCTGTCAGCTGGTATCAATATGTCATAAAGTGAACGATGGTCACTAAATTGCAACTGTGATTGAATGTTCAGCATACCTTTCTTATTTGTAGTAAATTTACAAAAAAAGAAGAAGATATACAAATCTCTATAAATTAAATTGGGAGGTTGAGTAGAGAATCTCAACCTCCCAATTCTAGTAAAGAGAGTGAAAGGACTTCTTCAGCACCATCAGTAGTCTTGACACACCCCCTAAATTATTAATATATAATATTAGACTCTCTCCCACCTCAAAGAGCAGGTGAGTTGACCGAGTTTACCTGCCGAAAAATGACGGCTGTCTTTTAAGCCAGAAATCTGCATACCAACTACACTGCAGATGTTTCCCAACTGGCTGTAAGAACCGTGAGGATTCAACCACCCGCAAGGTGTCCGAAACTTGACGTTCAACATGGGGAAAACTACTGCATGGAGATGCTTTTTCTATACTTTTGTAAAAGAAAATTGCGAAGATTTGCAGCACTCACTGTGAAATAATTAATGATAGCTTAACGTGAGCTCGGCATAAGAAACCATTGATTGTATGCATGTTAAAATAATCCTTATACTGAACTCACGTATATATATAACAAGAAGGTGTGCATTCTATGTTTTTATGCAAATAAGAACATAGAATGCACACCTTCTTCAGTTTATAGTAATTATAATCGGCAACTCAATCGGCCGATGTACCCAGCGGTGAGGCCTGCGTGTAGGTACGTGTAGCCAACTCCTTGTCGAGCATATACATACCATACTTGTTTCCCTCTACCGCCTCTACGGCAGCAATCATCTCGCGGGCACTCTCTTCCTCCTCTACCTGCTCGTCAATAAACCACACCATACGGTTGATTGAGGCGAAGTCGCGGTCCTCATTGGCGATGGCCGCAAGGTTATTGATGAGTGAGGTCACCTTCTTCTCGTGCTCGAGAGTCTGGGTAAACATGGCCAACACACTGTCCCATGTAGCGGGAACCTCCTCGATAGGGAGCAAGGTCACCTTGGCATCACGTGAGTTGAGATAGTTCATGAAGATACGGGCATGGTCATTCTCCTCCTGGAACTGTACATAGAACCAATTGGCAACACCCTTGAGTCCCTTTGCCTCAGCATCCATTGACATGGCGAGGTATAGATAAGCCGACCAGAGCTCGGCATTGATCTGAGCATTGATGGCTTCGTGTAGTTTCTTGCTTAACATATTCTTTGCTGTTTAGGGTTTATTATATTTGATCGTTCAGTTGATGAGCATTAAAGTTCTGTCTTCCACACCCCGTGCAGGTTGCAATACTCATATACTGCGATGGGCTTGTCGTTGCAAGTGCAGAATACAGCTTCGGGCTTTCCCTCGTGCGGAAGGTCGATACGGATGCCGCCATTCTCGGTCTCCACATAGATGAAGGCGATGTGGTGATCCTCAGTCATCGGATGAGCCACGCTACCCACCTCTACCTTGATGTGACAATCGTCGATACGAGTTACCACGGGAAGATGCTTCTCTACACTGGCATCCACTGTGTTTACTGTCAACTCCTTCATTTTCTCGCCGCAGCATACCACGGGAACCTTTGAGTCAACCACTTTCTGAATTACATTACCACAATGCTCACATTTGAAAAATTTTACTGCCATAATATTGTCTTTTTAAAAGGTTTGTACTTTGTTCGTTTTTTCTACGACAAAGGTAAGGCAAACATTCCACACCTGCAAATACATCTCGTCTATTGTTTTATAGACAGAAGCTAATGGAGCGCGGCCTTCCTGCATAACGCTGGAGAGCAAAAAAAGTTCTCTCAGCTAAACTCAAAATAGTTTTAAAACAGATTTCAAGTTTGCTTGCGTTTCTTTAGGTTAGTTTGCGAACTTAGGTTAAAAAGAACCTTTTGAGAAGGTTTATGCCATTTCGTTGAGGTAAATCCAAGAAATGTACGTATATTTGCACGTTACTAAACAGCTATCACAAACTATAAAATAGGAGAAAAAGAATGAAAAGAATCTTATTGTCAATATGTATGGCTTTGGGTCTTATGGCCAGTTGGGCACAAGTGGAAGCCAAGTATGGAGAGGGCAGCGTACCGGTAGTGAACGGGCGCGTACTGTTCCAGGACACCATCACTACCGTGCTCTCTAAGGAGGAGGCATTCGCCAAGGTAGAAGCTTGGGCCAGAGAACGATTCTCCAAGCCCAATGTCATCGTCTCGAAATTTGTTTCTGACGACAGACAGAACCAGCAGTTGAGCTTCACTGCCGAGGAGTATCTGGTATTTACCAACCGGTTCTTCGTGCTTGACCGCACACGCATCAACTATTGGGTAGAGATGCAGTGCATAGAGCAGGCTGTAGTGATCAAGATGACACGCATCAACTACTGGTATGAGGAGGAGCGCGACGGAGGCAGCAAGTTCAGTGCCGAGGAAACAATTACCGACGAGTACGCCTTCAACAAGAAGGGAACCAAGCTGCTGAAAGAGCAGGGCAAGTTCCGCCGTAAGACCATTGATTTCTTCGAACAGTGCGTGATGCAGTTGTCAACCATACTCAGCTAATGCCCCACGGATATGAAAAAGAATGAACTTCGCAACCTGCTCAACACGTTGTTTCTCGTAGGCTTCGTGGTGGCACTGATACTCTACATCGCCAAGCCCGACAATCGCACCCCTTTTCTGGTTGTTTGCTTCATATCGATGGCAATCAAGATTGCTGAATATATCGTAAGATTCTTCAGATAACCTCATCTCCCTCTATCCGGAAACAATGCGAAGAGTCCTCCTTGGTATATTGCTGGCAGGAATGCTCGGTACGCTCCATGCGCAGGAGAGTCTGCGTATGGCAGGCGACCGCATGGGTGATAGTGGTGGTGGCATCCCTACACTGAACCAGCAGGGTTTCGCTGGTGGCGAGCAGACCGGGCGCGACAGTACGGTGACCGACCGCTCGGTACCACGCGACGTGAAGATGTTTCACGTCGGCACCACCTTGGGCAATATCGTTCCCATAGAGACTGACACGGCCGTATACAACTTTCAGAACCTGCATTTTGCCGACGGACTCAACGGTGAGTACAATTATTTAGGCAACATGGGTTCTCCACGCCAGTCGCGCATTTTCTTCAACCGCCCGGAGGGGCAATTTGTGTTCACTGATGCGTTGGACTTCTTCCTTACCCCACCGGGCGAATACAATTTCATCAACACCAAATCCCCGTTCACCAACCTCAGCTACTACCGTGCCGGCAACAAAATCAACGGCGAGGAGTGGGTAAAGGCCTATTTCGGTGTGAATGCCAACAAGCGCACAGGCATAGGATTCAACTTCGATTATCTGTATGGGCGCGGACAGTATGATCACCAGTCTACCGCCTACGTCAACGGTAGCCTATACGGTTACCATCATGGCGACCGCTATGAGATGAATGCGCTGGTGAGCTACAACAAACTGCGTATGGCCGAGAACGGAGGCATCTCCGATGACCGCTACGTGACAAATCCCGAGGCCATGGCCGAGGGCAAGAAGACCTACCGTCCGGCCGATATGCCCACCAACCTGCAGTCGACCTGGAACGAGGACTTCGTCCGCACCGCCTTTCTCGCCCACGACTACAAATTAGGCTACTACAAGGCACGTGTCGACAGCTTGCCCGATACGGTTGTCACCCATTACGATTTCATTGCCGTGAGCAAGGTATTCCACACCTTAGAGGTGAACAGCAACAGCCGCCGATTCATAGACTATGCCAATACCAAAAACTATTACGCCCAGGACTACCTGCCCTACGACTCGATAGATGGCACGCAATACCTGCGCATACGCAATACCGTAGGGCTTACGCTCATCGAAGGCATCAACAAGTGGATACCTTTCGGGGCATCGGCCTACGTGACCCACGAATACCGCCACTTCACCCTCCCCGACAGCGCCGGGGGTAAGGGGCGCGACCATACACACAGCTATAAGGAGAGCAATATCAGCCTCGGAGGCAATCTGCGACGTACCATCGGACAGTCCTTCCACTTTGACGCTACAGCCGAGACCGTCCTTGCGGGCACCGACCTCGGTGCATTCAGCCTTGCAGGAAATGCCGACCTCAACTTCCGACTATGGAAAGACACCGTTCGCTTGCGTGCCGAGGGATATATAAAGAATACGAACCCATCGTTCTACTATCGGCACTACCACTCACAGCACTATTGGTGGGACAATGAGCTGAGCAAGGAGTTCCGCACACGCATCGGAGGCAGCCTCAGCATCGACCGCTGGCGCACCCGTCTCTATGCCGGCGTAGAGAACATCAAGAACTACACCTACCTGGCCGGTACGCCCTACGTGCCCGGAGTATACTCCACCCCACTGAGCCTCAGCCATATCACCGCACGCCAATATGCCGGCAACCTGCAGGTGCTCAACGCCACACTGTACCAAGACTTCAAGTGGGGCATACTGCATTGGGACAATCAGGTGACGGCACAGTACTCATCGAAGCCCGAGATACTGCCCCTGCCGCTGCTGAACGTATACAGCAACCTCTACCTGAAGTTCACCTATGCCAAGGTACTCAAGATACAGATAGGTGCCGATGCGCGCTACTTCAGCCGCTACTATGCCCCCGACTATGCTCCCGCATTGCAACAGTTCTTCGTGCAAGAGGGCGAGCACAAGGTCGAGTTAGGCGGATACCCGTTCATCAATGCCTATGCCAACTTCCACCTCAAACAAGTGCGCTTCTATGTGATGTACTACCATGTCACACAGGGGCTCTTCGCAAATAGCAACTCATTCCTCGTGCCCCACTACCCGGTAAATCCCCGTATGTTCAAGCTGGGACTCTCGTGGAACTTTTGGGATTAGTGTTTAGAGTTTAGTGTTTAGTGTTTAGTGTTTAGAGTTTAGTGTTTAGAGTTAGGGGTTAACTTTCAATTTTCAATTTGGTATGATACGCTGGGGTGTTATCGGATGTGGCGAGGCCACAGAGAAGAAGAGCGGGCCTGCCTTCTCCAATGTCGAGGGTTCTAAGATTGAGGCTGTTATGAGCCGTCATGCTGAGCGTGCACGCTCCTATGCCGAGCGCCACGGCATCAAGAAATGGTATACCAACGTGATGGACATCATCGACGACCCCAACGTGAACGCCATATACATTGCCACTCCCCCCTCATCGCATGCCACCTATGCCATCATGGCCATCAAGGCCGGCAAGCCCGTATACATAGAGAAGCCCATGGCAGCCACCTACGAAGACTGCATACGCATCAACAAGGCCAGCGAGGAGATGGGTGTTCCCTGTTTCGTGGCCTACTACCGCCGTTACCTCCCCTACTTCAAGAAGGTGGAGGAGCTGATACCCCGTGTAGGCAAGGTCATCAACGTGCAGATACGCTTAGCACAGCCTCCACGCGAGTTTGACGGGAGCACTGGTGCCGCCATGCCCTGGCGCGTACAGGCCGACATTGCCGGTGGCGGCTACTTCTACGATCTGGCACCGCACCAGCTCGACCTCCTGCAACACTACTTCGGCTGCATCATCGAAGCCAAGGGCTACACAGCCAACCGTGGCGGACTATACGATGCCGAGGACACCATCAGCGCCTGCTTCCGTTTCGACAATGGTCTCGTGGGCAGCGGCTCGTGGTGCTTCGTGGCCGACGAGAGCGCTCAGGAAGACCGCATCGAGATTATCGGCGACAAGGGCATGATATGCTTCTCGGTGTTCACCTATGCCCCCATAGCCTTGCACGACGGGGACGGAAGGCACGAGTTTGTAGTCGACAATCCCGAGCATGTGCAGCAACCGCTCATCGAGAACATCGTACACCATCTGCAGCGCAAGGATATATGCACCTGCAACGGCCTCAGTGCCACACCCACCAACTGGGTGATGGACCGCATATTGGGGAAGATATAAAAAGACAACCTTGCCTCAGATACAACGCTGTGTATGAAGCAAGGTTGTGAAAACTCTCCGGTTCGTCACCAAAGTCAACGCTTTTCCAATAGCATTACGGTGTTGCCTGCCACGTCAAGAAGACACAGGCTTGTGCCGTCAACCTTGAAGTCTACCACCCGTCCCAAGGCAGGCAGCATAGCATCCTCCACCGTCATGTCGGCACACATCCTGCGAGTGCTTCCCATAGCGGCAAACATGGGTGCCTCAGGCTCAATCTCCGCAGGCAGGGCACCGGTAAGCCGGTTACATCCTGTGCTGCCATAGACAAGCTGCTCGGCTATATCGAAGCCCATGAAGGCATCCACCGAGTCGGGCACAGCCAGCTCACCTATTGCCACCACGTCCCACTCGCCACCCAGCGAGTCGAACGTTTTCTTCTCATGACAACTTCCCATAACAAGCATTGCCGCTGTGGCAACCAACAGATTGCATACTTTTCTCATTTTTCCTCATTAGATTATGATTACATGCTGCGAATATAACAACTATTTTGCAATAATTACCGATACGGCAGCCTGTTTTTTCTTTTTATCTTTCATTCCACAGGTCGCCCCACGTGCCACGGCGTTTGCCGGCGAGTGCCTCGTACTCGTTGCTTGCCTTCTCGGTGTCCGTATAATCCACCGATGACACGGCCAGCATATCGGCAGCCTCTGCCTCCACCACCTGAGCTGTGGGCTTTATATACATCATTCTCATATCAGTCATGTCTTAATTGGTTATTTTCAAGCATATATTAATAATGGCTACAGCATCGGTCACATTGACCACACCATCGCTATTCACATCGCATAGTGCCGTATTGGCATCGGTCGTCAGTCCCAGGCACACGTTGATGAGGTACACCGCATCCGTCACATTCACTATGCCGTCGCCATTGGCATCGCCCGTCGGGGTGGTCTGCACATCGGTTTGCGTGCCGTCACCTTCAGGCTCGGCAGGGTTCACCGGGTTGTACTCGAAGCGTGCCGTAAGCGTCATGTCCCCTTCGGGCATATAGAAGGCGAAATTCAGGTTCTCGCTCATCAGCGTTCCGCCATTGTACCAGCCGAGAAAGCTGTATCCCGTGTTTGCCCTGGCCATCACCAATACCGTTTGTTCATACATGTAGCTCAGGCCGCTCTCTATATTGAACGAGCAGGCTGTCAAGGGCTCGGCTACAAGGTAGAGGCGGTTGTCATGCAGGGCGGGCTCGTCGGGTGAGACGGGTGTGTAGTCATAATATACGGTGAAGGTCACTGCATCGTCCTCCATCGTATAGGTAGGCGATGCTTCGTCGCTATACCACTCGCCGTCCTTCGTCCAGTGCGAGAAGGTGTAGATACTGCTCTTGGGAGAGCTATTCAGGGTCACCTCCGTACCCTCCTTGTAGTAGCCCGCACCACCGAGCCATGACACGGCCTCCGTAGGCTGGGCAGTCACCGTCAACTTGCTATACAGATACGGTTCGGCCGGATTCGTCGGGTCATAGTCCTGTGCTGCCAGTTGCAACTGTGCTGCCAGTGCAAGCAGGGTTGTTAGGAATTTCAGATATTTCATAACTTATTTTACTAACTCCCCCTCTGTTTATAGAGGGGGTGCCTCAAAGAGGCGGGGGCGTTACAAACGAAGTGCGTAGTTAAACGTTCACCTTCGCGCTCCGCTTGAAACTCCCTCCGCTACGTTACACTACGCTCGTCCCTCTATAAACAGAGGGACAGTTAGCAGAGTGTCGGCATTTAAGGTTATACATCATCACTTAATCACAACTTTACGGTCGCCCTTGATATAGACACCCTGTTCGGTAGCCTCGTTCACACGCTGTCCCTTAATGTTGTACACAGGCGACTCGTTGTCCATTACCCTTTGTTCATCAATGGAGGTCTCTCCTGCCTTCATCATCACCGTGAAGCGGTCGTCGAAGGTACCGGCTCCGGAGGCAAACTCGTAGCTGCCCTCGGCAAAGTCGTGGATGACACCCGTAGCATTGTCGCGGAGCAGCATCGGGGTATCCATGCGCGGGGCACTCAGCGTGTATACACCCTCGGCAGGAGCGGTGAAGCCCACGGTCACGATGCCCTCAGCCACGGGGCGCTCGTTGATGGCATACTTCACGGCACGGCTGTCGATGGTGTAGAGCTGCGGCACACCGGCTGTGCTGAACTTGGCCGCATCGCATGCCATCTCATACCCCATGCTCACGCTGTTGTTGAACACCACACGGGTATGGTCGGTGGCGGTGCCGTCGGTGAGTGTGAGGTTCACAAGCAGACGGTCAGGGTCTACAGCCTGGCTACGACGGCGGGCACGGGCCTTCTGTGAACCGTGGTAGGTATATTGGCGGTCAGCGTTGTAGTTCACCTTGTCCTTACCTGCGGGCTTCTGCACGAAGAAGGCCTCGAACGGAGCCAGCTGGTAATCATCGTCACCAAGGCGGATGGCGATATACTTGCTGCCGTCCCATACGGTGAGCGGTGCCGAGTAGTCGTCGGCTGTCAACCCATAGTAACTCAGGTAGGGGTTACCCACGAAGTTCCAGCTGGCATCGTGAGTGTTTTGGGTCGCGTGTTCCACCAGCTCATTATATTTGTTCTCCTTCTTTATCGTCTTGTCCTTGACGGTGAGCACCAACACATCGTCCTGTGAACATTGGAAGATATAGCCTGTAGCCGCCTTCAGGTGGATGCCATTGCCATCGGAGGTCACGTTCTTCCAGCCACCCTTACCATTCTTGGCACGCTCGGCACCGTCGTAGTAGCGGAATACCCAGTTGGCACCACCTTCCATCCTGATATCCTCAGCCTTCACATCGAAGGGGAAGCAGAAGAAGTACCAGCGGCCACCCGTCACGTTGATGCGGAAGTGCAGCTTGTCGGCATTCACACAGCCATTACCACCTATGACGATAGAAGCGCCATTGCTTCCGTTGTGCACGATGTCCACATCGCCCAGTTCCTGCTCTACATCATCATTCACGATGATACCCGAGTAGTTGCCCATCTCGGCATCGGGGGCGTTGCCCTGTTCATCGCCACGGATATCACCAGTGGTCTTGTCAAGTACCTTGTCACCATTGAGGTAGAAGTTATCGTAGGGTTCGTCAAACTCGGCAAAGCTTGCGAACTGACTCCATTGTGTGTTATAATAGTAGTCCCAATAGCTCACTTTCGGGGCATGTAGCGTGCCTACAAAGTTGTTTCCACTCTTTACAAAAGTGTTCTGACCGATATGGATAGGTTCTACGGTGTATACATACACGTCGTTGAGGTTGCTACAACCTAAGAAGGCATTGTCGCCCACTGAGCGGATAGAGCTGGGAATACGAATCTCTTTTAGCTTGCTACAATTTTGGAAGGCATTGTTACTAATCGTCTTTACAGTAGGAGGAAGCACTACATTTTCCAAAGCGGTGCAACCATAGAACGTCTGATTGCCGAGACTCACCGTTCCCTCAAGAAAGCTGATAGAGGCTAAGCTACTGCATTCATAGAAAGCATGATCCCCAATCGAAGGTACACCGTTTAGGAAGGTGATGGAAGTAAGGTTGCTACATTTATAAAATGCCGCAACTTCAATACTCTTCACACTCTCGGGAATAGTAATAGTCGTAAGACCGAGACAGAACTGGAAGGCAGTCTGCCCTATACTCGTTACGCCCTCAAAGAGAGTCACCTCCGACAGTCTCTTATTACTATCCAGTGCCCTATACCCTACACTTGTAATATTTGTAGGGCAGACTAACGTATAGAGTTTACAGTTATACAAGCCATACCCAGGGAACACATTATCATCCGTATGGTATCCTGTGTAGTGCTCATAGGCATTATACACGATAGAAGCATCCTTCAGATTGAGATGGCGTAGTAGCGGCATCTTATTGCGCATAATCATAAAATCGTAACTATTGATGGTACCACTGATAGTAAGGTCTGTTACATATTTCAGGTTATCATCTCCAATAGCCACCTGCAAAGAAGACTTACTGTCAGAAGCAGCAAGTGTAAGGTTCTTCACACAGATATCATTATTCGTAATATTAGCTGCCATATCAGTCCAATAGGTAGCAGAACAATAATCGTCGTATGCACCTGCAGGAACATTCAATATCGTATAGTCGGATATTAGGAAAGATGAGATTAGTTCAGGAGGAGTGGTTGGTTTGAGAAAGACCTCTTTCACAGCACTGAAAGCCCCGTCTCCAATACTCGTCACGCTCTCGGGAATGGTGATGGAGGTGAGGCTGCTGCAACCTTCGAAAGTCCGTTCCTCAATACTCGTGATCCCCCCGGGAAGGTTGATAGTGCCGACGAGCCTGACGCAATCACCGAAGGCACCGACCCCAATACTCGTCAACTTTGAATTTGTGGGAATGGTTATGGAGGTAAGGTACCAGCAATTTTGGAAAGCAGCACGATCAATCGTAGTCACACCCTCGGGGATGGCGATGGAGGTAAGGCTACTACACTGATAGAAAGCAGAGCTACCAATACTTGTCAACTGTGAGTTCTCGGGAATGGTGATGGAGGTGAGGCTACTACAAGTATTGAAGGCACTGCTACCAATCGAAGTCACACCCTCGGGGATGGCGATGGAGGTGAGGCTGCTGCAACCAGAGAAAGTCCGTTCCTCAATACTCGTGATCCCCCCGGGAAGGTTGATAGTGCCGACGAGCCTGACGCAATCACGGAAGGCACCGACCCCAATACTCGTCAACTTTGAATTTGTGGGAATGGTTATGGAGGTAAGGCTACTACAACCAGAGAAGGCACCGCTACCAATCGAAGTCACACCCTCGGGGATGGCGATGGAGGAAAGGATGCTGCAACTACCGAAAGCATAAGTCCCAATACTCGTCAATTTTGAATCCTCGGGGATAGTGACAGAAGCGAGATTAGTGCAAAAATAAAAAGCATAATCTCCCATGCTTGTCACATTCTCTGGGATGGTGATGGAGGCAAGGCTGCTGCAACTACCGAAAGCATAAGTCCCAATACTCGTCAATTTTGAATCCTCGGGGATAGTGACAGAAGCGAGATTAGTGCAAAAATAAAAAGCATAATCTCCAATGCTTGTCACACCCTCGGGAATGGTGATGGAGGTGAGGCTGCTGCAATCACGGAAGGCAGCGCCACCTATGCTCGCCAACTTTGAATCCTCCGGGAAAGTGATGGAGGTGAGACTACTACAACCTTTGAAAACGTTGTCTCCAATACTAACGACGTTCTCTGGGATGGTGATGGAGGTGAAACTGCAACCATTAAAAGCATAGCTGCCAATCGAAGATACATTGTCGCCAATAGTTACTTTGGTAAATTTGCTACCGCCAAATACACCATGATACATTGTGTTATTCAGCGATGGTATATTACAGTTCACGAAGAGTTCTCCCGTACAATCACGGAAAGCAGCGCCTCCAATAGTCGTCACGCTCGCGGGGATGGTGGTGGAGGTGAGGCTGCTGCAACCAGAGAAGGCATGTTCTCCAATACTCGTCACGCCCTCGGGGAGGGTGATGGAGGCAAGGCTACTGCATCTATAGAAAGCGTTATTCTTAATAGTCGTCAATTTTGAATTCTCAGGAATGGTGATGGAGGTGAGGTTACTACAATCCTGAAAAGCACTGTATCCAATAGTCGTTAATTTTGAATTCTCGGAAAAGGTAACGGAAGCAAGGTTGCTGCAATAATAGAAAGCATATTGTCCTATATTCGTCACGCTCGCAGGGATGGTGATGGAGGCGAGGCTACTGCAGCGATTGAAAGCATAGTCCCAAATACTCGTCACACCCTCGGGAATGGTAATGGAGGTAAGAGTATTACAATAAGAGAAAGCATAGCTCCCAATACTCGTCACGCTCGCAGGGATAGTGATGGAGGTAAGGCTGCTGTAACCAGAGAAAGCATAGTTTCCTATGCTCGTCACGCTCGTGGGGATGGTGACGGAGGTAAGATTGGTACAATCAGAGAAAGCATTGACGCCTATCGATGTCACACTATATGTTTGCCCATTATAAATAACGGTAGATGGAATTACCACATTACCACTATAGGAGTTGTAGCTTGTGGTTTTATAGGTTACCGCTACGGTGAGCGTCGTTTTGTTCGTGATGTTGTAGTATATGCCATCGGCTTCGAAGTTGTAGGCACTGGCTACGGTGCTGCACACAAGCGCTGCAAATGTGAGCAAGATGGTTCTTAGTTGTTTCATATTTGTATATTTTAGTGTTTTATTATTCAACTATCACCTTACGTCCATTCACCATGTAGATGTGTCCGGGCTGCATCTTCTCTACACGCTGGCCCAAGAGGTTGTAGATGAGTTGTGAGTTCTGAGTTGTGAGCTCTGAGCTGGCAATTCCCGTAGTGGCTCCAATACGGAGTGCCGAAGCGTCGGTAGCCTCGGGAAGCTCTACGTAGCACTTGCCGGCAGAGAGCACGAAGGGGTTCGCGGGGTCCACCTGGTGGAACTTCACGCCCGAGCCCTGGTTTTGCATCACATAGCTGGTGGCCTCGGTGAGCTCGGTCTGCACTACGGAGCCTACCAAGTAGCCGTTCTTCACGATGCCATCGGTGGGGTACTTGGTGGCATCTACCTCGCCAGAGATGGTTGCCGAGAAGCCTGCCTCGCTATAGAGTATATAAGGAGTATAGGCCGCTATCTTGCCGGCCTTGGTCAGCAGGAGCGCATCTTCGGTATACTCGCTGCAAGTGTAGGCTTCGAGCGAGCCATCGGCAGGCAGTTCATAGTCGAAGGGAAGGATGCAAGTACCGAATTGGTTCGCATCCGACACCTTAAGGGTGAGGGTGCTGGTGGCAGCGGCCTTGACAGAGGTGCTCACATAGTCGGCAGGCTCGTACTGCACGGCGGCTGATGTGGTGAGATAAACATCCTTGATGGCAATCTCCACATCACCGGGCTTCAGGTAGGGTGAGGCTTTGACAAAGACACCGAACAAACGACCACTATTAGCCGTGAAATCCTTTGAAGCGGTCGAATAACACATCACACGCAGTACATTGCCATCGATGATATTGCTGGCTATGGTATGGGTGTAGGTCGTGGTGCTTGTACCTTCAAACGGATCCTCCTCCGTAACAAAGGGGTAGATTCCCGTAGCACCTTTAAACATCTGCACATACGGCGCATCATCCTTGTACACCACTTCCAAGCCTTCGGGGATAACAAGATTAATGTCATAAGCCGAATAGAGCCGTGAACCTTCAAGGCTTACAGTGAAATATGCCTGATTACCACCAGGAGCCAATTCCAGTTCGCTGATTACCACCCTGTCGGTAGTCTCCTCAGCCATCACCGCTCCCACCATGAAGAGGGAGCAAATAAGAAAGAGTAGTTTTGTCTTTCGCATACGCAAAACAGTTTTTTTGCGCCTGTAGAGTCCCCGGATTCGGCTATACCTTATTTAAAATAAAAAGACGTGGGATTCTGTACTCCTGCTTATCCCAGTCTTCAGGCTCTCGCATTGCCTCCACCTCAGGATAAGCAACGCATTAGCCCACGCCGTGCGGTTTATAAACGACCGTAACCTATGCAACGCGAGATGCTTCACTTTGTTCAGCATGACAAACTGAGCCCCTACAACCATAGGTTGGGTGTAATAAACGCCCGAAGTGAACGTTCCGTTGCCGTATCTTTAGAGGTGGTTGTCAAATTTGCGAGATTTGAAGACCTCAAGATAACGTTCGTAAACGTCCTTTTTCAACATGTCTTGCCCCACCCGCCCACTGAGTGGACTAATGGTTCATGGGACAAAATTAGTGCAAACCGAGAGAAGAACAAAATAAATGTGAATTTATTTTTTATGCCGAGGCGCATCCTAATTTCAGTTTGCACCAAAGAAGCCGCTACTGATGCCTAATTTCGGTCGTCACTGATGACCAACGCTTGCCATCACTGATGACCGGGCTTGGTCATCAGTGATGATAAAAAATAGGGCCTTTGGGGAGGGGGGCAACAAAAAGCCCCGAACAAACAAAAATCAAAGCCTCGATAAAAGGAATATTCCAAGACTTGGAATATATATTGCAAGTCTTGGAATATAGAACGGATCACTTGCATGCCGACAACCTCAATAACGACCTGGAGACACGCATTACTAAGTAAACAATCACCCCTCTATGATGTCTGATGCATACCTACTCCAATATGCCGCTGTTCGATATTTCTCTCCTGAACCAGCAGGTACATATATTTCACGTCCCGAGACTCTTCTTGAGAACATATAATCTCCTTCTACTGTAGGAGGCGTTGTGGGTTTGCAGAAAATGGATTTTAGATTATCACAATCATCAAAAGCACTCTTATGAATCGACTTTACATTCTGAGGAATAACGATGGATGTCAGGCCAATACACTGCTCAAATGCGGAGAGTTTAATCTTTTCTATACTCTCAGGCAGGATGATTTCTTTCAGATTAGTGCAGCCTTTAAAGGTGCAAACGTTTATTTCTACTAAGCTCTTTGGCAAATTGACATCTGTGAGTCTTGTACATTCCATAAACAAATGGCTACCCATTTCTAAGATTCCATCAGGAAGAGTGATTCTTTCCAAAGAGTTGCATCTAATGAAAACAGAGTTGGCAATAGATGTTACTTCTTTGGGAATCTCATATTCTTTCACTCCAGCTGGAGCAAAAGCGATAAGCTTATTGTCCTTAATAAGGCAATGTCCATCTTCTGATGCATATTTGCCTTTGAATACTTTGAGATTCATACAGTCAAAAAAGACTCCATCTCCGATTTCACTTACATTGTCAGGGATAGAAATCTGCTCCAAGCCACTGCATCCTCTAAATGCTTGGTCACCAATTCTGGCAAGAGATTTAGGTAAAGCAACGTCGGTTAAACCGCTGCAATATAGGAAAGCTCCGTTTTCAATAGTGTTTATATTCTTGGGGATTGAAATATCACTCAAGTTATGGCAGTCCTTGAATGTCCCTGATTCGATTGCAGTCAAGTTCTTGGGTAATTTTACTTTTCTCAGGTTAGTGCAATTAGCGAAAGTATTAGCTCCCATCCAGGATACCCTATCTGAAAGATTTATCTCCTGTAAGTTGTTACAATTCTCGAATGCGTTATCGCCTATAGTTGTGACACTCTCGGGAAGTGAGAAGTCTGACAAGTTTTCGCATCCTGCAAAGGCTTCACGTCCAATAGTTGATACTGAATGCTTGGGGACGATAATCGTTGTCAGATATTTGCAGCCATGAAAAGCTCCTGGTCCTATCGTAGTAACAGATTTCGGGATATGGATGCTTATAAGAGGCTCTCCGTAAAAAGCATTTTCTCCAATTTCAGTAAGATCCTTGTCGAATTTAATAACGCCTTTCCCATTTGTGTGTGTATGAGAAATAATTTGTGCATCAAACCTGCTTTCGCGTGTTCTTACCATTATATCTTCTTCCGTTGTATACCAGATTTCATTGTTAGGACAGCTGTTGCAAGAAGTGAGCAACAAAGAACATAGCATGGAAATAAAAAGAATACATTGTTTCATACTAAATAGAAATTGATTGATTTGTAAATGTTGAATTAGTTATGCGTTGTGTGATGAATGTAATGTCTAAAGAATTTATCTTAAGCAGTAGAATCTTAAATTTGTCAGTTGTCTTCTCGTGTGAACCGATTCCCATTCCGAGACCAATAGCGACAACAGGCCTGAAAATAAGCCTTGTTGTTTATTTATCAATTATTCCTGACGAAAAGTTTGACCATCATCAGTGCGATATCTTTTGCCGTCATTACCTTTATAGCTTGCACCACCACCTAATAAATCTGACTTTTTGTTGCTCAGTACGGTACCATCATTAAGTGTGATTTTAGAACCACCTTTCGGCGCACCGAAAACAACATGGAAGAAAATATAAAAAACAATAATAATAATCAGAATTGCCAACACGATAACTGAACCTACTACTCCAGCCCCAAAGCCCAATGCTAAAATCCCAGTTATCATCAGCGACCTTAGAATTGCGACCTTTGCCGAATCGGCTACAATGATAGACTCTGCAATATTATAGCCCACCAGATAAATTACAGCAGCGAGCGATGCACTGAGTGAAGTATGGAGTTCCCAGTTAAACATGCTGCTAAGGAAACTGCCCCCTCCTAATAATACACCAAAGAACGTGCAACATAGTAGGGTTGCAGTTGCCATATATTTATTGGGATTGATTTGTTCTCCATACATTTTTTTATCCAATCGATATAATATAGTGAATATGTCTTTTTTCATAAGGCTACAAATTAAAATATGTTTTCAATTGCATCAACGTTACCGTATACAAGAAACATTAGTATCAACACGGTAGAGATGCTGATAAGTGTCGCTGCAAGATATTTGTTAAGGGGCGAATAGACACCTTTAGAGGTGGGCTCCGAATCGTTGCTGTCTGCAAATACTGCACATTTGGCCATACGATATTCAGCAACAGCTAAAAAAAGATAAGTAATAATATTCCATAAGATAAAACCTGAAGAAGGATTTGTGACGCTATATTGCATGTCAATATCCTTGAATAATAAGGAGAAAAGAGTGTAGAAGAAACCTCCTATTACAAATACGATAATGGTATTTATCCAACTTTTATCACCATTGCTTATACTGTTACTTGATCTTATGATTAAAGAATAAGCATATATTAAAGAAAGTGGTTTGATAATGTTGAAAATCGCAAAAGTTAAGGGTGATGTTTCTATAGGCATCAACATTATCAATGCAAATACAATGATAATGAGGCTTGCTATTCGAGAGACTTTATTCGATGCTATAGAGCAAAGTATCCCCCAAGCTATCAAAAATGGCAGATAAACAATATAGGAATCTAGAATATGACTGATGGCAAGATTTATACCACATAGTGGAGCTATTAATCGAATCAACCAATAAATGTCAGTAAATACAAGCAGACTAGCAGCAATGTCTTGTCGAAGTTTTATCGGTTTCGGAACCGGTTCACCATTAAATTGCAATGCTTGTTCCATTCCTTTTGTAGGATTAAACGTTTTCTTTGGTGATGTTTTTTCCCCTTGTAGGATGTATATCCAATAAATGATTGTTCCAATCCAACCCAAAAGTAGAAGGCCGATTGAAGTTACAACGCATATACCTGTTGAGAATGGACGAACCTTCCAAACATGAATAATAGTCGCAATCGCTACTATAAATGAAATAATTGTTAGAATCATAAGATGTCGTTGATAGTTTTGTATATTGGGTGAATAACTCAAAAGTACATTTTCAGTAAAATTAAAAATCACTCCAATCGTCCTGTCCACGCAAATAAAGGTCTTTTCCTAATGTAAGACGGAAGCCGTTAGCATCAAACATGCTGATAATTTCAATATCTTCATATCGGAAGTCAACTGATCCTGCAGATTCTAGCCTTTTGCCTAATTCCTCGTAAAGATGCAGATATTTTTGTTCAACATTACGATTGATTGGGAATGAAATAAGTATGTCATATTGATATGGTATGGCATTTCTTGCTTTCTTGAACTCTCCGAAACTGGCTGTTAACTGCAATTTATAGGAACCGTATGAGATATCGCTAAGGACAACATCGCTATTAGGTGATAACTCGACATCCAAAGAATACTCTTTTTTGAGGTCTTTAAATCGGCTTTCGGTATCAATGATAGAAATCCTTTTCACTACTTCGTCTGCAAAACTCTCTATAGTGGGTGTGTTGGGGCTTCCATATTTAGATGATGGTCTATTTGTCGACTGTGTAGCTGAAAGATAGTTTAGACCTAATATAGCAATAGTAGATAAGACAACCGCCCACCACCATTTCTTCCACCAATCTCTCTTGAGCTGTCTTTTGCGGATTGCGCTTTCACTCATGTCCTTGTTGAGGTTTTTACTGGCAATTAAGATGATAGTCCCAATCAAATATAAAATGGTGTAAGAAATATTGTTTGAATATATGTTCTCATCAGGAAGACTGCATCTGCAAAGTGTCATTATTACTGGAATAAAACAAAGAATAGAAGCTGATACATTTGCCCTCTTTGTCTTTATTAGGAACAAAACAATAATAGCAAGAAGTGGGGTAAGACAGTATGTCCATAATTCAAGATAATCAATAAAGCCACCATTATATTCAATGATTAAGCAAATCATGTTCCAAGCATTCGTTTCTGGTCCCCATTCTTTTGTAGGAAAAAATAGATAGGAAATCAGTGCTAATGAGAGGAAAACTCCATAAATGATTTTTGTGTTACGTGCCATAATAATGAGATCAAAATAGATTGCAAATCTAACAAGATTCAATAACAGTATCCGTAAGCCCTGCGTGATAAAAAATCACGGAAGGGTTGCAGATTTGTCACAAGTGCTAACTTGCAACTGTGAGAGTTCCTCGAAAAAGTTTCTATTAAGAGCAGTAGATATGCGAGATAGCAGTGCTGTATCTATGCTTTCACGCTCAAAAATGCGATAGATGTTGGTGCGGTCGCAATTGATTTTCTTTGCAAGCCAGGTCGGAGTGCGTTCCTGTTGCTCGAGTTCTGTCTTGATGAGTTGGCCTATGTGTATCATAAAGGGCGGAATTATTTGCTGAAGACTTATCTTCATCCGAGGTACCGCCAAGTAACCATTGTCACAGATAAGCACAAATAATCCACGCCCCATACAGGACGTGAACTTCGTTGCTTATTCTCGTGACTTCAAATTGGCGGTTTTCAGATGAGAGAATCAAAGCATAAAGCTCAAGTTCTTTATATGTCTATATCAATATACTTTTTACTTTCCTATATGTTCAATCAATTATTATTAAATACGTTTCGTTAACTTTCTGCCAAGGCCTAGACCTTTAGCATTGCAAATGTAACGAAACTTTGTCAAAAATTCACATAAGAAGTAGGGATATTTTGTGACAACTAATATAATTTGTGTGTTAGTTGGCCACTACAGGTGTACCTTACGAGCACCTACATACATGAAAAACAAAGGCACCGACACAGTTTAACTCTGTCAACCGATACTACAAATAAGACAAGACACTGCGCTTTGCATGAGGACAAATGTCTTTACCATGTATGTTGTTTCAGTTTTGTCTGCCAACAATTCCTAATTATTCGTCTGTTTTTTGTACCTTTACGCACAAAACAGAAAGAAAAGAATGGAAACGTTTATCCAAGAGGCCATTGAGCTGCTCGACAGGCTCATTGCCACGCCCTCTGTATCGCGTGACGAGGCTGCCACGGCCGATATCGTGGAGGCATACCTCAGAGCCCACGTCAAGGGAGAGGTGAAGCGTATATATAATAATGTATATGTGCGCACTCCGCTGTGGTGTGACAACCGCCCTACCCTGCTGATGAACTCGCACCACGACACGGTGAAGCCATCGGCGTCGTATACCCGTAACCCCTACGAGCCTACGCACGAGGCCGGGCGCATCTACGGCCTCGGGAGCAACGATGCCGGCGCGTCGGTGGTGAGCCTCATCGCGGCATACCGCTACTTGGAGGAGCAGGAGCTGCCCTACAACATGCTGCTGGCCATCAGCGCCGAAGAGGAGGTGATGGGAGAGCATGGCATGCGCGGGCTACTGCCCGAACTCGGGAAGATAGACATGGCGCTCGTGGGCGAGCCCACCGGCATGCAGGCGGCTGTGGGTGAACGCGGACTGGTAGTGATGGACTGTACCGCCCATGGTGTGCGCGGACATGCCGCACGCAACGAGGGAGTCAATGCCATAGACATCGCCATAGCCGACATAGAGCGCATACGCAACTTTCGCTACGAGCGCACCTCACCGCTCTTGGGCGACATCAAGATGACCGTCACGCAAATCAATGCCGGCACGCAGCACAACGTCATCCCCGACGAATGCAGGTTTGTCATCGACATACGCACCACCGACGCATACTCCAATGAGGAGACCGTGGAGATAGTGCAACGGCTGCTGGAGTCTGACGCCAAGGAGCGCAGCACACGGGTGCATGCCTCGGCCATCTATGCCGAACATCCGCTCGTGAGGGCTGCCACCGCCATCGGTCGCGAGACCTTCGTGTCGCCCACCACATCGGACATGGCGCTCATGCACGGCATCCCCTCCCTGAAGATGGGCGTAGGCCAGTCGGCCCGCTCGCACGGGGCCGACGAGTATGTACTCGAAAGCGAGATAGCAGAGGGGATACCGCTATACATCGAGTTCCTGAAAGCGCTTACGGTATAAAAGAAACAAATGAGGGTGTGTCACGTTTTTTGACTCACCCTCATTTGTTTACGTATCCACGAAGAGCGGACATCAGCGCACGGCGATGCACTCGATCTCGACACGAGCCTCCTTGGGCAGTGTCTTTACAGCTACTGCCGAACGTGCCGGACACACGCCCTCAAAGAACGAAGCATACACCTCGTTCATCTCGGCAAAGTCGGCCATATCGGCAAGGAACACGGTAGTCTTGACCACGTTGGCCATCGTGAGCCCGGCCTCGGCCAGGATATGCTGCATGTTTGTAAGCGACTGGCGGGTAAGCCCCTTGATGCCTCCCTCGGCAAAAGCGCCCGTAGCAGGGTCGATGGGGAGCTGTCCGCTCACGAATACCATCCCATTGGCCTCGATAGCCTGGCTATAGGGGCCGATAGCTGCCGGAGCAGCTGTTGTGTTGATCTGTTTCTTCATTGTCGTTCGTATTGGGTTGTTATACTTCCATTTTGCCCGCGAAGGTACACAAAAGCCCTCTCATTGCCAAATGCAATGCCGGAAAATGCAACTTTGTTGCAAAGTTTGGCTTAAGAAACGGCGAATCTTGGCGGTTTCGGGAAGTTGGCGTAATTTTGTACCACCAAACAAGGAATCATCATGCAAGAAATCATCAACCTCATCAACGAGATGTCGCCCTACCTGCTATTGGGCTTCGGCATCGCAGGACTGATGCATACGTTCGTCCCCAACCGTCTGTATAGCCGCTACCTCTCCGGGCATACTTTCCGCTCGGTATTCTACGCTGCCGCCTTGGGCGTACCCCTGCCCTTATGCTCATGCGGCGTATTGCCCACGGCCATGTCGCTGCGGCGCGAGGGAGCCTCCAAAGGTGCCACCACCTCATTCCTCATTGCCACGCCTCAGACGGGTATCGACTCCATAATGGCTACCTACTCGCTTATGGGCTTGCCCTTTACCATCATACGCCCCTTAGCCGCCTTGGTCACTGCTCTGCTGGGAGGCACGCTGGTCAATGCCTTTGACCGTGGCGGCAAAGAGGAGCTTCACGCCTCGGCACAAGCGGGCGAAACACCCCTGACGCTGAAGGAGAAGGTCGTCGGAGCCCTGCGCTACGGCTATGTGGAGATGATGCAGGACATCGGCAAGTGGCTCGTCATAGGTCTCGTAGTGGCGGGGCTCATCACCGTGGGCGTCCCCGACGGCTTCTTTGCCTCCTTCGCCCACCGTCCCCTGCTCGGCATGCTGCTCGTGCTGGCATGTGCCGTGCCCATGTACCTGTGTGCCACCGGCTCCATCCCCATCGCCGTAGCGCTGATGCTCAAGGGCATGACACCCGGTGCCGCCCTCGTATTGCTCATGGCAGGGCCGGCAGTCAACGTGGCCTCCATCCTTGTCATCCGCAAGGTATTGGGGAAGCGCACCCTGTGGCTCTACCTCGCGGCTATAGTAGGAGGAGCATTGGCTTTTGCACTCGGCATCGACCACCTGCTGCCGCGTGAATGGTTTACCGACAGCCTCAGTGCCATCAGTGCCTCGTGTCATACTCATACCCCGTGGTTCAACATCGTGTGCACCGTGGTTCTCCTCTCCCTACTCATCAATGCGCTGGTGCGCAGGTTTGTACGGAAGCCCGCCTCCGAAGCGTGTGGCTGTGGAGGAGCATGTCACGAAACCGAAGAGACATGCCACGAGGAGACATGCGAGGAAGGATGCTGCCGCGAAAAGGGAACAGGCGCTGCGGAAGAGGAGCTCCCGCCCCATGAGGAGCGAGCTGCCGGGCGAGTGTTCATCGTCACAGGCATGCACTGTAACCATTGCCGCAATAGCGTGCTGCGCACCGTAGGCAACCTGCCCGGTGTGGACTCCGTGGAGGTGGATCTCCAGAGCAGCAGGATGACCATCAGCGGCACAGCCGGCGAAGAGGCCATCATACAGGCGGTAGATGCCTTAGGATTCGCGGCAAAGGCCGAATGACAAGAACCCGGCAGCACCAGCCGCCCTGCATAAAAATTGTCCATACGCTTGCGGGGGAACCCACTTTGCACTATATTTGCAGAGAATTATAACCGACTGATAAGATGCAAAGCGACAAAACTTTACAGGCACAGACAGACGGCCGCTCGGTATGGCTCGACTGGATGCGCGTGGCAGCCTGCTTTATGGTAATGGTAGTACACTGCACCGAGCCCTTCTACCTCGGTGGGGAGGGTTCGTTGATTCTCACACAGGGAGATGCTTTCTGGGCCTCCCTGTTCGACAGCTTCGTGCGTTCGTGCGTGCCGCTGTTCATCATCGCCTCCAGCTATCTGCAACTGCCGTCGCGCTACACGGCAGGCGAGTTTTTCCGTCGCCGTACGGTGAGGGTACTCGTGCCATTTGTCGTGTGGACCTTAGTGTATGCCTGCATCTGGGGCGAGCCTATAGACAACCTGAAAAGCCTGCTGCTCAACTTCAACTATGCTTCCGGACACCTATGGTTCGTATACATGCTGGTGGGGGTGTATCTGCTCATCCCCCTGTTGTCGCCGTGGGCCGAGAAGGTAAGCAAGCGAGAGCTCGAAGTATACCTATGGATATGCCTCTTCACGACACTGATACCCCTCATACGCGACTGGATGACGGAGGGTGGCCTGGCCATCACCTACGGCCCAACGGGGCTGCCACGCCAAGCCCCATACCCGCTATGGGGCGAGTGTAGCTGGAATGCCTACGGCACCTTCTATTACCTGAGCGGTTTCGTGGGATATGTGCTCTTCGGGCTCTACCTGCGCCGTTTCGTAGGCAAGCTCTCATGGGGCAAGACCCTCGGCATTGCCCTACCCTGCTACGCTGTGGGCTTTGCCATCACCTTCGGCGGCTTCCTGCGCAGGGTGATGGAGAGCGCCGGCGGAACATTCCCCGTGGAAGGCAAGGTGGATATGGCTGTATGGTGGGAGACTACCTGGTATAACGACTCGATAGGCGTGGCGCTGATGGCCATAGCATGGGTGCTGCTCTTCCGCAAGGTAAAGGCATGTGGAGGATTCTACCGTAAAGTGCTGCTCCCCGTATCGAAAGCCAGCTACGGCATGTATCTGTGTCATCTGATTATTCTTGTACCGATATGTGGCGCATTCCGTGAATGGCTCGGCACCGGCACCGACGGCAGCCTCGGTTTCTGGACCACACCCGTAGAGATACTCCTCGCATCACTTTGCAGCTTCATCTGCGTGGCAGTGATATCCTTGCTGCTGCAACGCATCCCCAAGGTCGGGAAATACATTATCGGGTAGGCAGGCCTAAACTAAAGTTGGAATACCCGCCCCTCCTCTGCCAATCTCGTGGAGGGGAATACTTCACGGGCCTCATCCAGGAGGATCCGCTCATCGGTATATCGGGCCGAGAAATGCCCAATGAGAAGTTGCTTGACTCCGCTCAGGCGAGCCATCTCAGCAGCTTGGCGGGCAGTGCTATGGAAGGTCTGGGCAGCACGCGCCACCTCACTCTCGGCAAAGGTTGCTTCGTGGAAGAGCAGGTCGGCACCCTTGACATATTGCACGTTGTTGGGATTGAAGCGGGTATCGCTGCAATAGACATATTTGCGGGGTGGAGCTGCAGGGAGTGTGAGCCGGCTATTGGAGATTACATCCCCCTCGGGGGTCACATAATCCTCTCCGTTCTTGATACGGGCAATCTGGCTGAAGGGTATCCCGTAGAAGTCTATCATCTCACGCCTGATATGGGCGGCAGTGGGTTTCTCCTGGAAGACAAAACCACAACAGGGAACACGGTGACTCAGAGGAAATGCCTGTACGCTTACAGAGCGGTCCTCATAGATGATATCGGTGCACCCATGGGAGAAGGGGTGGAACTCCACATCATAGGGCATGCCGTCACAGAAGAAATCGAGCTGTGGACGCATCACCTCCTCTAACTCCGGGAAGCTATGGACATGCAACGTAGCCGTGCGGCCCAACAGTCCGAATGTGGAGATAAGCCCGATAAGCCCGAAGCAATGGTCGCCATGCAGATGCGAGATGAAGATATGGTTGAGCCGTGAGAAGCTGAGCTGTGCCCTCCGGAACTGTGTCTGCGTACCTTCACCGCAGTCTATCATATAGAGCTTGTCACGCAGGTTGATGACTTGAGACGTGGCATTATGGCGTGTGGTGGGCAGTGCCGACCCGCAGCCGAGAATGTGGATATCGAACTTTTCCATTGTTTTTCTGGAGTTAAAGGGCCAGGAGTTCAGGAGTCCTGGAGTTCAGGAGTCCAGACGATAGTGTAACTGCTACCTGTTTGCTTGCGGCCCTTGCTTTATAAAGTAAAGGCCGACACACGGCCGGCCTTTACGGAAGTTTATAGAAGTGTGTTTGTGAACATTACTTCTTGCCTTCGAGCTGCTCCTTGAGTGCAGCAAGGGCATCGATGTCACCAAGTGTAGTAGAAGCAGCCTTGTTCTCGATAACGGGAGCTGCATCCTCTTTCTTGGCGCCCTTCTTGGCAGCGGCAGCAGCCTTCTTCTCAGCACGCTCGGCAGCCTTGGCTACATCTTCGAATATGCGGCTGTGTGAGAGGATGATGCGCTTAGCCTCCTTGTTGAACTCGATTACCTTGAACTCGAGCTTCTCCTCGGCCTGAGCCTGTGAGCCATCCTCCTTAACGAGGTGCTTGGGAGTAGCGAAGCCCTCAACACCGTAGGGGAGTGATACCACAGCACCCTTGTCGAGCATTTCGATGATAGTTCCCTCATGGATAGAGTCTACCTTGAAGATAGTCTCGAATACATCCCAAGGATTCTCTTCGAGCTGCTTGTGACCAAGGCTCAAGCGACGGTTCTCAACATCAATCTCCAATACCTGAACATCGAGCATAGCGCCAATCTGAGTGAACTCAGAAGGATGCTTGATCTTCTTTGTCCAAGAGAGGTCGCTCACGTGGATAAGGCCGTCTACGCCCTCTTCAATCTCAACGAAGATACCGAAGTTGGTGAAGTTGCGAACCTTGGCAGAATGCTTGGAACCAACAGGATACTTTGTCTCGATGCCTGCCCAGGGATCGGCCTTGAGCTGCTTGATGCCGAGTGACATCTTACGCTCGTCGCGGTCGAGAGTGAGCACAACAGCCTCTACCTCGTCGCCAACGGCCATGAAGTCCTGAGCTGAACGCAAGTGTTGGCTCCATGACATCTCTGATACGTGGATAAGACCCTCTACGCCAGGAGCAATCTCGATGAATGCACCATAGTCGGCCATAACGACAACCTTACCCTTAACCTTGTCGCCAACAGCGAGGTTAGCGTCAAGAGCATCCCAAGGATGGGGAGTGAGCTGCTTCAGACCGAGAGCGATACGCTTCTTCTCATCGTCGAAGTCGAGGATAACCACGTTGATCTTCTGGTCAAGCGCAACAATCTCCTTCGGATCGCTTACGCGGCCCCAAGAGAGGTCTGTGATATGGATAAGACCGTCAACACCGCCGAGGTCGATGAATACACCGTAGGAGGTGATGTTCTTAACGGTACCTTCGAGTACCTGACCCTTCTCAAGGTGGCTGATGATCTCCTTCTTCTGAGCCTCGAGCTCAGCCTCAATGAGAGCCTTGTGTGAAACAACCACGTTTCTGTATTCCTGGTTGATCTTAACAACCTTGAACTCCATGGTCTTGCCAACGAATACATCGTAGTCACGGATGGGCTTAACGTCGATTTGAGAACCGGGCAAGAAGGCCTCGATACCAAATACGTCTACAATCATACCACCCTTTGTGCGGCACTTCACGAAGCCCTTGATAACTTCCTGAGCCTCGAGAGCTGCATTGACACGATCCCAAGATTTAGATGCACGTGCTTTCTTGTGTGAGAGGATGAGCTGGCCCTTCTTGTCTTCCTGATTCTCGATGTACACCTCTACAGTGTCGCCGATAGCCAACTCGGGATTGTAACGGAACTCACTCATAGGAATGATACCGTCTGATTTGTAACCGATGTTAACGATTACCTCGCGCTTGTTCATACCGATTACGGTACCTTCAACAACTTCATTGTTGCCCACCTTACCCAAGGTGTTGTCATAAGCTTTCTCAAGCTCTTCGTGTGATACGTTGGTCAACGCATCGCCTTTCTCATACGCTTCCCAATCGAAACCTTCTACGGGAGCAATGTTCTTTAAGTTTTCCATTAAGTTAATAATTTAATAAATAATTAATTACGTTAGACATTATGTTGATATATCTAAATCGGCCGCAAAATTAGTGCAAACCGAGCGAAAAAGCAAATTTATTTGTTGTTTTCCGAGGTGAAGCCTAATATTTCTGTTTGCAGAGTAAACTAAAATTAGTGCAAAAGATCGAATTAGCGAAGATTATGCAATTTGCATTGTAAGTGCAAGAATTTTAGTTAAAGCCTAATCTCCTTGATTACAAAACAAGCACTAAAGCCCCACCTTCAGCACCAACTTGCCGCTCTTGAGCCCCTTGGCACGAGCGGTGAGGGTAATTTCGCCAGCCTGCCCCTGCTCCTGCACGATGGCGGTCATCATGCCATTGAAGGCGTGCATCTGTGGTTCGTGGAAGAGGTCGAGACAGGTGGGGTCACCATTGGCTCCGGCACGGTAGCGGCCTGCACCCTTGACGGTGAAGCGCACGAGGTGCTGGGCGTCGGGACAGAGGCGTCCCTGCTTGTCAACGATGCGCACGGTGACATAGGCGAGATCTTCGGTGCCAGCCACGAGGGGACGGTTCTCCTCAGCCACCAGTTCGATGGCGTATGGCTCGCCGGCAGTATGCACCTCGGTCTCCATGCAGGCGTTGCCCTCGGCATCGTAGGCCACAGCACGCAGTGTGCCAGGTTCATATTTGGTATCCATCCACATGTGGCGGTAACGCTGCTGCCGAGCGAGTGCCTTGCGGCTCTCGTCATTCTCTGTATCGTCAATCTTCACGGTGAGGTCCTTGGTACGCTTACCCTGACTGACACCATTGATGAAGAGTTCCACCGTGGGGTAGTCGCTATAGACGAACACGGGAGTCACCTCGCCTTCGCGTCCGGGCCATGTCCAATGGGGCAGTATGTGCAGGGTGTGCTCCTCCTTATTCCAATGGCTACGATAGAGCCAGTAGCGATCCTTGGGCAGACCAGCGAGGTCAATGATGCCGAAGAGCGACGAGTGGCTGGGCCAATCGGTATAATAGGGAGTAGGCTCGCCGAGGTAGTCGAAACCTGTCCAGACGAACTCACCCATGCCATAGGGGAGGTCTTCGTAGAGGATGAAGTTGTCTTCGGGGAGGTCGCTCCAGTTGCAGTGCTCAAGGTCGTAAGATGACGACTGGTGGTCATCATACATGGCCATAGAGCGGCGCTCGACGGGGAACTTATACACACCACGCGAACTCACCGTAGAGGCGGTCTCGCTACCCAACACCACCTGCTGAGGCAGACGCTTGTAGGCCTCCTGCACCTTGTGGCTGCGATAGTTGAGGCCAGGCACGTCGAGGATATGGGCAAAGCCGTTCTTTAATGTGATATCGACGCGGTCCATACCCACGGTGCAGGGGCGCGTGGGATCCTCGCGATGGAAGATGTCCTGTATCATACGGCACACCTTGATGCCGTCGCCGGTGCCTTGGTCGGGCACCTCATTGCCGGTACACCACATCACCACAGAAGGGTCGTTACGGTAGCGGCGCACGAGGTTGACAATGTCCTTCTCTATCCACTCCTTGAAGTCGCGGTTGTAGCCGTTCTTCATCTTGGCACGCTTCCACTCATCGAAACTCTCGGCCATGATCATCATGCCCATCTCGTTGCAGGCTTCCACCAGTTCGGGTTCGGGCATGTTGTGCGAGGTGCGGTAAGCGTTGCTACCCATCTCCTTGAGCAGACGCACCTTGCGGCGTACGGCAGTGGCGTTGACCGCAGCCCCCAACGGACCATTGTCGTGGTGGTTGCAGGTGCCCTTGAAGACGGTGCGCTGTCCGTTGAGGAAGAAGCCTTGATCGGGGACTATCTCGATGGTGCGTATGCCGAAGGTGGTCTCGTAGACATCCGTCGTATCCGTTCCGCGCATCACCTTCGTCACAGCCTTATAGAGGTTGGGGGCCTCAGGACTCCACAGACGGGGTTGCTGCACGACAAGCTCCAGAGATTTCACTCCCTCGTCGAAGGATGTCAGTTGGCCCACGGCACTGGTGACAGCAATGCCATCAGCCGTATAGATATCAGTAGCAACGCTCACGGTGTTGGGATCAACGTCCTTGGGCATATCAAGCTCGACCTGCACGTTGACCTTGGCAAAGCCTTCGCGCACCACAGGAGTAGTGACATAGGTGCCCCACATCTTCACTGCCAGTTCATCAGTGACAACGAGGTGCACATTGCGGTAGAGGCCGGCACCGGGGTACCAGCGTGAGCTCTCCTCGTAGTTTTCGAGACGCACGGCCAGCGTGTTCACCTCGCCGGCCTTCATGTAGGGAGTGATGTCGAAGTAAAAGGCATTGTATCCATAGGGCCAATAACCGGCCTCCTGTCCATTGACCCATACACGGGCATGGCTCATGGCACCGTCGAAGAGCAGGGTGGCACGGCGGCCTTCGGTGAATTCAGGAGCCTCGAACTGCAGGCGATACCAGCCGGCACCCACGAAGGGGAGTCCGCCCGTACGGCCGGCGTGGCTCACAGCCTCCTTCTGCCCGTCCTGCTCAATAGCCATCTGCTGACGATCGTTGTTGGCATCGAAGGGGCCATAAATGGCCCAGTCGTGAGGCACGGTTACCGACTGCCAATGGCTGTCGTCGTATACGGCTTGCGATGCGACAGCATCATCGGTACGGGTAAACTTCCAACCATCCTTGAGGGTTTGTACGTGACGGCCATCGGCCATTGTGTGGAGGCAGCATAGCAGCGCCACCAAAACGAGAAGAGAAATACGTTTCATTATTGGTATAGTGTTAGTGTATTTTTTCGTTTTTATGCCGCGAAGATAGCACTTGTGGCTGACAAATCAAAGAATATTTTCACATTAGCTGCTCACTTTCGTTTCTTTGTAGTATCTTTGCAGTAAACTGCGAAGAAACTTACACTCACGGCGATAAATATCCAAGCAAACTTGGTATTTCTCGCTCGTTTGTTGTAACTTTGCTTTGTTTATGCAAGTAAAGACTATGTTAGAGAAAGGACTTATCCATACGTGTGAGAAAGTGATAGAGGAACAGCATCTGGCCGTAAATGTGGGCAGTGGCGACCTCCGTGTGTTTGCTACGCCAGCCATGATGGCGCTGATGGAGGAGGCAGCCATGCTTGCCGTAGCTCCGCACCTGCCCGAAGGGAGCACCACGGTGGGCGGGCACATCGCCTCGTCGCACCTGAAGCCTACGGCACAGGGACGTACGGTGAGGGCCACGGCCGAGTTGGTAGCAATAGAAGGGCGCAAACTGAAGTTTACAGTCAAGGCCTACGACGAAGAGGGACTCATCGGCGAGGGCGAGCACCTGCGTTTCATCGTAGACAGGGAAAAGTTCATGGCCCGGTTGGGATAACCCTATAGACAAAAGGCTTGGTTGTCTGAAAAAAGCAGCTAACCTTTGCGCCATAGATAAATATATGTATGAAAAAGACACTGAGACCGAAGACAAATGATGTGACGCGCCACGCACGCCTTACATGCCTGGTAAGCGATGAAGAGATGCGCATCATTGACAGCTATCTGCACAAGTACAAAATAGAGAACAAGAGCCGGTGGATGCGCGAGACACTACTGGCCTTCATCCATCAGAAGCTGGATCAAGACTATCCTACGCTATTCAACGAACACGACATGCGCCGATGATGGAGACTGCCACCGACGATATCCGCTATATGAAGATGGCATTGGCCGAAGCCGAGCAGGCCTATGCCGAGGGTGAGGTGCCTGTAGGTGCCGTGGTAGTGTGCCAGGGCAGAGTGATAGCACGGGCACACAACCTGACCGAGACACTCACCGATGTGACAGCGCACGCCGAGATGCAGGCAGTGACAGCTGCCGCCAACCACTTGGGAGGCAAGTATCTGAATGAATGCGCACTATATGTTACCGTAGAACCTTGCGTAATGTGTGCAGGAGCACTCGGGTGGGCACAGTTGGGACGTTTGGTATATGGCGCGACCGACGAGAAGCGTGGCTACTGCCGATACGCACCACAGGCGCTACACCCGAAGACAGAGGTCGTGGTGGGTGTGATGGCCAAGGAATGTGCGGAACTGATGAAGAGATTCTTTAGCGAACGCCGATAGGTCGATAGATGTTATCTATTGTGAAAAATTCCCTTAAAATTTGTCCATTATGTACAAACATTGCATCTTTGCAATAAATTTCATACAATGAAGAAATGTGCCCTTATCATCGCATTGCTGCTGAGTAGCTTACAGTGTGCTCTTGCGCAGACCACCCCTTTCCAGGCATTGGCATCGTATATGCAGAATGTGTTCCAGTTCAGTAAAGTGTGCCAGCAGGAGAAGGTTTATCTGCACTTTGACAATACAGCCTATTTTCAGGGAGACGTGATATGGTTCTCGGCCTATGTGGTGAATGCTGCATCACAGACTCCTGCTCAGAGCAAGGTGGTGTATGTAGAACTGTTGTCGCCCAACGGTGTAGTGCTGAAGCAGCTGAAATTGAAAGTAGTGGACGGAAAGGCTCACGGTTCGCTCCCGCTGGTGGATACGCCTACAGAAGAGGCACGTGCACTACGTGGAGTGACGACCTTGCCCAGCGGATTCTATGAGGTGAGAGCCTATACCCGTACGATGCTCAACTTTGACGATGCGGGCGTATTCTCCCGCGTTTTCCCCGTATATGAGGCACCCGAGAAAGAGGGCAACTACAACAACCCCGTGATGCGCCGTTGGGACAACCCGTACGACTTACAGCGTGCAAAAACCGAAAAGGCCAAGAAACTGAATGTAACCTTCTATCCCGAGGGCGGGACGCTGGTACTGGGCATACCTAACCGTGTTGCCTTCAAGGCCATGGATGAGAATGGCATGGGCGTAGAGGTGAACGGAGCAGTAAAGATGGACGACGGACAACTGATACCCGTAGCCACGGTACATGACGGTATGGGATGTTTTGAACTGACACCGACAAAGAAGCGCCATAGCGTGGAGTTCCAATACGAAGGCAAGGAGTATACCTTCCGTCTCCCCAACGCCGAAGAGGAGGGATATACACTGAGAGTCAACAATCTACGTCCACAACAGCTTACAGGACAGCTCTCGGGACACGCAGGCTGCAAAGACGAACTTTTGGGAGTGATGCTCATCTGCCGCGGTGCTGTCACTTACTTTGACACGCTCTCTATCAGGCAAGGCAAGGCGATGTTTGCCATTCCTAAGGAGAATCTACCCACGGGTGTGCATCAGCTGCACCTGTTCAACGCAGCGGGCAAGATGCTTGCCCAGCGCCATGTATTTGTAAACAATGGCCTTATGGCCGGTGATGTGCAGGTGGAGGCTTCGGCAGCACAGTACGAGCCCTTTGAGGCTGTGCAGATGAATGTACGTACCTATAGCCCTGATGGCACACCTATGCCGGCTACCATATCGGTGGCGGTACGCGACAACAAGAACTTAGGCACGGCGTATGGCGACAATGTGATGACTAATATGCTACTATCGTCAGACCTGAAGGGATATATCCACCGCCCGGAGTTCTACTTTGAGGGCAACGGACCCGGCTATACACAAGCACTCGACCTCTTGATGATGGTGCAGGGATGGACCCGCTATAACTGGGCAAAGATGGCCCGCGTAGAGCCCTTCTATGTGCAGCACTTCGTGGAGGACGGACTGGTAATCGACGGTTGTGTGCTACAGCGTATGAAGGACAAACCCATTGCAGGAGCTACCGTGAATATGCGCCTCTACTCGCCAGACCGTTCACAAACACAGGAGACCTCTATTGTGACGGACGAAAACGGCTGCTTCGGCTTTACAGTGGAAGAGTTCTATGGCAAGTGGGACATGTACCTCTCCGTAACGAAGGAGGATAAGAATCTGGACTGCCGCATACGCCTTGACCGTGCTTCGCGTCCCACGGCGCAGGCCTATACTATCGCTGATACCTATTTACCTGATTTTGCCACACTGACCGATTGTGTGAAAGTGATAGCGCCGAAAGAGCCAGCCATGCAAGCCAACCCCGACAGCGTGTTCCTGCTCGACAATGTGGACATACATGGTCGCAGGAAATATGTAGACTACCTGACCTTCAAGGCCTACAATGCCGAAGAGGATACGGAACTGCATCTCGATCAAGGACGATATACCTACATGGTGCGCGACTATTTGACAGAGAAGGGGTACAACATTGACTATACACGCTACGATGGAGTGATACCAGAAGGTATTATCACCCGCGAGGAAATGATGACATGGGCAATGGAACAATGCCCCATCAACAACCGCCGCGTGCTGTGGTATCTGCACAATGAGGACAGCAAGTGGATGAAGGAGAGCTACACGCCCGGTTTTGATATAGATATGGAAGACGTGAAGTCGATTATCGTATATGACAGCCCGTTTGACTTCATGTCCATACCCATCGTTCGGGAGGTGCTTACCGTAGAGCAGATACAGGCACTCAACGAAACGAAGAAGCTGGCCGATGATATGGTACTCTCACGCGGACTCTATGTGATAGACATTGCCATGTACCCCAAGGGGCTGCGTCGCTCGAAAGTGAAAGGACAGCGTCAGACCTCTTTCCGTGGCTACTCGGAAGTGCCGGAATTTTATGCGCCCGAATATCCTGACGGTCCCATCAAAGGGGATGTGGACTATCGCCGCACGCTCTACTGGAACCCTGCACTGACAACTGATGCCGATGGGACGGCCTCACTGATGTTCTACAACAACGGTTACTCCAAGCAATTTGATGTAAGTGCCGAGGGCATCACCCCGCAGGGCATACTGCTACGTTCACAGTAAGTATACAAAAGGAAATCCAATACTATTTCTAACAACCAAACTTTCACAAAAACCAAACCATGAAAAAAAACATTTTTGCTTTAGCATTGTTGCTGTTCGTGACCAATGCTGCTACACTCTTTGCGTATACCGCCCCGGAAGCAGGCAAGGTATACCGCATCTACAACTGCAAATCCGAGAAGGTCATCGGTGAAGACTGCATCGCCCGCGAACTAATCTCCGTTGACCCGGCGGGCAATGATAACTACAAACAATTGTGGCTACTTGTGGAGAGTGGCAGCGGTTATCTGATACAGAATGCCTATTCGGGACAATACATCCAGCACCATCCGAGCCAATCGCAACCCTATTATACCGGTACGGCCGAAGCGGTGATGTATATCAATCCATTGTCTGACATGAAGTTCACTATCGGGCAAGGTAACGGTGCCTATTTCCATAGTGACCCAAGCAACAATATCGTGCGCTGGTGGGATGCAGCCAATGCATCGTCACAATGGCAATTTGAGGAAGTAAAAGTATCATTGGAGTCCATCTCGCTACAGCAGGCAGCCTTCAAGCAGTTCTATGAAGAATATCAGGCAAAACTCGAACTGATGAACCACGTGGATGAGTACAATGCTCTGCTCCCGACGTTCTTCACGGATGCCTCCTGCTCTGTTCTACAAGACACCTATGCGACAATGAGTGACGATGAACTGCGTACGGCAATGGCAGCCCTGCCCGCATCGTTGCAGGAGATTGCCGTGAAGGTGAAGAATCAGTCTTGGGGGCACCGCGAGAAGGAATTCCGTATCCGCAGCTACAAGGCGTATAGCGACCCTGACTATTGGGCAGAGGTGCTCTACACCAAGAAGTATAGCCGCATCAACAATCCTACGGGTATCTATGGCAATGCAGGCGACGTGCTCTATGTGTTTGTAGGCAATGAAATCCCCGAAGGTGCTACACTCACCGCCGAGGTCATCAGCGGTTCGGGCATCCAGGGCACGGCATACAACCTGACGAAAGGTCTCAATATGTTGCCCACAGTGAAGGACTACTCCAACCTTTTCATCCGCTATGTGGGACACACCTCATTGGAAAGCGACACCCTCATCACCGACTATCCCGCACTGAAAATTCACGTGGAGCAGGGGGTTGTCAATGGATTCTGGAATAAAGAGGAGCACGACGATGCCGACTGGGTAGACATGATGACCAATCTTGCCACGGCCGATGTATTCCAAGTGAAGGGCGAGCGCATCATGTTCCACATGAGTCGCCACTACATGAAACTGTACTGCCCCGAGACCATTACCGATGCCATTGGCTGGTGGGATGACATGACACGCTGGCAACAGGATATGCTTGGCATTGAGGATGTGCGTCTGAAGAAGTTCAACAATCTCGGATGTGCCATCTCCCTCACTTCAGGATACCAATCTGCCACCCACTATCGCACCCAATACCTCGATTCCTATACCGGCAACCTTCTCCCCTACGAGAACATGATGAGCAATGCCGATAATTGCTGGGGGCCTGCCCATGAGAACGGGCATGTGCATCAAGCAGCCATCCAGTCGGTAGGAACATCTGAAGTATCCAACAACTTCTTCTCTAATTTAACTCTGAACAAACTCGGCAAGTTTGTATCACGCGGTTCGGCCAATAGCGTCATCTTTGCCGACTATGGCGATCACAAGCCTTATATCCTGCGCGATGGTGCCAGCACTATGCGCTCTTTCTGGCAATTGTATCTTTACTTCCACGAGGCCAAGGTCGACACCACCTTCTATCCTCGCGTTTTGCAGGCCATGCGTGCTACCCCGATGAAGGCACGTGACCCTAAGTATTATGCCCATTATGTGAACGCCAACGAAGACCTGCTGCTCTTTGCCAAGGCCTGTTGTGATGTGGCACAGCTCGACCTCTCAGAGTTCTTCCGTTTTTGGGGATATCTGGAGCTCACCGACAAGCAGCATATCGGCGACTATGGCGACTTCTACCTCACCACCCGCCAGAGCGATGTGGATGAATTCCTCGCTCATGCGGCCCAATATCCCAAGGCTCCCTCAATCATCTTCATTGAGGACCGTGTGAAATCCGTACCGCGTACCGATGGTGGCAATGGCAGCAAGCTATACCATGGCACCTCTGTGTCTGCCGAAGAAGCCGGCGATCTGGGTCATTATACCGACTATATGGACACCGGCGTGAAGGCCGAAGGCTACCTCTACAGCAAGGCAGGTGCCAAGATTACCATCACGAAAGGCACAGGTGCCGTGGGTTTCAAGGTATATGCCAAGACCGACGATGCCCTACTCTATGGCTCCAACAAACACTCCTTCACGCTGCCCGGCGAGGTGGCGGCCCAGGAGATCTATATCGTGGCAGCCCAAGCCGATGGTACCGACGTGCCCGTACCTACCACAGCTGAGGGTGGCGACGAAGAGCAACAATATACAGCATTGGCAGCAGCCATCAAGCAGGCAAAAGCTACTATAGCAATGAGCGATGAGACCGGCATGAAGCCCGGCTACTATTTCGGATCGGCAGTAGAGGTTCTCGGGGTTCTCCTCGATGAGGCCCAAACCGCCTACGACAACAAGGATCAAAGCACCCACACCTATGGTGAGTGGGCTACATTGCTCGATGAAGAGATGCGCCATATAGCAGCAGCTACGGATAACAAGCAGACCATCTATGCCGCCAACTGGTATGCTCTGCACAACGCCAATTATTCATCCTACTCTATGGGAACATCGGGAACCAAACTGCGTTGCACCATTGCCGACCCAACTGGCAGCGACACCAAGCAGTGGGCATTCGAGCCAGCAGGAGATGACATATATTACATCCGCTGCAAGAGCACGGGAAATTACATCAGTTCTATCGGGCAAAGTACCCAGGTTACGGCAACAGCCACCAAAACAGCCGATGCAGTGAAGTTCACCGTGACGGACAATGGCGACGGCACCTTCACCATCAACGATGCTTCGCAACAGTATGGTGCTCTCCACTGCGATGCAGGCAAAAGCGTTGTAGGATGGGCTTCCGATGTAAAAGCATCTACCTGGTATCTCACCTGTATCGTTGACGGACAAAGCGAGGTCTTCGATACCCAGTTGACCGTGCTGATGGCTCGTGCTGAGGAGATACTCTCTAATCTCATCACCGACTATAGCACAGAGATGGACGGAAGCAATATGGCTCTCCAACCAGACGTGACTCCTCTTGTAGGAGCCGACACGTTGCTGACATGGGCAGGTGAACTGCAAGGATATGTCTTCCAACACAACTGGATGGATTGCCGCTTGGTAGACTGCTACGACAACATACCCGTACTCATCAATGCCATCAACACCCTTATCGACAACATCGCTGCAGCCTACAGCAAGCCGCTCTACCTGCCCGAGACCTCTACCGAGAATCGCTACGTGCTCTATTATATCAGGCCGATCGGCAGCGAGCTGTTCCTCTCTTATGAAAAGTCGGCTCCCCGTTATCTCACCTACCTGCGTGCATTGGAGTACACGCCCAGCTACTCGGCAGAGAATGACGACCCCGCCTTCCTCTGGTACTTCCTCCCCGGTGCAACCGACGGACAGTTCTATATAGCAAACCATGAGGTCCATTGCGGTGCCTACGCTGTAAGCGGAAAGAGCAACATCGCTGTGGATCCGTCGGTCAACACACCGGCCGTGTCATTCGTCATTACTCCCGACGAAGCACAAGGAGGTTATGTGGTATCTACGGTTGAAGGAGGTAATTGGATGACCAACACCTCAAACTACGTGCAGACCTCTGAAAAGAAGAGTGTAGTATGGCAGTTCACCAAAGTAGGTACATCGACAGACATCGCCCCTGTCACCACAGCACCAGACACCGAGCTGTACGATTTCATGGGCCGTCGTGTCACTACTCCCACTTCGGGTATCTATATCCGTGGAGGCCAAAAGGTGATAATCCGATAAAATCTTCTCGGAAATATATCCAAAAAGACATAACAAACACTAATTTACAGGCACCGCATCAATAAAAATGCGGTGCCTGCTGTTCATTTAGGGAGGGGAATTTGTACAAAAACAATTTTCCACCCCCCGAATCGCATGTTTCTGCCCGCATAGCCTACGTTTGTCATTGTACCTTTGCAACGTCAGAAGATGAAAACAGCATGACAATAACCACTGGAATAGGACAGCAACAATTAACGATAAAAAGAACGATAATTATGACTACAATGGGAACTTTTCAAAGTGATCTGGTCGCAGTACAAGACGAACTCCTGCGCTATGCCTACAAGTTGACAATGGATCGTGACGAAGCGTATGACCTCCTGCAGGAGACTTCGCTCAAAGCCCTCGACAATCAAGACAAATATACCCCCGACACCAACTTCAAGGGGTGGATGTACACGATTATGCGCAACATCTTCATCAACAACTACCGCAAAGTAGTGCGCGACCAGACCTTCGTAGACCGTACCGACAATCTTTACCACCTCTCGTTGCCGCAGGATGCCGGCTTTGAAAGCACCGAGAGTGCCTACGATACCAAAGAGATACGCCGTGCTGTCAATGCCCTCCCTCGCGAATACCGCGTACCCTTTGCCATGCATGTCTCGGGGTTCAAGTATCGTGAGATTGCCGACAAGTTATCCCTCCCATTAGGGACCGTCAAGAGCCGTATCTTCTTCACCCGTCAGCGCCTACAGACTCAGCTCAAGGATTTCAGGTGATAACCGTAATTACGGCTTCACTGCAATCTCAAAGGTGCTGGCAGGCAGACCGGCGGCATTGATGAGGTTGGCGCGGGTGAAGGGCTGCCAGCCGTAGCGGGCACGGTGAGGATAACGAACGTGCTTGGAATGCAGGCGGATAGTATTACCCCGCACCTCCACCTCGTCAGCTGGGTGATATTGCCCGTGTTCGTCAGCAACCTCGAAGGTGCGCAGGGGCTGTCCGTCAGAGGACTTCATGCCACACCCATGGTCGAAACGGAGCACGAGGTACTCCCCGTCACGTTCGGCATGGCGTATGGCAGGTCCCGAGCTGGCGACATGGCTGTATCCGTAGTCATGATGCAGAGCTATACGTGCCAGACGCTCACCGATGGGGCGCTTGTGGCGGGGATGCACATCAAGCGAGTCACCATGGTCGCTCGACACGGCCATCCCGCAATGCGGAATTTCCTCAGCCAGGCGACGTTGTACATCGCGGAAATGAGGCCATGTGGGGCGAGCGATGCTGCTGAGTTGTACGAAGTGGAAAGGCATAACCGTATCAGACCAAGCCGTGCGCCAACTGTGGACAAGAGCAGGGAACTGAACCTCGAAGAGCTCCACGTTGTGAGCGTTCGACTCGCCTTGATACCAGATGACTCCGCGCAAAGGAAAGCCTGCCAAAGGTGCGATACCCGCCTCGTAGAGGTAGCAAGGCTCGTAAGGATGACGCTGCTGAGGATGGGAGCTGAGCTGTATGTTTTGGTTGGCACGGCCGCGCACCCAAGGTTGTATGCGCTCGTTATGACGCCAATCAGTGAGGACATCAGCCAAGACAGGGTGCTGCTCCTGGGTGTGACGATCGGTATACGCCTCTATAGGAGCTCCACCCACGGCATTGCAGATGAGCCCGATGGGAACATCAAGCGAGTCGGCCAGCATTGCACCGAAGTGGTAGGCAACAGCCGAGAAATGAGGGGCATTGGCGGTCGTAAGAGATTGCCACGTGGTAGGGAGGTAGTAATCGAGGCGATTGAGCTTCTCCAATGAGGCACTGTCCCACGCTACAGCATCGGTATATACGCGGGGGCGCATATCATAGATACGTATTCCCTTGGCGGGTGCCGCAGCTATATGCTCCTGAGCCTCGGTCGACTGGTGCAACATGAATGCCATATTGGACTGCCCCGAGCAGAGCCATACCTCGCCCACCAGAATATCGGTGAGTGTGAGGGTGGTGTCGCCATCGGTAACAGTGAGTGTGAGGGGCGTGCGTGTGGCCTCGCGGCTCTTGAAGGCAAGTTGCCACGTGCCATCCTCGGCAGTGGTTGTCCGCCTCCGCTCTGTCCCCAGACGAGCCGTAATCTTGGTGCCGGCATCGGCCGTTCCCCGCACGACGAAGGGCTTGTGGCGCTGTATCACCATGTGATCGGTATAGATGGCAGATAGCTGCAGACCGGCCTTCTCGCCAGCAGGCAAACAGCAAGCATTGTGAGCCATAGTGGTAGCAATACCGATGACGAACAGTAGGCAGAAGATGGTGAGATTTCGCATCACAGGAGCAATGCCGTCCATCTCAGGACTTGTTATTAGGAGTCTTTTCATGATATAGTTCTTTACATAGTGCAAAAGTAATAAATATATCCAGAAACGATATCGCAGAATAAGAACTTTTCACACCACCAACAGTTAACTATGTTTTCCTCCTTGCGGCTCGGCATAATTCAAGCAAGCTTGATTCTGCGCTCGCTCGCTGCGTCGGTTAACTATGTTTTCCTCCTTGCGGCTCGGCATAATTCAAGCAGGCTTGATTCTGCACTCGCTCGCTGCGTCGGTTGTCCGGCCAATACCGTCTGTCCGCGGACAGCTCACGACCGCAGATTCTCTCCCTGTAAAGGAGGCGATTTTTGTTTCATCGCGTAGAAACAAAATTTTTATCGCGTAGAAACAAAAATTTCTTCGCGATGCTGTTTTTTTAGAAAAGGCTGGTTGTTGTCCTGTAATATATAGCCCGCCGACCGCATGGGCGGAAACATCGGAAACTTATTGCTTCTCTCCGGACTTCTTGCCGTGTCCCTGCTGCATGCCTCTGAGAAGTTCACGCTGAAAGCGGTCCTCGGCCATCTGAACGCGCATGAGTTTCTTGGCTGGGAGTATCTCTTTGAATCTCTTGAGATAGTCCTTCTCCAGTGTGGCACACTCGATCTTAACGTCGGCCAAAGCATCAATCATCTCGTTGCAATCCTCTTCGGTGCGCTCGTGAGGCTTCACCGAACGCACTTTTTTCCAGACTCGGGCATTGGCCTGATGCTTCTTGTCCTGCAGCTCAAAATAGAGCGGGAAGAAGGCTGTACACTCTTCTTCAGTGAGCTCGGCATGGCGGGCGATAAACTCCTTCTGCTTGGTCTGGAACTCCTCGGGGGTCATACGTGGACGACGCGGAGCACTTGCCTGCTCCTGTGCAGAGGCGGTAAGACAAACTATGCTGATGATGAGTAATAGGTAACGTTTCATATAGTCGGTGCATTAGTAGGTTTCATTACTGGTGAGATATGAGTACAAGGCATACTCGTTGTAGAGCGAGGACGACATGAAGTGGTCGGCCTCTTCGGTGTAGATGTCTTCAGCAACAAGGGTGGTGTCTGCAATGCGGTTTTCCTGTACGTACATGAGTCCTTGCACGACAAAGATGGTGCTCACAAACATGGCTGCCATATAGAGCCAAGGTTTGATATGTGTGAAGAGGCTGATACGGACAGGCTCCTGAGCTGTAGGCTCCACCTCGGGCAGGCTCGTCATGAGATGCTCGTGGAATTGCTCGAAGTACCCTTCAGGAGTACAGAAGGGATTCTCCTTGCCACATCGGGTCCTCAGTTCTTTATCATCTCTCATGGGTTGCATTCTTGTATATTTGTATATTTATGACTTGTCTGTGGATGTTTGGTTTAAATATCGTCGTCAAAAAAGCTACTCACCTTCTTCACGGCAAGGTGGTACGATGCCTTCAGTGCTCCGACACTGGTGCCCAGAATGTTGGAGATGTCTTCATACTTCATCTCCTCGAAATATTTCATGTTGAATATCATGCGCTGCTTGGGGGGCAATGTCTGCACGGCTGCTTGCAGGCGGGCCTGCAGATCATCGCCGTCAAAGTACTCATCGGCTTCAAGTTGCGAAACAACCTTCTCAGCCTCATCCATAGAGCCGAGGTTGCTGTTGCGGTTAAGGAAAGTAATGGTCTCGTTGGTGGCAATGCGGTAGAGCCAAGTGAGTACCTTGGCATTGCCAAGAAATCCGTCAAGTCCCGTCCACGCCTTGATGAAGACATTTTGCAGCAGGTCATTGGCATCGTCGTGACTCAGTACCATACGGCGTATGTGCCAATAGAGCGGTTCACTATAGGCCTTCACCATTTCGGAGAAGGTCGTGCGCCGGGTCTTAGGGTCACGCAATTGTTGTAAAAGTATGTCTTCGTCGGTCGGTAGCGCCACGGTATATTCTGTTTGGTGGTACAAAGTTAGTGCAAGCTGAGCGAAAGAGCAAGGCTTTTGCTTGCATTTTTCCGAGGCGCAGCCTAACTTCTATGTTGCGAAGCGACACAGAAGACACATCATTGTTTCTTTTAGCAGGAATCGTTTGTCGTTTTTTTGGTAATAAGACGCAACAGATGCATGTTTTCGCATTGCGCTGTATCATTATTCACGAAAAAGTAGTATTTTTGCGCCGATATTTATTATTTAGGATTCGCAATCATCACTTAAGACATGAAAGTAGCCATTGTAGGAGCCAGCGGAGCTGTAGGACAGGAGTTCCTCCGCGTGCTCGAAGAGAGAAACTTCCCCATCGACGAACTCGTACTGTTCGGTTCACCGCGCAGTGCAGGCAGTACCTATACCTTCCGTGGTAAGGATATCACCGTCAAATTGCTGCAGCACAACGATGACTTCAAGGACATCGATATCGCCTTCACCTCGGCTGGTGCCGGTACCTCCAAAGAGTATGCCGAAACGATTACCAAACATGGTGCCATCATGATTGACAACAGCAGCGCCTTCCGTATGGACGAGGACGTGCCACTCGTGGTACCCGAAGTCAATGCCGCCGATGCACTTACCCGCCCCCGCGGTATCATTGCCAACCCCAACTGTACGACCATACAGATGGTAGTGGCGCTGAAGGCCATCGAGCAGCTTTCACACATCAAGACCGTGCACGTATCTACCTATCAAGCCGCGAGTGGTGCCGGTGCCGCTGCTATGGCCGAGCTCTACGAACAGTACCGCCAAGTACTGGCCGATGAGCCTGTCACCGTAGAGAAGTTTGCCTACCAACTTGCCTTTAACCTCATTCCTCAGATTGACGTGTTCACCGACAACGGCTACACCAAGGAGGAGATGAAGATGTATCATGAAACCAAGAAGATTATGCACTCTGACATTCGTGTCAGCGCCACTTGTGTGCGTGTGCCTGCCCTACGTTCACACTCTGAGAGCCTTTGGGTAGAGACCGAGCGCCCCATCAGCGTAGAGGAAGCTCGCGAGGCTTTTGCGAATGGTGATGGGCTGGTGCTCATGGACAATCCCGCCGAGAAAGAGTACCCTATGCCCCTCTTCCTTGCAGGCAAGGATCCCGTATACGTGGGCCGCATCCGCAAGGATCTTGCCAATGACCATGGTCTCACCTTCTGGATTGTAGGCGACCAGATAAAGAAGGGCGCTGCCCTCAATGCTGTGCAGATAGCCGAATATCTCGTAGCACAGGGAGTAGTGAAATAGCTATGCCTCTTGAGGTTTCGAGTTCAAGAATCAGTCTTGAACATTTAAGGCCTGCCAACTCTTTGGCGGGCCTTAAATGTACTTTTGGCAAGGCACGTGCAGCACAAACAAAACGGTGATTGTTGGCAGGGAACCTCAAGGCACCACCCTCACTTCATTTTCGGGCAGATGGCTGCTTCGGATACGCCACTCTTGCGGATAGAGGTTATTGGCCCGGTTACCGATATTCTTGACAAATCCCAATGGCAGTCCGCGCCACGTGACGAGAACGAAACCACGCGGCATGCCGCTTGGCAACACGATGGCTTCGCGGTGCAGATAGCGCAAAGCATCGACATAGCTCAACTCGCAAGTAGGAAAAGCCTCGGGAGCAAGTACCGTACTCATCGCCAGCTCGTGGGTAGGTATCACGTCGCGCCCCTTCACTTCCGCAAGAGATATGCCTGCTTTCAACAGACGGAGGCGAGTGGCAAGCAATGTGCAAAGCGGCTCCATATCCGTAGGTATAGCCACGATACCATTGCTTTCCTCCTTATATATATAGGTTTCCGGAGAAGTAATCCATGAGGGCACAACGGACGACTTCAAGGTTCTCCTCGACACGGCAGCCGATGCCATACGTTTTCGGGAAGGTAGCTCAACGTGACCGACATCGTCTACATCGGGGTTCTTTCTCACTACCGCCATAAAGAATCCCTCACCACGAGTACGTCCTGGCAAAAAACGATAGACGTGAGGCACGTTGGGGAGAAGAGTCGGTGTGATTCCCCACGTGGACTCTATATTGACGGGGAGCAGTTCTGCTCCTAACTCGTCCATCATCCAGCGCACATTCTCCTCGTCTTCCTCAGTATTGAAAGTGCAAGTGCTGTAGACAAGCAACCCGCCGGGTCGGAGCGTAGGCCATATATCGGTGAGTATATCACGCTGGCGCTGCCAACAGATAGCCACATTCTCGGGACTCCACTCGGCCACAGCCACCTCGTCTTTGCGGAACATACCCTCACCACTACACGGGGCATCCACCAGAATAAGGTCGAAAAGAGATCCCAACGGAGTGAAGTCAGCCGGATAGTTCGAGGTGACGACACAGCGCGGATGACCCCACTTCGTGATATTCTCGGCTAACACCTGGGCACGGGGACGCATCACCTCATTCGACACAAGCACCGCATCATCGGGCAGCAGTGAACGCAGTAGCGTACTCTTGCCACCAGGCGCTGCACAGAGGTCGAGTGCCACACGGGCCGTTCCAAGATGTTGCCTCACAGCCTGCTCCACAAACATTGACGAAGCCTCCTGCACATAATAACCTCCACAATGGAAGAGGGGGTCGAAGGTAAACGGTGGGCGTTCTTCCAGATAATAGCCATCAGTGGTCCAGGGGACAGATTCGTAAGGCACATCGACAGACACCTTGCGACGGTTGAGTCGGATGCTCACGGCAGGTTCGCCAAGCAACGCTTCACGGAAAGCTTCATAGCCATCGCCCAACAGGCATCGCATCGCATGTTCAAAGGGAGCAGGTAGATTCATTCTGCAAGATTAGCTTGATGGTATAGAATGTAATATACTTCGTAACACTTCACGCAATTGCAATAATCTAAACGACTTCGTTTCGCGACGAATCGTCATCTTTCATTTGGCCATGAGAAGAGGCATCACCCCCATACACTTCCTGCTTGATCCCATCAAAGAAGATGCCGGTTGCCTGATGGATAGGGTAATAGAACACGGAGGCCTCTTTATTGGGCTCCGAGATTAGCTCATCACCCTTATCGAAGAATTCGATGCCGGTGATAATGACACCCACGAGCAGGGCAGACTTGAGTATACCCACCGCACCACCAAGAAGGCGGTTAATCCAGCCGAGACAGATGGCATGAAGTATTTTTGACACAAGCCAACCGGCCAAACTGAAGAGCAGAGGCACAACAATCAGTATCAGAACGAATGCCGTGATATGGGCAACCTCGGCCGACATACCGAAAACTGCAGTCAACCACTCCCCCACCGGCACATAGAATGCACGGCCAATAAGCAAGCCACCAATGAGTCCGGCCAGGCCTGCCACTTGCTTCACTACCCCGTCACGCAAACCGCTGATAAGCCCGATGACGAGCAGTGCGGCAATAATGATGTCGATTGTTTGCATGTGTGTCAAATTAAGAGTCTATAACGAAGAGGGAAGAGTCAGCCTTGCAATGTATGCACCTAACTCTTCCCTCTCAACTTCTAATTTATCAAAGTGTCTGCTTCACCTCGATGGTCTTGAAGGTCTCGATAATGTCGCCTACCTTTATATCGTTGCAGGCTACAAGCGAGATACCGCACTCGAAGTTGGTACCAACCTCCTTCACATCGTCCTTGAAGCGCTTCAGGGCATTGATGTCGCCCGTGAAGATCACGATACCGTCGCGGATGAGGCGTGCACGATCGCTACGGGTAACCTTACCCTCACGCACCATGGCACCGGCCACATAACCCACCTTGGAGATATGGAATACCTCGCGTACCTCGATGGTAGAGGTCACCTCCTCCTTGATGGTAGGAGCAAGCATACCCTCCATAGCGGCCTTCACCTCCTCAAGGGCATCGTAGATGATGCTATAGAGGCGAATGTCGACACCGGCCGTCTCAGCATACTTGCGGGCTGCCTGTGAGGGACGCACCTGGAAACCGATGATGATGGCTTGCGATGCCGAAGCGAGGGTAACGTCAGACTCGGAAATCTGACCCACTGCCTTATGGATGACATTGACCTGAATCTGCTCGGTAGAAAGTTTGATGAGCGAGTCGCTGAGAGCCTCGATAGAGCCATCCACGTCGCCCTTGACGATGATGTTGAGTTCCTGGAAGCTGCCGAGTGCGATACGTCGGCCCACCTCGTCGAGGGTAAGCATCTTCTGGGTACGCAGACCCTGCTCGCGCTGCAGTTGCTCGCGTTTGTTGGCAATCTCGCGAGCCTCCTGCTCAGTCTCTATCACATGGAAAGCGTCACCGGCCTGCGGTGCACCGTTGAGACCAAGGATGAGCACGGGTTCGGCAGGACCGGCCTGCTTGATGCGCTGGTTACGTTCGTTGAACATCGCCTTCACACGACCGAAGTGGGTACCAGCCAACACGATATCGCCCATCTTGAGCGTACCGTTCTGTACGAGCACGGTAGCCACGTAACCGCGGCCCTTATCGAGGGTAGACTCGATGATGGAGCCTGTAGCACGCTTGTTGGGATTGGCCTTGAGGTCAAGCATCTCGGCCTCAAGAAGTACCTTCTCAAGCAACTCCTCGATACCGATGCCGGCCTTGGCCGAGATATCCTGGCTCTGATACTTGCCACCCCAATCCTCTACGAGGAGGTTCATGTTGGCAAGCTGTCCCTTGATCTTCTCGGCATCGGCATGGGGTTTGTCTATCTTGTTGATGGCAAATACCATGGGAACGCCAGCTGCCTGAGCATGGTGGATAGCCTCCTTGGTCTGGGGCATCACATCGTCGTCGGCAGCCACAATGATGATGGCGATATCGGTCACCTGAGCACCACGAGCACGCATAGCCGTAAAGGCCTCGTGACCAGGGGTATCGAGGAAGGTGATGCGACGGCCGTCCTCAAGCTTCACGTTGTAAGCACCGATGTGCTGGGTGATACCACCGGCCTCACCAGCAATGACGTTTGACTTGCGGATGTAGTCGAGCAATGAGGTCTTACCGTGGTCTACGTGACCCATCACAGTCACGATGGGTGCGCGAGGCAGGAGATCCTCCTCGCGATCCTCCTCCTCAGAGATAGCCTGTGCCACCTCGGCGCTGACAAACTCAGTGGTAAAGCCAAACTCCTCGGCTACAATATTGATGGTCTCAGCATCGAGGCGCTGGTTGATAGATACCATCATACCGATGCTCATACAGGTACCGATGACCTGAGCCACGCCTACGTTCATCATGTTGGCAAGCTCATTAGCGGTAACGAACTCAGTGAGCTTGAGTACCTTGCTCTCTGCATGCTCCTGTGCCATCTGCTCCTGACGACGCTCAGCCTCCTGGGCACGCTTCTCCTTACGGTACTTGGCACCGGTCGACTTGGGTTTGTTGGTGAGGCGGGCAAGCGTGTCCTTCACTTGCTTCTGGATTTCCTCCTCACTCATCTCACTCTTCTCGAGAATACGCTTGGCGCGCTCCTTATCACGGTCAAACTTGGTGCGGTGGGGGTCATTACCCTTACTACCACCATTCTTGCCACCCTGTACTCCACCACGAGCATCAGAGGCCACCATAGAACCAGCCTTATTGATATCAACACGCTCGTTCTGTATACGGTTGCGCTTCTTTTTCTTGCCATCGCCTTGGCCTGCTGCTGCACCTGCGCCTGTGCCTGCAGGCTTCGAAGCCGTCTGTTGCTTGCGCTGCTGTGCTTTCTCTTCACGCTCCTTGCGCTTCTCCTCCTTCGATTTCTTCTTAGGACGAGTCGATTGGTTAATGGCCGAGAGGTCCACCTTACCCACAACGTTTATCTTTGACACGAATTCGGGGCGCTTCACGGCAAACACCTCATCCTCTGCGGATGCGGCAGGCTGCACCTCTTCAACGGGCTTGGCCGGCTCAACCACCGCGGGAGTCTCCTCTACAGCAACTACAGGAGCTACAGGCTCGGGCACCTCCTCTTTTGCGGGAGCAGGAGCCACTTCCGTTACAGGCTCGGCGGTCTGCACGGGTTCCTCCTTCTTAGGATCCTCTTTCTTGGGTTCTTCTTTCTTGGGCGCATCCAGATCGATTTTCCCCACCACCTTGAAAGCAAGCTTGGCGGGTTCCTCCTTTTTGAGTTCCTCCTTCTTGGGGGCAGTTTTCTTAGATTCTTCCACCGATGCGGCAAGCTTGGCCTCCTTCTTGCTATCTAAGCGCTCGCGATGTGCCTTCTCGGCTTTCTGGCGCAGGTCTTTGTCTGAGCTAAATTGAATGACGAGGAGTTCGTACTGCTCATCAGAAATTTTGGCATTCAGTGAGTTCTCGACCGTATGTCCCTTTTTCTGCAGGAAATCGACACACGTCTGCAATCCCACATTCAGTTCTTTCGTTACTTTACTTAATCTTGGCATTCCAAAAAACGTTTTTTAATTCCGAATTATGAATTATGAATCCAACCTAAAGCAATTCATAATTGAGAATCCAGAATTCAGAATTATACAACTTACTCTTCATTCTCAAACTCGGCACGGAGGATAGCGAGTATCTCGTCTACGGTATCCTCTTCCAGGTCGGCCTTTTCAATGAGCATCTCACGGGGAGCATTGAGGACACCCTTAGCCGTGTCAATACCAATAGCATGGATGGCATCGATAACCCACTGGTCAATCTCATCGGCAAATTCATCGAGATAAATGTCCTCCTCCTCGTTCTCATCGTCAAGTTCGCGGAACACATCGATAGTGTATTCGGTGAGCATACTGGCAAGCTTGATATTCATACCGCCCTTACCGATAGCCAATGATACCTGGTCGGGCTTGAGATACACCTCTACCTTACGACCCTCCTCATTGAGGATGAGCGACGATACGGTAGCAGGACTCAGTGCACGCTTGATGAAGAGTTCTATATTGGCTGTATAATTGATGACGTCGATATTCTCATTGCGCAACTCACGCACAATGCCATGAATACGCGAGCCCTTCACGCCCACGCAAGCTCCTACGGGGTCGATACGGTCGTCATACGACTCTACGGCAATCTTGGCACGCTCACCTGGGATACGGGCAATACGCTTGAGTGTGATAAGTCCGTCATTGATTTCAGGCACCTCCTGTTCGAACAGACGTTGCAAGAAGAGGGGCGATGTGCGGCTCAGAATGATCTTGGGATTGTTGTTCATATTATCCACGCGCAGTATCACGGCACGCACGGTCTCACCCTTTCGATAGAAGTCGCCGGGTATCTGCTCACTCTTCGGCAGCAACAGCTCGTTACCCTCATCGTCGAGAAGCAATATCTCCTTTTTCCAAATCTGATACACCTCAGCTGCAATTATAGTGCCCTCCAGATCCTTGTATTTATTGTACAGGCTGTCCTTCTCCAACTCCAGAACCTTAGATGCCAATGTTTGACGCAAGGTAAGGATAGCACGGCGACCAAATGAGAGGAACGAGACCTCGTCGGTAACCTCCTCACCCACTTCGTAGTCCTCATCTATCTGCAACGCCTCGCTCAGTGAGATTTCGGCATTGGGATTGGTGAGTTCGTCATCCTCCACTACCACACGGTTGCGACGGATTTCAAAGTCGCCCTTATCAGGGTTCACGATTACGTCATAGTTCTCATCTGAGCCAAACGTTTTTGCTATCACATTACGGAAGCTCTCTTCCAGCACATTGATCATCGTAGTGCGGTCAATGTTCTTCAGTTCCTTAAACTCTTGGAATGTATCAACAAGATTGACTACATTTTCTTTTTGCTTTGCCATAGGTCCTTAAAAGTTTATTAGGTATTTCGTATATTTAATTTCATCATATTTCCAGACACACTCCCTGTCCACCATCACGGGACGTTTGGTCCCCTCAGGCTTCTCCTTCACCTTCACCACAACGGCAAAGTCCGTATCCTCGGCACGAGTAAGCACACCGCGGTACTTCTTCCCGTCGCGTGCCAGCACCTCAACCTCCTTGCCTATGTGATTGACATACTGCTGCAACACCTTGAAAGGCTGCCCAATACCGGCTGATCCCACTTCGAGTTCGTAATCCTCCTCATCACGATTGAGGTTGGCCTCGATATGGCGGCTCAGTTTCACACAGTCCTCTATCCACACGCCATCGGCATGGTCAATCTCTACCGATACGCAGTTGTCTGCACTCACCGCCACGTCGACCAGAAAATACTCCTTATCGGCCAGCCATCCTTCTACAATTTCTCTTACTTTTTCTTTTGATATCATACGTTATAAATAAAAAAGACCCCCGAAGGAGCCCCTCACATATCATCTAAATCGCTGCAAAAGTACTGTTTTTTTTCATTCCAGCCAAAAATATTTGCACATTATTCATTATTTTTGTGATAAATCGCAGAAACACCCTGCACTCGCTGTGGAAAATATTTAAGCAAGCTTGCTTTTATTTCGCTCGTTTATATGTATTTTTGCAGAGAAAATTAACCAATCCACCCATAATCATGCGTAGTAAAGCCCATCAATCAAACCGTAACTTCATGTTCGGCACCCTCGTGTTGGGATTCTTAGTTATCGGCATCGTAGTTCTGTTCGCCGCGCTTTCATTCCGCCTCAGCACCGACCAGCGCCTACGAGCCGCCATCACTGACACCTACCACTTCCATCTCACCCCCATCCTCGCACCACAAGGTTGTGCCATATACCTCAATGACAGTCTCCTCTATAGCGGCATCCCCACCGCCGACACCGTGCTCACCACTACGCGCACAGCCGATGACAATGCCCTCATCTTTGTAGACCTCACCACCGACCTCATGCAAATTGCCGACGTGCCAGCCAAGCGCGGCACCTTCCGCATCATCAGCACCGAAGAGGGCATTGCATTACACGAAGAATAGACCTCCCAGAACAACGACATGCCATAGAAACATGACATTCGTGGCTGTAGACCTCCTTTTTGAGAGATAATCTGCAAAGCCGACATTACTTAGAGCCTGCCATAGAACATTATTATTCATTATACATTGATAATATCGGCGTTTTTTCGTAATTTTGCAGCGTTGACCAAAAGAATATAAACCATATAAACTAACAAATCGTATGTCAAAGAAAGCATTATTGATGATTTTGGACGGTTGGGGTTTCGGCAACCACGGTAAGGGTGACGTTATCTTCAACACTCCTACTCCCTACTGGGACTATCTGATGAGCACTTATCCCCACTCTCAGCTGCAAGCAAGCGGTGAAAACGTAGGTTTACCCGACGGACAGATGGGTAACTCCGAAGTGGGACACCTCAATATCGGTGCTGGCCGCGTGGTATACCAGGATCTCGTGAAGATCAACCGTGCCTGTGCAGACGGCAGCATTCTACAGAACAAAGAGATTGTAGCAGCCTACAGCTATGCTAAAGAGAATGGGAAAAACCTCCACCTCATGGGTCTGACCTCTGACGGTGGCGTTCACAGTTCACTCGAACACCTATTCAAGCTCATTGACATCGCCAGCGAGTATGGCATCGACAACACCTACGTACACTGCTTCATGGATGGTCGCGACACCGACCCGAAGAGCGGTGTAGGATTCATCAGCCAGCTCGTGGAACGGAATGCCAAAGTGGCCTCTATCATCGGCCGCTACTACGCTATGGACCGCGACAAGCGCTGGGAGCGCGTGAAGGTGGCTTACGACCTGCTTGTAAGCGGCGAGGGCAAGAAGGCTACCGACATGGTGAAGGCTGTAGAGGAATCATACGCTGACGGTGTGACCGACGAATTCATCCTCCCCATCGTGAACAGCAACTACGACGGCACCATCAAGGAGGGCGACGTAGTTATCTTCTTCAACTACCGCAACGACCGCGCCAAGGAGCTCACCGTGGTACTCACACAGCAGGACATGCCCGAGGCTGGCATGCACACCATCCCCGGCCTGCAATACTACTGCATGACCCCGTACGATGCATCGTTCAAGGGCGTACACATTCTCTTCGACAAGGAGAACGTGGAGAACACCCTCGGCGAGTACGTGGCATCAAAGGGCCTCAAGCAGCTCCACATCGCCGAGACCGAGAAGTATGCCCATGTAACCTTCTTCCTCAACGGTGGGCGCGAGACCCCGTTCGATGGCGAAGACCGCATACTGGTGCCCTCACCCAAGGTAGCAACCTATGACCTGCAGCCCGAGATGAGCGCCTACGAAGTGCGCACCAAGCTCGTGGAGGCTATCCGCGAAGACAAGTACGACCTCATCGTCGTGAATTTTGCTAATGGCGACATGGTGGGTCACACCGGAGTCTACAGCGCCATCGAAGCAGCAGTGAAGGCTGTAGACGAGTGCGTACACGATGTTATCGAGACCGCCAAGGAGACCTGTTACGAAGCCATCATCATCGCCGATCACGGCAATGCCGACAATGCAGTGAATGCCGATGGCTCGCCCAACACCGCCCACTCGCTCAACCCCGTGCCCTTCATCTACGTCACCGAGAACAAGGACATACAACCCGCCGACGGCATTCTTGCCGACGTGGCTCCTTCGGTACTGAAGATCATGGGTTTGCCCGTACCGGCTGAAATGACAGGCAAGCAGCTGATTTAAGTGAAAAGGGAAGAGGGATAAGGGAAGAATTGCCATCCGGGTGACCACCTTTTCCCTCTCCCCTCTTCTCTCTTCCCTCTTAACTCATCCCTCTTAAAATGGTAGAAGTCAACGGTGTAGTCGTATCATTCGACATTTTCAAAGAGAAGTTCCTTTGCGACCTCGATGGTTGCAATGGTGCCTGTTGCATCGAAGGCGATGCAGGTGCCCCCATCACTCCCGACGAGGTGAAGGAGGTAGAGAAACTCTTGCCCGAGATATGGGACGAACTGCTGCCCGAAGCACGCGAGGTAATCGACCGTCAGGGCATCTCATACTATGACCCCAGTGGCGAGCTTGTCACCTCTATCGTAGGCGGCAAGGACTGCGTGTTTACCTGCTACGATGAACGGGGCTGCTGCTACTGTGCCATCGAACGAGCCTACCGCCAGGGGCGCGTACCCTTCTACAAACCCGTATCGTGCCACCTCTACCCCATACGTGTGGGTGAATATGGTCCCTACCGTGCCCTCAACTACGACCGTTGGGACGTGTGCAAGGTAGCCGTCCTCAAAGGGCAGAAAGAGAACCTTCCCCTTTATAAATTCTTGAAAGAGCCTCTTATCCGTCGCTTCAGTGAGGACTGGTATGCCGAGCTGGAACTCGTGGCCGAAGAGCTGGCCAACCAAGGAATTATTTGATGGAAGAGGGAAAAGTGAAGAGTTAAGTATCCGTATGCAGATTCTAAGAGTTGCCGCACATGTGGCAACTCTTTTTTTACTGGCATTTAGTACTTCGCCCAGTTAAAATGAGGATTAACTGAAAATATTCCACTGAGGAGAATTGATTTTCCTGATTTTATTGTACTTTTGTCCTGTCTGTCAGGGAAGCTACAGGATTTTTCTTGCAACACCAACTTGGTGGTTTCTTTGACATGACTAATCTTGAATAACAAGATGTTACTCAAGAGCCATATAATAGTAATCTCAAGTATTGCAGAATCAAGGATTATGAAAACGAACAGAGTACAAGCACGAAGACTATTATTCTCGTTCTTTGCAGTGCTAATGCCACTCTTGGCAAATGCCCAAGTAGAACATGTAGAAATTGATGGAATATGGTATAACTTGACATCGGGAACCAAGGAGGCCGAGGTGACATACGAATACGGGAACCTTATCTATGGATACCATAGCGATTACTCCGGTTCTATCGCCATCCCCTCCATAGTGACCTACCTGGATGTAGAGTATCGTGTAACAAGCATTGGGTATCGTGCGTTTATAAATTGCAGTGACCTCACCGACATCACCATTCCTGAGAGGGTGACGAACATTGGCGAGAGTGCTTTCCACTCCTGTAACAGCCTCACCACTATCACCATCCCCGAAAACTCGCAGTTGACGAGCATTGGGAACTCTGCTTTCTCAAATTGCAGCAGCCTCACCAATATCTCTATCCCCGAGGGGGTGACGAGCATCGGAGAAAATGCTTTCGCTCGATGCAGCAGCCTCACCACTGTCACCATCCCCAAGAACTCGCAGCTGACGAGCATTGGAGTCCAAGCTTTCCACTCCTGTAGCAGCCTCACCACTATCAATATCCCCGAGGGTGTAACGAAGATCGAAACCAGTGCTTTCGCTATTTGTGAAAGCCTCACTGCCATCACCCTCCCAAAAGGAGTGACGAGCATTGGAGACTCTGCTTTCTCAAGTTGTAGCAACCTCACCGCCATCACCATTTCCACAAGTGTGACGAGCATCGGTGCATGGGCATTCTCTGGTAGCGGCCTCATCGCTGTTACCATCCCCGAGGGTGTAACCGAAATTGCTTCACATACTTTCAGGCATTGCCAAAAATTAGAATCTGTGGTTCTGTTGTCAAAAAGTTTGAAGAATATTTCTGAAACAGCATTTGCCAACTGTCCTGAGCTGAACGATGTGTATTGCTATTCCGAGACAGTACCTACCACTTATGACAATCAAGTCTTCGAAAGTTCCTACCCCGAGAAGGCAACTCTGCACGTGCCAGCAATTGCCTTAGAGGCATATAAGACTACAGCACCCTGGCGCTACTTCGGTACCATCGTGGCCATCGAAGGGGAGCAGCCTGCCGAGGACTGGAGCGAGTGGACCACATTGGGCACTGCCGTAACGGCAAGCGGCAAAGATGCCATAATGGCAAACCTCCGCCATTGGGGCGAAGGCACCATCGAGGAATGGGAAGAGCCTATCACCATCGACCAACGC
>JAFXEF010000041.1 GCA_017520935.1 Bacteroidaceae bacterium | reverse complement strand
GGTTCCCCTTCCTTCTCCTCAAAGCTGGCGCGGGAGGCCCTATATATAGGGGTAATATTATTAATTATATATATTAAGCTCTTTCTTCTTCCTGAAAGCAGGTGAGTTGACCGAGTTTACCTGTCGAAAAATGGCAGTGATTTCAAGGCTGGAAATCTGCGCACCAGTTAGGCTGCAAATGTTTCCCAACTGGGATGCAAAAACGTCCTCTTTTGAGTTTCAGGCTCTATGACCCGCAATGCCTTCAAAGGGGTCAGAGACCCCTACCTCAGCACCCTCGAATATTGGATTATCCGAGGGGACGAATTATATACTCTTCTGAAAGCTCCAATCGCATCGCGCAATGTTTTCAGACTTTTCTGAGAGCTCTAACCTCATCGTGCAATGTTTTCAGATTCTTCTGAAAGCGTCAAACGAATTAAATGGCCAATTCATAACTTCCTTCTTTCTTTATTTAAGCCAAATGGCCAATTCTGAAAAATCTGACGATGCCAACGCGATAGTCTTGTCAATTCAGAATGTTCTGAAACGCTGTAAGGATGCGAATAAGTCTGCGTGTTGTGTCGGTTACGTCAGCTCTATATATGCCGCCGTTTCTGAGATATGACGGGCATGTCATACATCTGTGGTGAAAGTCCACTCGGGGCGTAGTTGTCGACAAACCCTATTGCGAAACGCAAGGCTCCGGCATTTCTAACGGAGCCTTTCGTTAGAAAAAATCTTTTTGTCTGGTTTCCGAATTCTCTTTGTCGATTTTCCCTATGTAGCTTTAAAGTACTTTACCCAGATAGGTTTTCCGGCTGTCCTTGTAGCGGACAATGTACTGATTATTAATTGATAAACAAGGACAACCCGAGGGCAGCCCAGGTTGTCCTCGTCTACTGATTGGTATACAATGTGCTATGCCGTGCAAGGACAGCCGGACAGCCTGTTCCGCAACACTTGTTTTATAGTGTATTTCGTTAAATACATACTTCTTCCACCGTTCATCGTTAATCTTTAATCGTTTTCGTCTTCGTTATCGTCATCGTATAGCCAAAGGCTGTTTTAACGTTATCGTAAACGCAAAGCGTGTTATGCTCTAAAACATTAAAAATAGTTCACCATTCATAATTTAGAATTCAGAATTATATCGTACATTTGCAGCATCTCTCGCCGATACCTTAATTCATTTGTGCGGATTAAGGTGGCAGGGCGGGGATGACATAATGGAAAAGGCGTTTACTTGACGCTTTGGTTTTGACCATTGAGAACTTCGCAAACTCTTAACGTTCGTCAAAAACAAAGCAACGGTGAATGCCTCATGGGTAGTTTTTCGTACTCCTTTGTTATATTGGTCGTGATGATTAGTATAGCGTAAGGTGGCGTATATACTATCGGCGTGAGGCTTCGCGTTGCTCGTTTCGACGAACAGGCAATGCGAAGGCCTTCAATGGTGAAGCGAGCAACAAGTGACTGGCTTCACGCTTTTTTTATACTATAAACGGAACTATAGTTTGCCATTTGAGGCCGGTGGCACACATTAAACACATTTAAGCACTATGAAACGTGTGAAGAATTTCTTTTTGAAGAGTGGCCTCCTCATGATGGCCATGGGTATGGCGTTGGTTTCATGCAACGAGGAAGACATCAACGGAACAGAGAATGGCGGCAAGGAAGAGCCCCAGAAGGCCACTGCTGTAACATTAGAGTACACCAACGTGGTGACCAAAGACATGTTGCAATATTGCGACATCGTGTTGGAGTACAACGATGGCAGCGGTGCCAAGACTGAGATTATCACCGATACTATGTGGGTGAAGTCCTTTACCACCAATCTTCCCTGCACCTACACCTTCAGCAAAAAGGTAACCCTGAAAGAGGGCATTGACATGACTTCGGTTGAGAAGGTAAAGATTCTTAAGAACGGACACATCAGAAGTTACACCATCCTTGATGCTGAAGGAAACTCAATGAAGAAGGGAGAGGTTTTATCTAACATTGCCACCATGACCACATCGTGTGCCAACTTCCTTGCTGGCATAGAGAAGGGTTCGTTCAACACTACCAATACCTACGAGTTTGATGCCGCGGGCAAACTGAAATAAGTTAATAATAAATTAAAAGGATATGAAAAAAAGTCTATTGAAATGTAGCCTCTTGCTGATGGCATTGGGCGTGGCCTTCGTGTCGTGCAACGACGACATCAGTGGGCAAGACGTTCCCGATGGCTACGTTCCCGGCGAGTATCACTACTCATTGTGTGTGCCCAATGCCAATGACGAAAGGTTGTTAGTGCTTGATAGCATCACCGCTCCTATCAAGAGCATCGGCTCATGTCCCGATTGGGTAGTTGCCACCGTTGCAGAGAGTACGCAGGACAATCACCCTGCTGTGCGCCTAACACTCATGGATTGCGGTCCCGGCGTGATGAACAAGGATGACATTGAGATACTGTCTGAATATGGCGACAAAGTGGTGTTGTCATTGACCCAGAGCCTTTATTTCGTGGCAGACGACAACTCTTCGGACGATTTCTTGACCGATTGGGAAAACATCAAAGTGGTCAGCATCTACTCTGATCGTGCGTATCAGTTGATACCCACTCCTTGGGCCGATGAGACCATCACTACATTGCCTGAAAACATCCGCTACGATGTAAAGAAGAAGGATGGTTGGGAGATGGCTTTCTCATTTATGAACAGAGAGACTTTTGATGACTGCAACTATTTCGCCTTGTACAATCGCTATCTGGGTACACTGCGTATATTCTATTATGTGACCAACCCCACGACAACAGGTTCAGAGTATGCATTTGAGGTAGATATGGGTTCAGCAAACAAGTACAATAAGTTCCCCTTCTATCATGCTTTGGCATACGGTATTCCCTCCAATCATACCAATTTGAGCAATACAATGAACTTGTTGGGCGAGGATGTTTCATCACGATTCACCTTCAAGTCTTTCTTCTCGACTTACAAAGCGATGAGTTCTACGGCTCTTACCAAGGGATGGACCGCCTTTGATATTGATGTTTCTGCTTATATCCCTCAAGGGAAGAGTTGGATTGACTCTGACGAACAGATGCAGATTGCTTGTCGCACAGAGCTGAACCAGTCTGTGTCATTGGCAGGAAGCCTTATTGCCAATATCTCAGGCAAGTATTCATCGGCCGAGCAGACTGCTTCTGCGACCAGTGGCGTGAGCAGCTCCTTGAAAACCATCGGAAACATTGCTGGTGATGTGCAGAATTCGGCATTAGCAGCTATTGAAAAACAGGTGACGGGAAAGTCATTGGATACGTATTGTTATTATGCCGGAGTTGCTTGTAACGTTGCTGCTTTTGCGTATGACTACCTAATGGAGAATGAGTATGCCGAGAATATTACAGACTCTATGCCAGGCAAGATTGAGATGAGTCTGACTGGCGATATCGAGCTTTCGGGATATATCAAGAGCCTTTCTTCGAACGGTATATCTCCGATAACATTGAAGGGGAGCACCATTAAAAGTGCCAACGAGGATACTCATTTCGGACAGGGAGTGTGGAGCTTGGCTGCTGACCCTGTTGTCTATGTCATCGAAGACTGTGTGATGGGCAACGTGAGCCATTTTAACCTGTCAATCAATGGTGACGGCACCTATGGAAATTCCGATGTAGAGGACTACCACCTACGTATGATCTCATTCCTGGACCCTACGAGCTTGCAATTGAACCTCAACACTGAAATATTCCCTGATGTTTCAGAAGTGAAAGTTACTATCGACTATGGCGTATATCCTGATGTGGAGAAGGGGCATACTTCTAAATATGCTTCGCTATTAAAGTTGGATCGCCCTGCCATAAAGATTGTAAAGAATGCAAAAGGCGGGGTATACAGAACTAAAAACCCAAATCTTAATGCAACCACCTATGTCCAGGCATCTCATACTGACTTTATGTCAAAGGCTTTGGATGAAACCGCTGCAAATTGTAAGGTCGTGAAGCAGTCTGGAGCAGACTATTCATACTATGGTAAAGTTGCCAATATCGAGGGCAAGAACTTTATCATGCAGCCACAAGTATACTTTCCCATCAAAAAGACAAGTAAGACCTTGCTTTGTGATGGCGAAATTCCTGATTTTGTTGTGTTGGTAACCGTTACCTTCAAATCGGATGGACGCACCTTTGTGCTCAGTCAACGCTACTTACCAAATATTATAACGATGAAGAGAAGCGAAGTGCCCGCTATGATTGAGAAGTTGGAAAAATACAAAAAAACAGCGAGCAACGGCTACGGCGAAGTAACGGGCAGTGAAGTACCTGTTTGTCATCCTAATGGAGCTGAATATATACAAAAGACGATAGATATCTTGCATAAGATAAAAATAAAATATTAACCAATGAAAACTGTAAAATTTTATGCAACTATGATGGCTGTAGCTTTGTGTGCTACAATCCTCACTTCGTGTTCACCGGACGAAGACATTACGCCCGAAGAAACCCTATATCAAGGTAGGGTGACAGTCTATAATCAAGTGAGATTCCTCCAAAACAACATTGTAGAGGTTGACTCGTTAGGCAATTTTGTACAACGTGTCAATGGTGCACCGCTCAATCCTGCCGATACCACCGAACTCTATATCGGTGTGGCCAACTTGTCAGATGCTGCCGAGATGTTTCAAGGTTGGTTATCGCCCGACACGGAGGTGAATTTATCGGCTCCATCGACCATCGATATGGAAACTGGACTGAAAGATGAGAATGGGCAACTGCAGGAGACCGTTTACTTCAAGGTCGTAGACGAGGCCCCCACATTAGCTGAGGTAACCTTTGCCAAGGGAACGGTGATGAAGCATGTGTCAAAAATTATCTTCATCAAAGAGTCGGCATGGCCTGAGAATGATGAATCGAAATATCTTATTGGAGATAAAACTTGGGGTAGAGCTGTGTGTATTAGAGAAGCCAAAAAGGGCGTATCTGGTCTACTTTTGTATATAAGCCGATTTACTACTGATCAAACTAAAGATACTTACGCCTCTATGTCATTAGCAAAGGAAGCATCTAAAATTCTAAGAGCAGATTGGGACATGTATGTCTCATTCTTCGAAGATGCTGGTGCTGGGAAGTTAACGAAAAACACTTTCTATTATACTAATGAATCTACGTTTTTGCTGTTTGTTACGAAACATTATGCAATAGATCTTTCAGCAGAAGACAAGACGGATTGGTGGGATATCGATTGGTGTAGAAAAAGCCTCCATTGGATAGAAATAGAGACTTTTTAACAGGCAAGACTTACGGTCGCTGAGATGAAATCAGCTAAGATTATTTTCCTCTATTTATCCGTGTGTGCCCTATGGTCATGCACGGATATTGAGTCTTTGCCCACAGCATCGGCAAGGAAGGAAGTCTTGGTACTCTTCTCACCGAACGGCTTGGGCGACAACGGTTATAATGACCAAATGCTACGAGGGGTGGTAAGATATGCCAATAGTGACAACGCCTCGGGAGTTGATGTAGATTACTACTGCCCAACGTCATTGGAAGAGGGTGAACAGATTGTTGCTGCATGGTGCGATACGACTCAGGACAAGGCGCAACGGTTATTGGTGCTGGCCAGTTCAGCATATAAGGAGGTTGTTGATAGACAATGCTTAGAGTGGGATTTGGACATCACACACAATCAGGTGTTGCTATTTGAAAGTGAGCATAGCACCGTCCCCGGTATATCGACCTTCGGTCTATCGATGTATGGCGCAGCCTATATGGCAGGGGCTATAGCCGGTGAGATAAGTTATGCTCCACTAATAGTGCTGGCCAATGCATCGGACAAGTCTATACGCATGGCTGCTGATGGCTTTCGAGATGGATATACGGCTTGCCGTGATGATGCAGAAACTGTGGATATCGTCTATTTGTCTGATACAGACGTGGGGTATGCTATGGCCGATTCGGTCTATCGATTGATGTATGATTGGGCAATGTACTATAACTTCATATTTCCGGTGATGGGTGGTTCTAACATGGGAGTGTTCAGGTATATGCGCGAATATCCTCGCGGACTCTATACAGTGGGTACGGATGTAGACCAAAGCCATCTATGCAACTCTATGGTGGGCAGTATGGTAAAACATATCGACCGTGTGGTAGAGGAGTATCTGACGAGGTGGGCGGCAGGTGAGGAATTGCCCAAGCATATGGTATACGGTTTGGAGAGTGACTATGTGGATTGGGTGCCATCGTACAACTTCAATGGAGTGTTTGATGAAATATTAAGCCGTGCGCGAGTAGAGGCTATAGCAAAGGAACAGAGTTATGGAATGGAATAAAAGCATTATCGCGTGGGGGATGTTGCTGGTGTTGTGCATGTCGTGCAGCAAGGAACAGGGGGTATTGCCCGAAGATACCGTAAAGTGGGAGACACGCAAGGTGGCTGTGGTACTACCTATGCAGAATGGATTGGACATACATTGGAAACGTACGCTGAACCAATGTGCCGATGATCTGAAGCAAGCCTTTGCCATGCAGCAGAAGGGTATAGCTTTGGAATATGAATGGTATGACGAGGATAGTGAAGACTTGGAACAATTGGCCGATGAACTATCGAAGCGTCAGGAGGTGGTGGCCGTAATAGGTGGATATCATTCGGATAATGCCCGTACGTTGGCTTCGAGGTTTTGTCGCTCACAAGTAAAAAAGACATTCTTTACCTTGGCTACGACAGAGGAGTTGGTGCGTGGATTCTCTTCGGCTGGTTGTCTGTGGGCAATGAATGAGACGGATATAGCTCAGTGTGAGGTATTACTGGTCAAGGCACACTCTTATGGAGCAAAGAGTGTAGGTTTGATTGCCGATGGAGGTACTCTATACGGAAAGACCTTTGTGGAGTGGTTTGCCTTTCAGGCTAAGGAAATGGGATTGGATGTAAAGGGTATCTATGACTATGCACATAGTAGCATAGAAGAGGAGGCAGCCAGGGCTATGGCATCGGAGGCCGACTATCTGATATGTGCACCCAATGATGTGGAGGGCATCCGCAAGATACAGGAGGCGATGTACAAGCAAGCTTTTATCGGGGTTCCCCCTCCAAGATGCCTGTATTCGGATATTGCCTATGGTGCCGATGTAATCAAACTGTTGGGTGCACAAGCCAATGGACTAGAGGGTGTGTATGTCGGTAGTGACCCCGAGAGTGGTTTTGACATCAGATATGAAGTGACCTATGGTGAACAGACAACCAATGGTGAAGCTCAGGTGTATGATGCAGCCATGATGGTAGGGTATGGATGTTATCTGCAACTGCTTTATACGCACGAGTATAATAGGCAAGTGACGCTGAGCGAAGCACTCAGGATATTGGTCGATGGACGAGAAGACCAACAGCACGCATGGTCAACGAAGGGCATGAGCGACTTTGTTGCGGAATTGACACGAGGGAAGCAACCCAACCTTAGAGGAGTATCAGGTATGCTGGACTTTGACAAGAAGGTATATACCAATGTGCTCTCAAGCGTATACCATAACTATATGGTGTATGATGGGAGATACATCATATTGGATTACAATGCAAGTAATAGTTCAGCGCGAACCAGTGAGGCCTTAGCAGGGTGGAACTGGAAAAATAACCGTATGCAAGAATTTGGAGATAGCACTTCGATAGGGCCTGCCTATCCTGCATTGCATGAGAAGTGGGCACTTCTGGTCGCGGGTTCTTCGGGTTGGAACAACTATCGGCATCAAGCCGACGTGTACTATATGTATCAACTATTGCGCAGCAATGGATACGATGATGGTCATATTGTCCTTATTGCAGAAGATGATATTGCCTATAATAAGAATAATCCGAATCAGGGAGTGGTAAGCGTCTACGCAGGGGGTGTGGATGTGTATGAAGACTTGACTATCGACTATCACCCCTCGGAACTTATGCCTGAGGATGTAAAGGCCATCTTGTGCGGAGAGAAGAACGAGCGGTTGCCTCATGTGATATCGGCAGATGAAGATGATAATGTATTTTTCTTCTGGAGCGGACATGGCATCTCTGAACACCTGATGTGGCTGAACGATAGAAAAGGGTTTTCGAGAGAACTGGCCCACGAGACATTCACATCGATGCACGAAAAAAGATGCTACAGAAAACTACTGTGCTTGATAGAAACATGCTATAGTGGTAGCGTGTTTGATGCTGTAGAGGGATTGCCTGGCATACTCGCTATTACTGCAGCCAATGCCAATGAAACATCTAAAGCCGATGTGTATAATTGTGATTTAGAGGTTTGGATGTCAAACCGTTTTACACTGACGTTTCAGGATTGCATAGTAAAGAATCCATCCATTACTATGCGCGAGCTATATTACCGCTTATTCAATAACACCGTAGGGTCGCACGTCACGGTATTCAACGAAGAGAACTACGGCAATATGTATACCAATACGATGCGCGAATTCTTAGAATAAGCCATCCGTTGTGCATAAAGAAACTCTATAAGGTCTCAGAAGAATAGGCGTAGACGTACTGAGGAGGTCTTATAGAGTTGTCTTGTTCGCAAAAAGTCCCTCTAGTATATTGTCCTGTCCTTGTCTTGTTCTCGCCCAATCTCCAAGCCAAACGAAAAGAACGCAGCATGAGCGATTAGGATTTTTCAGAAAGTAAGCGAAACGTGAGTTTTTGAGTTTTTAAGTTTGTGAGTTGGGTAAGTCTATACTTCCGATTTCAGCACCGTGTAAGCAAACCGTAGGCTTTGCTTTACATTATGCTACAAAAATTTTGCACAGAAATTGATCGTGTTTCGGCTTAGCTTCGCTTTCTTCCTTTTCACTCGCTTATCCGTACCTTTAGTGACTTCGCCACAGAAAATACTCTCGCTCGCATTAAAAAGCTCAAGTTAACTTGGCTTTTCGCTCGCTTATCCGTATTTTTGCACAATAAATGTAGAGTATGATCAAGAATATATTTTCAAAAACTGATATTGAACGCCTGGGGCAGGTGATTGACGGAAACAAGATGTTTGTTCTTACTTGTCATGCCGGCCCTGACGGCGATGCGCTGGGCTCTACGTTGGGCATGGCGCATTACTTGCAGGCGCTGGGCAAGGAGGCGGTGGTGATTGTGCCCGATGCCTATCCTGACTTCTTGGCCTGGATGCCGGGCTCGCAGGAGATAGTGCGTTTCGATAAGTATGGTGAGAAGGCTGGGCTGATGATTGCTATGGCCGATGTGATAATGGCTATGGACTACAATGCGTTGAGCCGTGTGGATGATATGGGGGCTCTGATAGAGAAGGCCAAGGCGGTGAAGGTGCTGGTGGATCATCACCTGCATCCCGATGCGTTCTGCGATATCAGCTTCTCGTATCCTCAGCTATCGAGCACGTGCGAGGTGGTGTTCCGCTTGGTGATGGCTATGGGTGGCTATGACCGGCTCACGAAGCAGGCGTGTGAATGTCTGTATGCCGGCGTGATGACCGATACGGGTAACTTCTCGTACGGGCCTTGCACGCAGGAGCTGTACCTCATCGTGAGCATGCTCATGCAGAAGGAAATCAATAAGGACCGTATATATAACAAGGTGTTCAACAACTATTCGGAGGGGCGCTTGCGCCTGATGGGCTATGTGCTGTATGAGAAGATGCGCGTGTTCCCCGAGGAACATGCCGCACTCATCACCCTGAGTCGTGAGGAGATGAAACGATTCGATTTCAACAAGGGGGATACGGAGGGGCTTGTGAACATCCCGCTACAGATGAAGGGAATCTATTTCTCGGCTTTCTTGCGCGAAGATACGGAGAAGGATGTCATTCGCGTGTCATTGCGCTCGCAGGGGACGTTCCCGTGCAATAAGTTTGCTGCAAAGTACTTTAACGGAGGTGGTCATCTGAATGCGTCGGGCGGGCAATATGACGGTACGTTGCAAGGTGCTATCGGTGTGTTTGAGGAGGCACTGAAGGAGTTTCCCCGGCCGTAAAGTGTTTTTAATTGATAATATTTAGAAAAAATCGCTTTCGGATAGTGCATGTAGACATTGTTTTTATTACTTTTGTGGAGAATTTTGGAGAACAGTAATGAAGAAACCTATTTATATAGTCTTGGCACTCCTCTCGGCTGTGGTGTGGTGCTCGTGTGAGGACTATGAGACGTATGCCGAACAGAAAGAGAAGGAGAAGAACCATATCTATGACTTTATTGACGAACAGGGCATTAAGGTTATCGATATGGAGACATTCGAAGCCAATGGACAGGTGACCGACACGGCAAAGAACGAGTTCGTACTCTTCGAGGACAAGGGCGTATATATGCAGATTGTGCGCAAGGGCGAGGGCGAGATGATGGAGTCTGGTGACCGTGGTGTCTTCATGGCTCGCTACTTGGAATACAATATAGCTGATGGGGATACCATTTCCGGTAACCTCTATGCCTCCACTCCCGACAAGTTTACTTGTGAACGTAAGGGCGATACTTTCTCGGCTTCCTTCACGCAGGGTTATATGTATGCTATCTATGGCAGTGCAGTGCCCAAGGGGTGGTTGTTGCCATTCAGCTATATCACTCCTGGACGGCCTAACGACAAGGCGGCCAAGGTGCGCCTGATCGTACCGCATGGCGAGGGTACCTCTACCGCCGCACAATACGTGTATCCAACATATTATGAAATAACTTATATACCGGAAAGACAATGACACTGATTAAATCAATCTCAGGTATCCGTGGCACTATCGGTGGCACGGCAGGCGAGGGGCTCAACCCGCTCGACATCACTAAGTTTGTAGCTGCCTATGCTACACTTATCCGTAAAACAACATCGGTAAAGAGCAATACCATCGTGGTAGGTCGCGATGCGCGTATCTCTGGTGAGATGGTGCGCAGTTGCGTATGTGGTACCTTGATGGGTATGGGCTTCGATGTGATAGATATAGGTTTGGCATCGACTCCTACTACTGAGCTGGCCGTTACCATGTCGGGCTCATGTGGTGGTATCATCCTTACCGCAAGTCATAACCCCAAGCAGTGGAATGCCCTCAAGCTCCTCAATGAGAAGGGCGAGTTCCTCAATGCTGCCGAGGGAAATGAAGTTCTCTCTATTGCTGCTGCCGAGGCATTTGAGTTTGCCGACATCGACCACGTGGGTCACTATACAAAGGACGACTCGTATAACCAGAAGCATATAGATAGCGTGCTTGCACTTGACCTCGTAGACGTGGAGGCTATCCGCAAGGCTAATTTCAAGGTGGCTATCGATTGTGTGAACTCGGTAGGTGGTATCGTGTTGCCCGAACTGTTGGCTCAATTAGGTGTGGGCACCGTAGAGAAGCTCTACTGTGAACCTACGGGCGACTTCCAGCACAACCCCGAACCCTTGGAGAAGAACCTCACCGATATCATGGGGCTGATGAAGAAGGCCGACCTTGATGTGGCTTTCGTCGTAGATCCCGACGTGGATCGTCTGGCCATTATCGATGAGAACGGTAATATGTATGGTGAGGAGTATACGCTCGTGACCGTGGCCGACTATATCCTGCAACACACTCCCGGTAACACCGTATCGAACCTCAGCTCTACCCGTGCCCTGCGCGATGTGACCCGCAAGTATGGCCTCGAGTACAACGCTTCGGCCGTGGGTGAGGTGAACGTGGTGACAAAGATGAAGAATACCGGTGCTGTCATCGGTGGTGAGGGCAACGGTGGTGTCATCTATCCTGCCAGCCACTATGGTCGCGATGCATTGGTAGGTATCGCCCTCTTCCTCACTTATCTGGCCAAGAAGCAGATGACCGTGAGCGAACTGCGCAAGACCTATCCCGCCTACTATATGGCCAAGAACCGTATCGACCTCACTCCCGATGTGGACGTTGATGCCATCCTCGTGAAGGTGAAGGAAATCTATGCCAACGAAGAGGTGAACGATATTGACGGTGTGAAGATTGACTTCCCCGACAAGTGGGTGCATCTGCGCAAGAGCAATACCGAACCTATCATCCGTGTATATTCTGAGGCTGGTTCGCCCGAAGAGGCCAACGCCATCGGTGAGGCCGTGATGAAGGTGGTGTATGACCTCAGCAAGAAATGATGGATGAAGATCTTTGGTAGATATTGTTAATATGTTTGGGCATTGGGTTCTCCAATGCCCAACCTTTATCTGTAATCCTTAACCTCTTTTACCTGTCCTATGGCCAAGATACAGAAAACGAATGCGGCCCGCCTGCTCGATCAGGCAAAGATATCTTATGAGCTAATCCCTTATGAGGTGGATGAGAATGACCTCAGTGCGCCTCATGTAGCAGAATCGCTGGGTGAGGATATAGCTCAAGTTTTCAAGACCCTTGTGCTACAAGGCGACCGCACGGGGTATTTCGTGTGTGTGATTCCTGGCGATGCTACCGTAGACCTGAAGCTTGCAGCCAAGGTGTCGGGCAACAAGAAGTGCGAGATGATTCCCATGAAGCAACTGCTTCCGCTCACAGGATATATCCGTGGTGGCTGCTCGCCCATCGGGATGAAGAAGCATTTCCCCACCTACGTGCATCATACCTGTAATGACTTCCCTTATGTATTTGTCAGTGCCGGTGTGCGTGGCTTGCAGGTGAAGATTGCTCCGTCCGACCTCTTGCGTATAGCGCAGGCTGAGGTGGCTGTGATTGTTGGCTGATCGTAGCACTGCACACCCAGCATAAGACCTTGCACTGAACACTGGCCTAATAGGTTCGCAGGCCATACACGCCCGGTAGGGTCGAGAGGGCATCCTTGAGCGCTTTTATTTCGTTGTAGGAGTGCACATACACCTCGAAGTCGGTCGATACTATGTCATCGGCGATAGTAGAGTGCAGATTGCCCAGACTCAGGTGCATCTGCTCTGATACGAGTGACACGATAGCCAGTAGCAGTTGGTCTTTGTTGACCGATTTTACATGGAAGCGTATAGGGAAGGCCATCTGCTCGAACTCCTTCATATCTACTTCACGTTCTATGCTGTCACCCATTTCGGCCGCTTTCTCTATTGCCTTGCGGCAATCGCAACGGTGCACCTCTGTGCGTCCATCGGGCAGTCGGAAGCCTATGACCTCGTCGCCAGAGATTGGTTTGCATGAGGCACACAAAACAAACCCTTCGTTCATTCTGGATGGCTGGCGGTTGAGGAACCGGCGGATTCCGATACGTGCCTTGTAGGTGATGACATGGTCGAGCCACGACTTGTCTATAGATGGGACATCATCGAGTCCTATGCGCACACGGTCGCCCTTTTGCAATACTGTCTTGGCCGAGCATAGCTTGTCGTTGATGACAGCAAACTTCATCTGCTCTCCCACCTTGTTATGTATCTCAAAGGCGAAGTCGATGGCCGTGGCTCCCTTGGGAAGTACCACCATCTTGCCCTTGGGGGTGAACACATAGATGTCGTCTTCGTAGAAGGTTGAGCGCACATCCTCCATGAAGGCTCCCGCACGGCTCTGCTCGGCCAGGTCCTTGAGTACCCCACGGAAATTTTCTATCCAGCGGTCCACACCATGCTCCCGCTCCACGAGGCATCCGATATTCGAGATGCGCTTCATCTCCGTGGAGGCGATGTGCACCTCCATCCAGCGCCCCTCATTGCCCATCAGCTTACAGTGCAGGCTACGGTAGTTGTTGTCCTTCGACACGTCAAGGTAACTGTTCATGCTACCCGGTTTTTCCTTATACAGATTGGTGATGATAGAGTAGACGAATAGAGCCATCTCTTTCTCCGTCATCTCTTTCTGCTTCCAGTTCTTGTATACGATATGCACCACACGTATATGCTCCACCTCACTGAAGGAAATGGAGTCTTCCTGCATCTTGGCCCAGATGGAATAGGCCGAGCGTGGCTCGCAAGTGACCGTGGCCACTATCCCTCTCTGTCCCAAGGCGACACGTATGGGGCTCATCCACTCCTCTGCGGCCTCGGCGTGCTGGCTCACATAGCGGGAAATCTGTCCCCTTACCTCTTCGTACTCTTGTGGCTGGCGGTAACGGAAGCTCAGGTTCTCAAGCTCCGTCTTTATGCGGTACAGGCCGAGGCGATTAGCCAGCGGAGCGTAGAAGTAGTCTGTCTCGGAGGCTATCTTGAGCTGCTTGTGCGGCGGCATCGACTTCAGTGTACGCATGTTGTGCAGACGGTCGGCCAGTTTCAGCAACAAGGCGCGTATGTCGTAGTGTATTGATTGCAGCATCTGCTTGTAGTTGTCCACCTGTAGCGAAATCTCATACTTCTCGCTCTTGTGCTTGGTCACCACACCTACCAGCATGGCTACATCCTCGCCAAACATTTCGCGTATTTCCTTCACAGTATGGTCGGTGTCCTCCACCACATCGTGCAGTAGTGCGGCACAGATAGGATTGGCACCCAGCCCTATCTCATTGGCAACAATCATGGCTACCGCTATCGGGTGTAGGATGTAGGGCTCGCCACTCTTGCGACGTTGTGGACGATGTGCCTCTTCGGCCAATTCATAGGCCTGATGTACACGCTCGATCTCCTCTTCTTCGAATCCACGCTTGTCGACACAGGCAAAGAGCTCGTTTCTCGCCTTCAATACCATTAGATCAAAATCTTCCATGCTTCCTTTTTTGCTTATAGAGTGGCAAAAGTACAAAATATTTCATAACAACATATAAAAAAACTTATTTTTTAGAGAACTGATACAATTAATCATGTTTGCTTGCACAACTCAAAAATGTTTGCGAATTTTGTATACTGAACAATCTACATATAGAGATGAAAGTACAGACATTTATCTGCAATATGCTCCACGAGAATTGCTACGTGGCATACGAAGAATCATCACACGAGGCCGCCATCATTGACCCGGGGTTCTATTGGGTCGACGAGCGGCAACTGCTGACAGAGTTTATAGGCGAGCACGGTTTGCAAGTGAAGTATCTGTTGTGTACCCACTTGCATTTCGACCACATATTTGGGGTTCCCTTCGTAGAAGATGCCTTTGGCGTAAAGCTCAGTGCCAGCCTCTTCGATGCACCATGGATTGACAACTTCACCCATTCCGTTGCCCGTTTCGGTATCCGTCCCAACGGTACTCCTCGTCCTGTAGGACACCCATTGCACGATGGCGATATGCTCACCCTCGGTACATGCACACTTGAGTGCATAGCCACTCCCGGCCACTCGGCAGGTGGCATGTGCTTCTATGCCAAGGATAGCGGCATACTCTTTGCCGGAGATACGTTGTTTCAAGGTTCCATCGGGCGTACCGACTTCTCTGACGGCAACTACGCACAACTCGTCAGTTCCATTCAGACGCGCCTGCTCACCCTGCCTCCCGAAACTGTCGTGTATGCTGGGCACGGGGATCCCACCACCATTGGCGATGAGATACGATACAACCCCTACTTGTAGAATGGAGAATCCAAGACCCGACATGACCCCCATAGCCCATTTCCGTAGTGCTTTCCCTACCAAGTTTGGCATACCACGTCAAAGCGGTATTGTAGGCGAACTACACGGTCGCATAGTCTTCGTACCCGAATTCCGCAATATGGATGCTTTGCGCGGACTCGAGGGGTTCGACTATCTGTGGATTATCTGGCAATTCTCGGCCAACCGTCCGCGCGAGGAGCGCGGTGCCGCCTCATGGCAACCCACCGTAAGACCCCCTCTGCTTGGCGGTAATACACCCATGGGAGTCTTCGCGACCCGTTCGCCTTATCGCCCCAATCCGATAGGCCTGTCATCGGCACGCATCGGGCGCATAGAGCTCAGTGCTACAGAAGGCCCCGTTATCCATGTGTTCGGTGCCGACCTTATGGACGGAACACCCATCTACGACATCAAACCCTACGTGACCTATGCCGACTGTCATCCGAATGCACGTAGCGGCTTTGTTGACGAACACCCATGGCAGGAGCTGGATGTGGAGTTTCCTGAACACTTGCGATCGCGCTTCACCACCGACAGCCTCAAGGCTCTCATCCAGGTGCTGGCACTCGACCCGCGTCCACAATACCAGGACGACCCTGGCAAAGTATACGGCATGCCTTATGAGAACTATGACATTCATTTCCGTGTAGAGGCCGGGATACTCACAGTTACGGACGTAGTCAAGCTGTAAGCCTCAGATTATCAAAAAGAATATGAACAACGAATACGAGAATGCAATTATGAACCATACGATTGACTGTTTTGTGCCACACTGTAGCGAAGTGTGTGCAGAGGAGTTGCGCAGTGAATTAGTAGCCTGCCCGCTCGTGACAAGCGTAAATGAGCTCCTCGATACCGAATGCGAAGACAATGCGCCATTCATTCCGTTGGAGCGAAGCTTGTCGACCCGTTTGCTGAAGACAATTCTACAATGCTGTACGAGCAACTACGTTCTGCTATATACGCATGCAGGAAGTCTGAGAGTGGGCTATAGAGCCATAGAACGCATGCTACGTGCAGCTGTAGATAGTGATGCCGACTTTGTTTATAGCCATCGCTATGTGACGAAGCAAGGGGAGACATTGGCAGTGCCTACCAATGAGTATCAAGAAGGTAGTGTGCGTGACGACTTTGACTTTGGTCCTCTAATGCTCATACGTGTCGAGGCTATACGTCAGTTCCTCGCTACCCAACCTGAAGAGATGCTGCATGCTGCACTATATCAGTTGCGCCTATATATCAGTCGTACTGGCCGACTGGTACACATAAATGAATATCTATACACTGAGTGTGAGCTTGACACACGTACCTCGGGCGAGAAACAATTCGACTACGTAGACCCACGCAACCGGCAAATTCAGATAGAGATGGAGCGTGCCTGTACGGCACACCTCAAGGCCACTGGTGCTTTTGTAGACTACCGTATGCTGGAAACGATAGATACTGCTGAGGGTGACTTCCCCTACGAAGCCACAGTTGTCATCCCAGTCAAGAACCGTGCCCGCACCATCGGCGATGCCATCCAGTCGGTACTGTCACAAGAGACAGGATTCCCCTTCAACCTCATCGTGGTAGACAACCATTCCACGGACGGGACGGGCGAGATTCTCTCCCGGCTGGCAGTAGATAACGGACAGTTGGTAATCGTCACTCCCGACCGTATCGACCTCGGCATTGGAGGTTGCTGGGATCTTGCCGTGCGCCATCCGCAGTGTGGGCGATACGCTGTGCAACTCGATAGCGACGACCTCTATAGCGATTCACACACCCTGCAATGCATTGTCGACACTTTCCGTCGCGAGCGTTGCGCGATGGTGGTTGGTAGCTATCGTCTGTGCAATTTTGCGTTGGAGACACTGCCACCCGGTATCATCGATCATCGTGAGTGGACTGAAGAGAATGGAATGAACAATGCCTTGCGCATCAACGGACTGGGAGCACCGCGTGCTTTTTACACTCCTGTAATCCGCGAGATAGGTTTTCCTAACGTAAGTTATGGCGAGGACTATGCCGTAGGGCTCGCTGTCAGCCGCCAGTATCGCCTCGGACGCATATATAACCCCATCTACCTTTGTCGCCGATGGGAGGGCAACAGCGATGCCTCCCTCAGCCCCGAACGCATGGCTGCACACAATCACTACAAAGATAGCCTTCGCACTCAAGAGATTAGGGCAAGACGGCTATCGGATAGAAAATGAACCGTGAATATATGGATAAACGAGCGAGAAATGTGCAAGCAAACTTGACTTTTCGCTCACTTTTCGCTATATTTGAGGTAAACCTCGAATATACTTTCACTTGCTGTGAAAAATATTCAAGTAGACTTGATGTTTCTCGCTCGTTTCTCGCTATATTTGCAGTAAATAATGAAATAGAGTATGCAACACGGATTTATCAAAGTGGCAGCGGCCATACCTTTGGTCAGCGTAGCCGATACGAGGTTCAATACAGAGCAGTTGGTCATCTTGGCACAGCGTGCCCACAAGGAGGGAGTGGAGATAACGGTGTTTCCCGAACTGTGTACCACGGGTTATACGTGTAATGACCTGTTTACTCAGCAGACCCTACTGCAGGGAGCCGAGGAGAGTGTGGCACAGTTTGCCGAGGCAACCAAGGCATACGACAATGTATACGTCATAGGAGCGCCCATCTATGTGTGTGGTGCATTGTACAACTGTGCCCTCGTGATTCAGCAGGGACGTATACTGGGTATTGTGCCCAAGTGCTATATCCCCAACTACGGTGAGTTTAACGAACGACGTTGGTTTACAACAGGTTACAACTTGCGCATGGAGGACAACATACGGTATGCCGGGCAGTTGGTACACATCGGTTCGTACCAGATATTCCACACGGAGCGCTATGCCTTCGGTGTGGAGATATGCGAGGACTTGTGGAGTGTGACACCACCCAGCTCGGCGCTGGCTTTGCAGGGAGCAGAGATTATCTTCAACCTCTCGGCATCGGACGAGGTGACGGGCAAGCACGAGTACTTGCGCTCGCTCATTGCACAGCAATCGGCTCGCTGCATGGCAGGATACGTATACTGCAGTTGCGGCTATGGAGAGTCAACCACTGACTTGGTGTTTTCGGGCAATGCCCTCATAGCCGAGAACGGCACGATGATAGCTCAGGGCGAGCGCTTCAGCTTCGATGCCCAGCTGGTGTGTACCGAGATTGACCTCGACAAGTTGCGCGTGGAGCGTCGGGGCAACACTACCTTCGCCACCGCCCAAGCAGACCTCTATCCCAAAGCCACACACGTGCATACTGCACCCATTGCCGAGAGGGAGGGAGTGCTTACCCGTACCTACACGCCTCTACCCTTCGTGCCGCAGGGTGACGAGCTCGATGCACATTGCAATGAAATACTCAATATACAGGTGGCCGGCCTCGCCAAGCGCCTCACTCATATCCATTGCAACAAGGTGGTCATCGGTATATCGGGTGGGTTGGACTCTACGTTAGCACTGTTGGCTACGGTGCGTACGTTCGACCGCCTCGGACTTTCCCGTACAGGCATCATTGGTATCACCATGCCTGGCTTCGGAACTACCGACCGCACCTATCAGAACGCCCTGTCGCTGATGCAACTGCTGGGTATCACGCAGCGCGAGATTAGCATCAAGGATGCTTGCATACAGCACTTCAAGGATATAGGGCACGATATCGATGTACACGACACTACATACGAGAATAGTCAGGCACGCGAACGTACCCAACTGCTCATGGATGTGGCCAACCGCGAGAACGCCATCGTCATTGGCACGGGCGATCTCTCGGAGCTGGCACTCGGATGGGCTACCTACAACGGTGACCACATGTCGATGTATGGCATGAATGCTGGCATACCCAAGACACTCGTGCGCCACATCGTGGCATGGGAGGCTACCCATACCTACGATGCTGATATTCGCGATATCCTGCTTGATGTGGTGAATACGCCCATCAGTCCCGAACTGATACCCGCCAAGGCCGATGGTACCATCAAACAGAAGACCGAGGATCTGGTGGGACCCTACGAGCTGCACGACTTCTTTATCTACCATTTCCTGCGTTCGGGATACACACCATCGAAGATATACTACATCGCCTGTAAGACCTTCGAGGGCAGTTATGACCGAGGCACCATCAAGCGCTGGCTAACGACCTTCTTCCGCCGTTTCTTCCAGCAACAGTTCAAACGCTCGTGTCTGCCCGATGGACCTAAGGTGGGCAGTGTATCGCTGAGTCCGCGTGGCGACTGGCGCATGCCGAGCGATGCAAGTGCAGCTTTGTGGTTAGAGGAGTGTGAGAAACTGTAGGGGAGGCCTCCCCTAACCCCTCCCAAGGAGGGGGATTTCGGAGTCCAATGAATATAATTAGTAACATACAACAATAATAAAGAATATCCTCCGCGATGACTGAGTCACCCCTCCTTGGGAGGAGACGGGGGAGGCTCCTAATAATATGATCATCATAGGTATAGCAGGTGGTACAGGTTCGGGTAAGACTACCGTAGTAAAGCGAATCGTAGAGAGTCTGCCCGAAGGCTCGGTGGCAGTGATACCGCAGGACTCGTACTACAACGACCAGTCGGACATGCCGCTCGAAGAACGCAAGAAAACCAACTTCGACCATCCCGATGCTTTCGAGTGGTCGCTACTGGCTCATCACATCAATGAACTGCGCGAGGGACGTTCCATAGAGCAACCCACCTACTCGTATATCACCAGCACCAGACTCGAAGAGACAGTGCATGTGGAACCACGCGAAGTAGTTATCGTGGAGGGCATCATGGCATTGTATGACAAGAGCATGCGCGACCTCATGGACATCAAGATTTTTGTCGATGCCGGCCCTGACGAGCGACTGCTACGTGTCATCACCCGCGACATCGCCGAACGGGGACATCCGCTGGAGATGCTCATCGACAAGTATCGCAATATACTGAAACCTATGCACGATGAGTTCATCGAACCTACCAAGCAGTATGCCGACATCATCATCCCCAATGGTGGACACAATGTGAAAGCTATCGAAATGGTGCGGTTGTTCATACAGCAGTGTCTGGACAAACAATAACGAGGCGGTTAACTTTTGGGCACTAAACCCTAAACAGAAACAATGCGTAAGCGAGAGAAGAGTTTATATATAGCAGGAATCGCGGCACTCGTTGCTGCATTTACTTTAGGTACGAGGTCGACCGACAGCACTACCTATAAAGCACAGCAGGATAGTATACCTGTAGCAGATACGGTAGTACGCTCTTTCCGTATATCGCCCTACGACAGCCTGTTCCGCACATACGCCGACACTCTTGGGTGGGATTGGAAGATGCTGGCTGCCGTAGCTTACGTGGAATCAAAGTTCGATACGGCTGCTACCTCGGCTGTAGGCGCGCAGGGGCTGATGCAGATGATGCCTCAGACAGCTCGTGCCATGGGAGTGCCTGTGGGTATGGAGCGTGACCCTGGCGAGAGTGTACGTGCTGCAGTCGACTACTTTGCTTACCTCAGCCGACTCTTCCGCCGTGTGCCAGAAAACGAGCGCATACACTTCGTACTCGCTTCATACAATGCTGGGTTCGGACACATACAGGATGCCATGCGCTTAGCCGAGAAGTACGGTAAGAACCGTCACGTGTGGAACAACAATGTAGAGACTTTCCTCCGCCTAAAGAATGACTCTATCTATTATACCGATTCGCTTTGCCGCAATGGTCGCTTCACAGGCGTAGAGACCACCCTCTTCGTACGTAAAGTACAGCATAAGTACAGTGAATACTGCCTGCGCGAGGAGCAGTATTGGGAGACTCATCGCGACACCACCCACTATGTGCCACGTCCAGGTGTCTGTGTCATTGACGAGGATATCGCATCGGAGGCAACATCTACCGACAGTACCCAACATTCCAAGGCACTACTATGACTCCTCCCCGTTACCTGCGTCTACAGGTGCAGCAGACAATCCCTCCTTATATATATGGTATTACCGAGAATAGGGAAGAGTGCTGTGCAGAGATTATCGGTAATAGCTATCTTGCCGATATTGACAATTTATATTGTGGCGATACCGTAGTCCTGTTGGAGATGGAAGAGGTGGAAGGTGGCAGGGAGCCAGCAAAGATACGTGCCCGCCGTCTCATCATCGAACCCGACTATCTGGTCGATATCAGTACGCTCACAGCCTGCTTCTCTGAGAGCGGTGCTCATCCTATGCGGTATGTGTTGAGTATGCTTGCTCCCAAAGAGAGCACCCGACATATCTTGTTGGGTAATATGGCCAACCAGTTTCTCGATGATTGTGTCAACCACACCCCTGAGCGTCCTGCTTCATACGACACCTCCATACGCAAGGCCTTTACGGCCGATGCGCTAAAATTTGCCATTTGTCCTGACATCAATGCTGCTTTCTTCCAGGAGGCCCGCAGCCAATACGAACATATACGCACTTCTGTAGAGGCATTGCACCGTCGTTACCCGGCAGGAGAGTCTGGTGGTGCTATGCTTGAGCCATCGTTTATCTGTCCTGCATTGGGAATTCAGGGGCGCCTCGACTATCTGCATAGCGACCTGCATTGTCTCGTAGAGCTTAAGTCGGGCAAGGCCGACGAGTATTACTCCGCTCCTAAAGGTCCCAAGCAGAGCCATACTGCACAAATGATGCTATATCGGGAAATGCTGCATGTCAATACCGGTATCCCGCGTGAAGAGATTACGGGCTTGCTGCTCTACTCCCGCTACCCGCGCTATTTCAATGGAGAGAGTTATCCCCATATCGTTGATGAAGCTTTGTCGCTACGCAATGCTATCGTATGTCTTATGCGCCGATTGGCCAGCGAACCCGATACCGCCTCCTTTTTCGTGGAACTTACTCCCGATGTGTTTAACACTCGCCCCATCACTAACCGCCTATGGAGTGATTACCTGCGTCCTGCCATCGCCAAGCAACTCGAACCCTTCCTTCAGGCCGATGCTACCGTCAAGACCTACTTCTACCGTTATCTGCGCTTTACGGCAGCCGAGCAGTATATAAGTAAAATCGGACGCAGCGACCGTGACCAAGCCCAAAGTCACCTGTGGTGCCGTACCTACGAAGAGAAACTTGCCGATGGCGACATTATAGGCAACCTGAAACTACAGTCCTTTGCAGCCGATGATGGTTGCGGCTATGACACGCTCTCCTTTGCTTTTCTCCCGCTTGACACGTCCGATGTGCCTAACTTCCGCCGGGGTGATATGGTGCTCTTCTACGTCAGAGACAACGAGAATGACAGCGTAGCTACTCGCCAGGTACACAAGGGAACGCTACTGTATATCGACAGTCACATCCTGCGCATTGGACTACGCCAACATCAGCATAGTGCAGATGTATTTCCCTTTACTGTCACGTATGCGATGGAGCACGATGTAAGCGACAGTGCCTCTTCGTCGCTATATCGCAACTTATATGCGTTGCTCAGCGCGCCTCTGCAACGCCAACGCCTGATTCTTGGTATGGAACCTCCCCAAACTGATACCACTCAAACGCTGTGTGGTCATTATCCGGGCGAAGATACAGACAATATTGTGCTCGCAGTAAAGCAAGCACGTGACTATGCCCTCATCGTCGGTGCTCCAGGTGCCGGAAAGACCTCTATTGTGCTGCGTTCCATCGTAGAGGAGCACTACCGGTATGCCGACAGTCACATCCTCCTTATGGCTTATACCAATCGTGCTGTGGATGAGATCTGTGCCGCTATAGAGAGTATTGATGACTGCCCCGCCTACATACGTCTGGGCAGCGAACAGAGTTGTGACGAACGTTATGCCCCACACACACTATCCCGACTTATAGCCCCACTATGCAGTCGCGATGAGGTACGTTCGCTCATAGCTTCCACACGTGTCGTGGTGAGTACCGTGAGCACTGCTGCCAACCGTCCCGAGCTATTCGAAGCCAAGACATTTGACCTTACTATCATTGATGAGGCTTCACAGATACTCGAACCGCAGCTTGTCGGTCTGCTCACCAAGGTTGGTAAATACGTGCTCATTGGCGACCATAAGCAACTGCCTGCTATAGCCCTGCAAAGCGCCGAGGAGGCAAGCATTACCGATGAACAGCTCATCAGCTTGGGATTTACCGACTGTCGGCAGTCGCTCTTCGAGCGTCTCCACCGTCAGTTAACAGCTTCCGGACACACTGCATGCATTGCTACACTCTATCGTCAAGGACGCATGCATCCTGAGGTGAGTCGCTTTGCCAACCATCGTTTCTACAGCGGTCGACTATGTCCGGTGCCTCTACCTCATCAAACCTCACCGTTGCCTTATACCACTTACAATGCAGAATTTCCGATGCAGCATTTGGTGGCTACCCGCCGTACCGCCTTTATCTGTTGCCCTATGCCCGAGGTTGGCGAGCGTTTCAAGACCAACAGTCACGAAGCCCGCCTCTGTGCTGCACTTGTAGAAAGCATTATAACCCTGTATCAAGCTAATGCCTTGCCCTATGATCCCTTCCGCAGCATCGGTATCATCGCTCCCTTTCGTAATCAAGGAGCCCTCATACGCCATGCGCTCGCTGCACTCAATATGCCCGACTACACAGAAGGCATCAGCATTGACACCGTAGAGCGCTATCAAGGAAGCCAACGTGATATCATCATCTACTGCACCACTGTTACCGATGTCGCACAAATGGAACTGATAGTAGAGACGGCAGAGTCCCTTGGCAACGATGCCATCGTACTCGACCGCAAGCTCAACGTAGCTCTCACACGTGCCCGCCAACAACTCTTCGTTATCGGCATTCCCCAGGTACTTGCTACCGATGACAACTACCGGGCATTGATAGATGAACTTTCGTAGTCAGTCTATATTGCTATTTAACCGCAAGAAACAAACCTCAAGAGATGTCCAACTACGCAAAGAAATCTGGACGCTTGCTGCGTGCCTCCTCGAGGGATAATAGTGGAGCTTGTTCCCTAACCGCAAACTCACGACGTAGATTCTCCTGCTCGTTCTGCAATTGGGTAATATATGCCTCACGTGTGTCATCGCTGAGGAGAGCGGCAGCTACCCCTGAATTTTGCGAGGCATCCTTTACATATACCACGGGACCATCGTAGGCCGGAGCAATCTTCAGAGCAGTGTGCATGGCACTGGTAGTAGCACCACCTATGAGAAGCGGTACGCTGATGTCCGCCTCACGCAATGCTGTGGCTACATCTACCATTTCGGTCAGAGAAGGGGTGATAAGCCCGCTGAGTCCGATAATATCGGGATGACACTCAAGCACTCTCTTTACGATATCTTCGGCAGGTACCATAACGCCCATATCGATGATCTCGTAGCCGTTACATCCCATCACTACGCTGACTATGTTCTTGCCTATATCGTGGACATCGCCTTTGACGGTGGCAAGGAGCACTTTCTTGGAATCTGAACGCTGAATTTTTATTGTTGAACTGTCCGCAGTCAATATCTCTACCGCCTGCTTCATTGTACGTGCTGTCTTCACCACTTGGGGAAGGAACATGCGGCCTTCGCCGAAGAGTTGGCCTACGCGCAGCATGCCTGCCATTAGGGGACCTTCAATGATGGCTACGGCCGAGGGGTATACGGTGAGAGCTTCGGCAAGGTCGGCTTCAAGGTTGTCTGATATACCTTTGACAAGAGCGTTTTGGAGACGCTCTTCAAGAGAAAGGGAAGCCTCCCCCTTACCCCTCCCAAGGAGGGGTGACCCGTATATCTCGGAGTTAGTGTAGATCTCAGATGCGACCTTTATCAAACGTTCGGTGTTGGTTACCCCTCCTTGGGAGGGGTTAGGGGAGGCTAATATCACATCTTCAATGGCTCTCAGCAGTTCGGCAGGGATATCATCATACCTCACCGAAGTGGCAGGATTGACTATACCCATATCCATACCGGCCTTGATGGCATGGTAGAGGAATACGGCGTGCATGGCTTCGCGCAAGTAGTTGTTTCCACGGAACGCAAAGGAGAGGTTGCTCACTCCACCGCTCACATGGGCACCGGGCAGATGAGTGCGTATCCACTTTGTGGCACGGATGAAGTCTATCGCATAGCTGTCGTGAGCCTCTATACCCGTAGCTACAGCGAGGATGTTGGGGTCGAAGATAATGTCTTGAGGTGACATGCCTACCTCATCGACAAGCAATCGGTAGGCGCGTTCGCAGATGGCGATGCGCCGTTCGTAGGTGTCGGCCTGCCCCTGCTCATCGAAGGCCATCACCACCACGGCTGCCCCTAAGCGACGTATCTCACGGGCATGAGCAAGGAAGAGCTCCTCGCCCTCCTTGAGCGAGATGGAGTTGACCACGCATTTTCCCTGCAGGCATTTGATAGCTGCAGTGATAACCTCCCAACGCGATGAATCCACCATGATGGGCACACGGGCGATATCGGGCTCCGAGGCGATGAGGTTGAGGTAATGTATCATCTCACGTTCTGTATCGAGCAGGCCGTCGTCCATGTTGATATCGAGCAGTTGGGCTCCGTCCTCTACTTGATGGCGTGCAATGGCCAACGCTTCATCATATTTCTTCTCATTGATGAGGCGCAGGAACTTGCGTGAACCAGCCACATTGCAGCGTTCACCCACATTGATGAAGTTGCGCTCGGGAGTGACCTCGCACAGTTCCAATCCCGAGAGCCATAAGGCATCGGGGCGTTCTGACGGGATGTGTGGAGCAGCACCCTTCACAAGAGGTGTATATTCGGCGATATAGGCATCGGTTGTGCCGCAACAGCCACCGATGATGTTGACCAACCGCTCATCGACATACTCCTTTACCTGGGCAGCCATGTCGGCAGGCGATTGATCATAGCCGCCGAGGCTGTTTGGAAGTCCGGCATTGGGATAGCATGATATATAATAAGGAGCACGTGAGGCAAGCGCCTTGAGGTAGGGCTTCATCTGCGCTGCACCAAACGAGCAGTTAAGGCCTACGGAGAAGATTTCGGCATGGCTCACCGAGGCGAGGAATGCATCAAGTGTCTGTCCCGAGAGGGTGCGTCCCGCAGCATCGGAGATAGTCACCGAAAGCATCAGCGGCACACGGCGTCCCAAGCGCTCCATCACCCGCTCAGCAGCATAAATGGCAGCTTTTGCATTGAGTGTATCGAATATGGTCTCGATGAGCAATGCATCTACACCCCCTTCGATAAGTGCCTCCATCTGCTCCTCATAGGCATCTACCAGTTCATCATAGGTAATAGTACGCAAGGCGGGATCGTTCACGTCGGGACTGAGCGAGCAGGTCTTGTTTGTAGGACCTACCGAGCCGGCTACAAAGCGTGGTTTGTCGGGGGTGCTCACTGCATCGGCACACTGGCGGGCGATGGCAGCGGCGGCGAGGTTGATTTCTCGACACAGGTGCTCGCATCCGTAGTCGGCCATAGAGATGCGCTGGGCATTGAATGAGCAAGTCTCGATGATGTCGGCTCCTGCCGCAAGGTAACGATTATGAATGCCGGCAATCACCTCTGGACATGTGAGACAGAGTAGGTCATTGTTGCCCTTCTGTAGTCCGGGAAGGTCTGTAAACCGTTCTCCGCGGAAGTCCTCCTCGGTGAGTCCGCACTGCTGTATCATGGTGCCCATAGCACCATCGAGAATGAGGATACGTTCTGTGATGATATCTTGTAGTCGTTGCATAGTCTTATGTATAGTTAGCTTGTCGTATGTGAGTGTATAACCTCATCGCCCATACTGCCACCATGGCCAATATGAGCCGGGTGAGGAATAGCCACCAGAAGCTGATACCCATAGCCACGAAAAGCATGGTGTCTTCTAACAGTGAATGTGACACGCCGAGGTGATGATTTACCAGATTGGCCTCATCGCGAGTGAGCCGGCCTTGCTCTACTTCATCAATCATGATGGCTGCACCGTAGGCCATGCCCACTACATTGCCTGTGAGCCACAGCAGCGAACAGCCCGGGGGCAGTCCGAAGAGGCGCATTAGTGGCGATAGTGAATGGGCAATGCGGTGCATCCAGCCAAACTCCTCGAGTACGCGCTGGAGTATCATCAAGGCGGAAACAATGAGCACAATAGTGACGACAAGTGTGAGCGATGAGGTGAACCATTGCGTAAAGAGCATTCCCCACGATGCTACTTTGGTGGTGGTTGACGCGAGGAAGATGAAGGGGACATTGCTATGTGGCAACAGCCAATTGAGCACGATGGCCGAGACGAACGACATGGCGATGCGAAAAGCTACAATCTCGCCAAAACGCGAACCTGTCTTGTGAGCCACCGAGCACTCGACTGGCAGATTGTGCGAAATGAGGCACATTACCGCCAAGATGGTAGCCTCACGCAGAGTAATCGTGAGGGTGGTCATCACGGCAATCGTGGGATAGAGCGGAAGGAAGATACTGGTGAGGAATACAAATGCCGAGTCGCCCGATAGTCCGATATAGGAGAACACAGGCGAGAGATATCCTGCCAGCCAGTCGATGACACCTACATACTGCAGCACACGCACAGCAAGCGATATGGGCAGCATTACCTTGAGTAACCATAGGCAGATGTTGAGCGAGCGTGGCAGAGCCAAGCGCACACATCTATATAAGCGGTTAAGAGAATGTCTAATAGCCATGAAGTGTCCTTTTCTTGGCTTTCTAAGATTGCCTATGATTATCTTTTAAACAATCGGTCCATTTCGCGACGGTCGTCCTTCTCCTTGAGCGACTGGCGCTTGTCGTATTGCTTCTTACCCTTGGCAAGGGCAATGACGAGCTTGGCCAATCCCTTCTCATTGATGTAGAGACGGGTAGGCACGATGGTGAATCCGGGGTTCTTCTCCTCGTTCTGCAGGTTGCGCAACTCCTTCTTGCTCAGCAGCAGTTTGCGCTCGCGGCGGGCATTGTGGTTGTTGTACGAGCCATAAAAGTACTCCGATATATGCATGTTCTTTACCCACAGCTCCCCATTGATGAAGTAGCAGTAGGTGTCCACGAGGCTGGCCTTGCCCATACGTATAGACTTTATCTCCGTACCCGTGAGCACGATGCCTGCCGTATAGGTGTCGATAAATTCATAGTCGAACGACGCCTTCTTGTTCTTTATATTAATAGGAGTGGTATGCTTCTTATTTTCCATCAGCCCAGTATGTTAGATAATGTGTCGAACACCATTTGAATGATTACAGGTGAGAAGACAATGGCCGCCGAGGTTATTCCAGTGAATATCAGACGCTGTTCTTCCTCTACGCCAAGTATCACCTCGCTACCTTCCCACACCACGTAGAGTACATAGAACTGCAGTATCCACTTGAAGATGAAGAACTGCGGAAAGAGTACTATCAGTATGTCGGCCACGAACACCACGCCCATGGCATAGCCTACGAAGAGTTGCGCTAAAGGCATGTTTGAAGCTCTGCCTAGATACTTCTGCATCACCATGTCATGCAAATAAGAGGCCAGAAAGAAACCGCCGAAGAGCGCGATGCAGTAGCTGAGCATCTGCATCAGCGCAGGTTGATACACCTCACGTTTCATTCCTTCGTGCATGAATGCGCTGAGCAATACAGCCACTCCACACATGGCAATGAGCGGATAGACGAAAGTAGCCATCACATCACGGCGGGGTGACTCGGTGGAAATCTCCCTCCACGCTTGCTTGGGATTGGCCAAGAGGCGGAACAATCGTGTGAACAGATCTCTATAGCTCATCTGCAAATTACCTGATCAGTGCTCGCAGGTCAGTATAGTTCGTGTATGCCGGATACTTCACTACCGTATCTCTTTCCTCATACTTCACCGAACCGGTAGAAAGCGAGTCAACCTTAACATATTTGTCGTGGAAGTCGCCCACAATCATCATGCACACTGAGTCCCTGGTGGCAATCGTGTTCAGCATATTACGCACCACATCACGGGTCAGCGCATCGGCCTCCGTAGTATCGGTCAAGGTGCGCAGGTCAAAGTTGACGAAATCGGCAATGTAGCTCTCCTTGTCAAGCGGAGTGAAAGCTGCCTTGATATCAAAACGCAACGTATCGCCATAAATCGTCTTGGGCTGCAGATAATAGGTGCCACGGCCGGCCGACTGTATGATGGGGGCTATATTTACATAACCATTGGCTATCCATGCCGCAGGATAGCTCCACGCACTCTCTACCGCATAATTCTGTAGACCGCTCAGTGCATTCATCTGAGCGCCCTCGGGCAACGCCCTGTTCCAGACAGCATTCACCTTAATAGCCTTGCCTTCAACAAGGGTCCAATGGGGCTTATACGAATTGTCCACATCGAGATTGATAGTAACAAAAGCCCGGTCGGCATCCTGCAAGTCATACAGGCTGAGCTGTTCCGCCGAAGTGAGGTTGTCAAGCTGGAACGTCTCACCCGTATAGTCGGCTATCAGTTTGACAGGTGTAGCGCTATGGTCAATGGTCACGATACGCGAGAAAGTTGAGGTATAGCTGTAACCCGTATTTTCAAGGCACGAGGTCAGCAGCAAAGTCGCAATGCAAGCGAAGCAAAATAAAACTCTCTTCTTCATTTTCAATATTTTCATAGTCTTAACATTTAACTTCTAATTTTTTTTTGATTTATATAATGAATTCCTCAATATGCTCATCCACATAGCAGGCGATGGTGGCTGTTATCTGCTCCTCATTCTCGATGAAGTAGTCTTCCAGGTCATCAAACTGAGGATACAGCTCATACATCGCCATGAACTCCTCGTCGGTGCGTTCACGGGTAAGGTCGGCCTTGTGTTCGTCATACACCTCCTTGGCCTTGTATATCACCTTGGAGAACTCCTTCATCCCCCACAGGCGCATTGCCTTGGCAAAGGGATTGTCGAAGATATAGGGGCCGTAACCGTTCTGTATCAGCTGGCAGAACCCGCCGTCCATCAGTTCCTCGTGCAATATGCTATAGCCCAGCAACACATGCTGGCTACCCGTGAGGCGCGGCATCGTCCCGGCCGTCAGCTCACCGTCAATGCAGCGCCAGTACCCATCGGTAAATACCTTCAGGAAAGCATCCATACCCTCCGTGGCCGCCTGCTGCAGCTTGATTTCTTCAACCCATTTGCTCATAATCCACGCAATAAAGTGCAAAATTAGTGCAAGCCGAGCGAAAACGCAAATTTATTTGTAGTTTTCCGAGGCGCAGCCTAATTTCTGTGTCCGCATAGTGGACACTAAATATAGTGCAAGCCGAGCGAAATGCCAAATTTCAACGAGTGAATATAATGGAAAAGTTTACTTTTCTCTACTCATCGGCGTTTGCCATCACTTATGACCTATGTTTGTAATCAGTGACGGCGGAAATCAGGCCTCAGTAGCGGCTTCTTCGGCATACCTAAGTCAAGCCCTCCTGCAGATGGTAAATTCAGGCACCTATAGGTCTTAAAATTTATCACCTACAGGTCTTAAATTTTTCACCTACAGGTCTTTCGAAACAATACCTGTAGAGGGCTTTGCCGTCTGGCCGATGTAACGTTAATTAGTACCTCGATAAAAGTAATATTCCAAGACTTGGAATATATATTGCCAGTCTTGGAATGAATATTGCCAGTCTTGGAATATAGAACATCTGGCGCAAAGCGTAAAATTTCTCTGTTCTAAAACATGAAAATAATCAGGCATTCTTCATTTGCAATTCAGAATTATATTGTATCTTTAGTTTGCTGGCGCAAACAGAAAGGCTGCGCCTCAGAAAAATATAAGTAAACTTGCTTTTTCGTTCGGTTTGCACTAATTTTGCTGCATCTTCGCGCCTATACCTTTATTCACTTTTACGGATTAAGGTGGCAGGGTGGGGATGACATAATGGGAAAGGCGTTTACTTGGCGCTTTGGTTCTGACAGTATTGAATCTCGCAAATTCTTAATGTTCGTCAAAGACAAAGCAACGGTGAATGTCTCATGGGTATGTTTTTCTTCCCCTTTGTTATATATAATGGAGGTAGTGTATATGCATATCGGCGTGAGGCTTCTCGTTGCTCGTTTCGACGAACAGGGCAATGCGAGAGCCTAATACTGTGAAGCGGGCAACAGGTGTATGGCTTCACGCTTGAACCGAAATACAAAACATACTAGACTGGTAATCAGTAGGACACTAACGGAAACCTTATGAATTGATACCATAAAGTTCCCGTTGTTTTTATTTTCCCAAGGTTGATGTTTTATAGAGATGTGTGCGATTCTTGGTCGGTAAGTTGAAAAATTATTTAGTTACCGATAAAGAATCGAGAGATTTTGCTTACCTTTGCATAAACTTAAATGATTGCGATATGAGCGATATTATCATCGGAAGAAAGGCAGAGCAGGAAATTCTGCGTCAACGTATTGAATCAAAATCTCCGGAACTTATTGCTATTTATGGCAGACGTCGTATCGGTAAGACCTATCTGGTAAGACAATATTTCAAAGACACTTTCAGTTTCTATTCTACAGGTATTTATCAGGGTACGAAGAAAGAGCAACTTAGAGAGTTCACTCGTCAGTTAGAACATTATTCCGGTCGTAAATGGAAAGTAGCAAAGGACTGGTTTGATGCATTTGCCCAGTTACGTGAGTATCTTGAATCCATAGATGGAGATAGTCCCATTGTTGTATTTCTTGATGAATTACCTTGGATGGATACTCAAAAGAGCCGATTCATTAAAGCCTTTGAATATTTTTGGAACTCTTGGGGTGCCACTAACAATCGCTTGAAACTTATCGTTTGTGGTAGTGCAACTACTTGGATGCGAGAGAATGTGCTTTCAGATAAAGGTGGATTATATAACAGAACCACACGGAGTATCTATCTTGCTCCATTTTCGCTATATGAGACAGAGCTATACCTAATATCACGAGGTATAAATTGGAATCGCTACCAGATTGCAGAATGTTATATGATACTTGGTGGTACACCTTTATACCTTCAAATGCTTGAACAAGACAAGAGTCTAACTCAAAATGTGGATAATCTTTTCTTTGTACAAAATGCTCCACTTTCACGAGAATATAACTTTCTATTCCGTTCGCTCTTCAACGAAGCTACATTGCATAAACAAATTATCGAAGTGTTAGCAAGCAAGGCTTCAGGATTGACTCGAACGGAAATTATAGCGGCTACTAAAATTGAAGATGGTGGAGCCTTGACAAAAGCACTTCGCAACCTTTGTGATTGTGACTTTATACGTCAGTACACAGCTTTCGGAAAAAGTGAAAGAGGTACCATATTCCAATTGACCGATTTGTTCACATTGTTCCATCTACGCTATGTCAAGGGCTACCGTGGTCAGGATGAGAACCATTGGCAGAACATGATAGACTCTCCATCCCGTAGAGCGTGGAGTGGTTATTCATTCGAGCAGTTAAGCCTACACCATATCCGGCAGATTAAGCAAAAGTTAGGAATTAGTGGAGTACAAAGTGATATATGTGGTTGGAAAGGTGATGGAGCACAAATAGATTTACTCATTGACCGCAGAGACCAAACTATTAACCTATGTGAAATGAAATTCTCACAGGGCGAGTTTGAAATCACTAAGCAGTATGATGAACGCCTCCGTGAACGAGCTGAAATTTTCCGTTCAGCGACCAAAACACGCAAAGCAATACATCAAACATTCGTAACCACCTACGGCTTAAAAAAGAACATGTACAGCGGAACTGTACAAAGCGAAGTGGTTATTGATGACTTATTTGCCGAGTAGCACCTTGGAAATTCCGTCACGGCGGATATGCCTTATCCGCCGTTAACGAGTATCAGGGTCTATGACCCGCAATAACATCAAAGGAGTCAGAGACTCCTACCTCAAGACCCTCGGAATTCCGAGAGGCCGAGAGGTCTCCCTAATCAAGGTGAACGTGGTAAACGCGGTAAACTCCCTTGTTTCTTATTTTGTAGGAGCTGGCGCGGGAGGCCCTATATTATAGGGGGTAATATTATTAATTATATATATTAAGCTCTTTCTTCTTCCTGAAAGCAGGTGAGTTGACCGAGTTTACCGAGTTTACCTACCGAAAAATGGCAGTGATTTCAAGGCTGGAAATCTGCGCACCAGTTAGGCTGCAAATGTTTCCCAACTGGGCT
>JAFXEF010000040.1 GCA_017520935.1 Bacteroidaceae bacterium | reverse complement strand
CGATACCCTGCCAGAGCGGTATCGGGCGAAAGGCTCATGGCTGCACCGTCGGTAAACAGCCATGCCGAAGCATTGCCCGCATAACCGGGGACATGGATGCATTGGGACGGCTCCTTGCTGAAAGTGACGGAGTCGATATCGGCCAACGGGATAGGGTATGCCGTATCGGACACATAGAGCACATGCAGCTGATTCTCCATATCGTGAAGAATGCTGTCTACACAAGACACCAGATAGGAACGGTTCGGGGTGCTGCCCAACAGGCTGTAGCGCATCACATTGACTGTCTGGGCATACGAGGCCATGCTGACAAGCAGCAATATATGGAACAGGAACTTTCTCATCGCTTTACAATCTTATAGGTTACACCATTGACATTGACCATATACACACCTGTCGACAGGGCTGAAAGAGGGAAGGCGTAATAGCCGGCTGTGCTGACGCTCTTCGTGAAAACCGGAGTGCCGTCAAGGGCATGGAGGGAAACGGTGGTGCCTGCCGCCAGAGAAGGGAACAGCAGCGAGTTGCCGTCAAGCAGGAATAGGGACTCCCCGGCATGTATATCGAGGATATTGGACTCTGAGGCATCACCATAGGTGAAACGGAGCATATCCTCCAGTGGATAGCTCACCTCGGCATCCTTCACGGAAATGACCAGGGTCGTATCGGTAAAATTTATTTTGGGCTTCTCGTCTAAAGCATATGCCACTTTAGTACTGTCTTTGGCCCATACGACAAGCATCGTCTTCTCTTCGGCAGACAAGGGTTGGCCGGCGAAGAGGGCAACGGAGACTGCAAGGAGCAATCTCCAGACACAACGGTTTCTTTTCATATCATTCAATTCTATGTTAATCATACATTATTCCATCATTCTCCTTATATGGCTTCAGCCACTCCTAAAAATAAGAAAAGCGTGAAGCCATACACCTGTTGCTCGCTTCACAATTGAAGGCTCTCGCATTGCCCTATCCGTCGAAACGAGCAACGCGAAGCCTCACGCCGATATGCACCTCACATTATACTAATCCTCACAACCAATATAACAAAGAGGTATAAAAAACATACCCATGAGACATTCACCGTTGCTTTGTTTTTGACGGACGTTTAGAATTTGCGAGATTCTCAATTGTCAAACCCAAAGCGCCAAGTAAACGCCTTTCCACAATATCATCCCCGCCCTGCCACCTTAATCCGTAAAAGTGAATCAAGGTATAGGCGCGAAGATGGGGCAAAATTAGTGCAAACCGAACGAAAAAGCAAGTTTACTTGCACTTTTCTGAGGTGCAGCCTAATTTCTGTTTGCACCAGCAAACTAAAATTAGTGCAAACAGAATGAAATGCCAAATTTCAACGAGTGAATGTTGTGGAAAAGTTTATTTTCTATAACTGAGCGAGGCGGAAATTCAACAAAGTTAATTTTATTTGAGCTTTTCTGAGGTGCAGCCTAATTTGCCTTTTCCTTCGGCCGGCGACCTAAAGGTTCTATCTTGCAAAAGTTCGCCACGTCGTTTGTCCGGCCGATACCGTCTGTCCGCGGACAGCTCACGGCAGCCGATTTCCCCCTTGTAAAGTAGGCGATTTTTGTTTCTACGCGATGAAACAAAATTTTTATCGCGTAGAAACAAAATTTTCTTCGCGAAGGGGTGGTTATGCTTCAATGGCTGTTTTGTCCGGCATTAAGCTATGAGTATTGAGCTGTGAGCCTTGAGCTGTGAGCTATGAGTTTTGAGCTGTTAGTTTTGAGCTGTTAGCCTTTTGCGAAGTCTTTCCCTCACACAGATTCATTCCCTCACGCTGATTCTTTGTCTCACGCAGAAATATAAACTGAGTCCATACAAAACAGCCCTCTACAGGTCTTGTTTCGAAAGACCTGTAGGTGATAAAAATAAAGACCTATAGATGATAAAAATAAAGACCTATAGGTGCCTGAATTTGCCACCTGTAGGAGGGGTTGCCGGAAAGCCTAAGAAGATAGGCCATATATGTGCTCGCACGTGCATAAGGAATATGAATGTCGGTTACGGGTTACGGTTACGGGTTACGCGTAACCGTAACCCGTAACCGGTGAATGAAGTTTACTTGAGCCGATGCGAAGCATAAGTTAAGGCAGACGCCGGTCTTAACTTACGATTGGCCGAAGCGTAAGTGATGCCTGATTTCGGTCGTCAGTGATATTAATAAGAAATCCGTAGAATCAGTGTTATCGGTGTGCTCCGTGGTCATTAAAGGGCATCAGCGTGCCAAGAGCCGATTACCACACCTGTGCACGGTTCTCGGCAGGAATGTAGAGTTTGTGCTCCGGAGTGATGCCGAATGCCTCGTACCATGCATCGATGTGCGGCAAGGTGCCATTCACGCGCCAACGGCCCAGCGAGTGGGGGTCGCTCTTGGTGTATACGCGAATCTGCTCGTCGCGGATATTGCCTGCCCACACGGCCGAGTAGGCAAGGAAGAAGCGCTGCTCGGGAGTGAAACCGTCCTTCACGGGAAGGGGTGCCCCCTCGGTGGCGTTCTTGAAAGCCTGATAAGCCACCATGATACCGCCATGGTCGGCTATGTTCTCGCCTAAGGTGAGCTCGCCGTTGGCCTGCAAGCCGGGGAGCACCTCGATAGCGTTGAAGTGATCCACAAGCACCTGGGTCTTCTCCTTAAACTTGTCGCCATCGCCCGGCGCCCACCAGTCGGAGAAGTTGCCATCCTTGTCGAACTGACGGCCCTGGTCGTCAAAGCCGTGGGTCATCTCATGACCGATGACTACGCCAATGGCACCGTAGTTGAAGGCATCGTCGGCAGCCATGTCGAAGAAGGGATACTGGAGGATACCTGCGGGAAAACATATCTCGTTGGTCGTGGGGTTATAGTAGGCGTTCACGGTCTGCGGAGTCATATACCACTCGGTATTGTCCACGGGCTTGCCATACTTGCGGGACACCATATCGTTCCAGAAGAACTCGCTGGCACGGCGCAGGTTCTCGGGATAGCTGAGCGTGGGGTCAATGTCGAGGCCGCTGTAGTCGCGCCACTTGTCAGGATAGCCCACCTTCACGATGAACGAGCTGAGCTTCTCGTGGGCACGTGCCTTGGTGGAGTCGCTCATCCAGTCCTGCGCATCGATACGCTCACCAAGAGCCACCTGCAGGTTCTTCACGAGGGTGAGCATGCGCTCCTTGGCATCGGCGGGAAAGTACCTCTCCACGTACATCTGGCCTACGGCCTCGCCCAAGACGCTGTTGACTGCGTTCACAGCACGTTTCCAGCGGGGCTGCTGCTCCTTGCGTCCGCTGAGCGTGCGGCCATAGAAGTCGAAGCTCTCCTCAGCAAAGTCATCGCTGAGCTCACCGGCAGCCCCATCGAGCAAGTGCCATTGCATATAGGCGATGAGGTCCTCCACGGGTTCCTCGGTCACGATACGCTCCACCTCATGGATAGGCTCGGGCTGCGATACGCTGAGCTCCGTGAGACCGTTGATGCCGAGAATACCGAAGTAGGTATCCCAGTCGATACCCTTGAAGTCGGCCTTCAGCTCCTCCACCGTCATCTTATGGTAGTTGGCGGCAGGGTCGCGCTGCTCGGTGGCGCTGTATGACTTGTCGGCAATGGCAGTCTCTATCTTCATCACCGCCTCCATCTTCTTCGTGGCGGCAGCCTCATCGAAGCCCGCCAGGCAGAACATCTTCACGATATGCTTTTTGTAGGCCTCGCGGATTGCCACGGTAGCCTCATCGGTATCAAGATAATACTCCTTCTCGCCCAGCGAGATACCGCCCTGGTACAGCTGCACGAGGTTCTGCCTGCTGTCCATGATGTCGGCATCGATATAGAGCCCGAAGAAGCTTCCCATACCTTGGCGTGACAGTTCGGCCACGAGAGGCATCACCTCGCTGTTGCTCTTGAGTGCCGCGATACGCTCCAGTACAGGACGTATAGGCTCCACTCCGCGCTCGTTACGCGCGGTGCTGTCCATCGCCATATTGTAGAGGTCGCCTATCTTCTGTGCCACGGTGCCCGGCGCATTCTCAGCCTCGGCGATGCCCGTGATGAGGGTGCGCAGCTGCTCCCGGTTGTCCTCGGCCAGCTTGTCGAAGCTGCCGAAGCGTGAATACTCGTCGGTGAGCGGGTGGCTATCCATCCAGCCGCCACAGGCATAGCGGAAGAAGTCATCGCCAGCTACGGCGGTGGTGTCGAGATTCTCCAGTTTGATACCTGATTCCATAGTCTTGTTGTTGGTGCAGGCCACGGTAGCGAGTGCCGCAATGGCCCATGTTGCTAAAGTTTTTGTTTTCATATAATATAGGTTATGTGCATGGATTAAGCAAGCTTATCTCTGCTCTTAGTTTGGCATCGGTTAACCTACTGTTTTCCTCCTTCGCACCTCGGCATAGATTAAGCAAGTTTATCTCTGCTCTTGGTTTGGCGTCGGTTAATGATAATAAGCAGTACGAGTACGGTGACGAAGATGATGGTGGACAAGGGACGCAGCTCGGGGGTAAGACCGCCCTTGCGTGCATCGGAGTAGATGTAAGTGGAGAGGGTCTCGAGTCCGATGTTGCCCTTGGTGAAGAGGCTCACAGCAAAGTCGTCGATGGAAAGGGTGAACGAGAGGATGAAGCCGCTGATGATACCAGGCTTGATTTCGGGAATGATGACCTTGCGCAGAGCCTGAAAGGGAGTAGCACCCAGGTCGAGGGCGGCTTCGTAGATATTAGGGTTCATGCCCGTGAGACGCGGCATCACACTGAGCACCACGTAGGGGGTACAGAAGGTGACGTGGGCGAGGATTACGGTGGTGTAGCCCTGCGATATGCCCAGTGCCACAAAGAGCAGGAAGAGCGAGATACCGGTGATGATGTCGGGGTTGATGAGCGGTATGTTGTTGAGGAAGTTGACCGCCTGGCGCTGACGAGCCTTCAGGTTATAGATACCAATGGCAGCCACGCTACCGAGCACCGTGGCGATGGACGAGGCCACGAGGGCTATGATGATGGTGTTCTGTATGGCGCTCATCAGCGAGTTCGACATGCCGCCGTCGAAAAGATTGGTGTAGAGCTTCAGCGAGAAACCCGTCCAGTTGCCCAGCACCTTCGTCTCGGTGAACGAAAAGATGGCAATGATGAGGATTGGGGTGTAGAGGATTGCCAGCAGCAACCACAAATACCCTTTGGCTAATATCTTTTTTGCGTTCATTCCCTTTAGTTAAAAATTAAAAGTTAAAAATTAGAACTGATAAAAACCGTAAATTAAAATCGGAAGTACCTAACATCTCAGTGGATTGTGATACCATTTTTTAATTCTTAATTCTTCATTTTAATTTATATAATTCCTCCATGACTCACCTCTCCCTCGTCGTCGCCACTGAAGAAGCTGGTGATGCCTATGATGAGCAGCATGATGAGTGAGAGGGCTGCACCGTAGTTCATCGTGTCGCTTAGCATAATGTTCTCCTGAATGATGGAGCCAAAGAGACGTATATCGTTCATCGTCAGCAGTTCGGAGATGGCGAAAGTCGATATCGTGGGCAGGAACACCATCATGATACCGCTCACCACACCGGGCATGGAGAGGGGCAGTATCACCTTGAGGAACACGCGCATCTGGTTGGCTCCGAGGTCCTGTGCCGCCTCGATGAGGTTCTTGTCAATCTTCATCATCGTATTGTATATAGGATAGATCATGAAGGGCAAGAAGTCGTAGGTAAGGCCGAAAAGCAGGGCACCCTCGCCGAGCGGTATGCCGGTGATGTCGAAGAGCGACACGGTGGCCAACGTACGGATGAGTATATTGACCCACATGGGCAGGATGAAGAGCAGCACCATCGTCTTGGAGCGATTGAACTCCCGGTTACTCAGTATGTATGCCGCGGGATAGCCCAACAGTATGCATAGGAAGGTGGTGATGATGGCAATGGCCACGGAATAGACGAAGGTCTTGATGGCCTCGGGCTGCTCGATGAACTTGACGAAGTTGGCCACGGTAAAGTTGCCGCCGTAGTCCATGAAGGCATACACACCGATGAGTATCAGCGGAAGCACCACGAACAGCAGGAGGAATATCACGTAGGGAATAGACCACGAGCTACGGCGGGATATGAATTTGATGAACTTGTTCATGGGAAAATCAACTTATTATCCTGATGTCGCCCGGCAAGATATTGATGCCTACCATGTCGCCATCGTCCCACACGTCGTTGGTGTCCACGTAGAGATAATCGTCCTCATCGGTCACGATGGTGAGGTGATAGTGGTTACCTTTATATAATATGAGACGCACATCGCCCTCCAGGAGACCGTCTTCCTTGTCATCGGTGAGCTCTATCTTGTCGAAATCCACCTCGACGGTCACCTCCTTGCCCTTCTCGAGTCCATGGGACAGGCACTCGAAGGTAGCTCCCAGCATGTCGATGTGCGTGTCATCCACCACAACGGCATCGAAGGTGTTGCAGGTGCGCTCCTTCTTCATCACGTGGATGTCTGATGGCTTGATGATGAGGCTCACGTCAGTCTCCGGCTCGAAGGCATTGTAGTCCTGTACCATCAGCTCATAGCCGTTGGGGAGCTGCACGGTCATCTCGTAGTGTACACCCTTGAAGATGCACGACGACACGCGCCCGTGAAGCATGGCGCTCTCCGTGGGAGCCATGATATAGATGTCCTCGGGGCGGATGACCACGTCGACGGGAACGTTCTCGCCGAAGCCTTCGTCGACACACTTGAACTCCGTGTCCATGAAGCGCACCAGGCGGTCCTCCACCATGGTACCGTTGAGGATATTGCTCTCGCCGATAAAGTCGGCCACGAAACAGTTTTCCGGTTCGTTATATATATCCGTAGGAGTACCTATCTGCTGTATCACTCCCTCGCTCATCACCACGATGGTGTCGCTCAGTGTGAGCGCCTCTTCCTGATCGTGGGTGACGTAGATAAAGGTGATACCCAGCGTCTTGTGCATCTCCTTGAGCTCCATCTGCATGTCCTTGCGCATCTTGAGGTCGAGCGCTGCGAGGGGTTCGTCGAGGAGGAGTACCGTGGGTTGGTTGACGATGGCACGCGCTATGGCCACACGCTGCTGCTGCCCGCCCGAGAGCGAGTTCACATCGCGGTGTTCATAGTCGGTCATGCCCACCATCTTCAAGGCACGCCGCACCTTGTTCTCTATGATGTTGGCCTTGGTCTTCTTGAGTTTCAGACCGAAAGCAATGTTGTCATATACGTTGAGATGTGGAAATAACGCATAGCGCTGGAATACCGTGTTCATCGGCCGCTGATGCGGTGGCGTCTGTGTAATGTCTGCGCCTTCCAACAGGATTTCGCCCTCTGATGCGGTCTCAAAGCCCGACAAGATTCGTAAAAGGGTCGTCTTACCACATCCCGAGGGACCAAGGATGGTGACGAACTCTCCCTTTCTGATGTACAAACTCACATCATCCAGCACTTGCTTGTCTCCGAACCATTTAGACACGTGCTTGATATCGATGATGTTACCACCGGGTTCTACTTTTCTCTCAGCCAATGCCGTACTTTATTACAAGGTAATACAACATAAAAAACTTAATTTCTCAAAAAGTGGGGACAAAGATAGTGCAAGTTGAATGAAATGCCAAATTTCAACGAGTGAAAGTAGAGAAAATGATAAAAGACACCGATACTGGTGTCTTTATACCTAACATTAGTGCGGAAAGACAGGGATTCGAACCCTGGGAACAGTTGCCCGTTCACCGCATTTCGAGTGCGGCCCGATCGACCACTCCGGCATCTTTCCGCCGACAAAATTAGTGCAAGCCGAGAGAAAAACCAAATTTTAACGAGTGAATGTTGTGGAAAAGTTTACTTTTCTATAACTGAGCGAGGCAGAAATTCAACAAAGTTAAATTTATTTGCAATTTTTCCGAGCCACAACCTAAATTCAACTTGCTGGAACAAGTTAAAATTAGTGCTTATTTGCTATTTTCTCCCAAAAATCCATTAAATTAGCACCGCAATACGAAAACACACAAATGCCATGCTACTGAGACTCTACAACAACAATAACTCACGCCGGGATCTCGACCATATAGCCGAGGTACTCAACAATGGTGGTGTCATCATCTACCCCACCGATACCACCTACGCCATCGGGTGCCACGCCCTGAAGGAGCGGGCCATAGAGCGCGTATGCGAAATCAAGGGTATCGACACCAAGCACCATCTGCTCTCAGTGGTGAGTCACGACATCAGCAGTGTGAGCGAACTGGTACGTATCGACAACGACACCTTCCGCCTCATGCGCGACAACCTGCCAGGCCCCTTCACCTTCATCCTGCCCGCAGGAAACCGACTGCCCAAGATATTCAAGAACCGCAAGGAGGTGGGTATACGCATCCCCGACTGCTCCATCACCCGCGAGATATGCGAGGTGCTGGGTGCTCCCCTACTCTCGACCAGTCTGAAGGTGGCGGAAAACGAAGATACCGAATATATGACCCTGCCCGAACTCATCGATGAGAAGTATGGCGACCGCGTAGACCTCATCATCGACGGCGGCGAGGGAGGCACTGAAATGAGCACTGTGGTCAGCTGCATCGACGGCGAGCTGGAGATTGTACGCCAAGGGAAGGGCTGGATAGACTAAAGGGTACTGCATCACAGAAATCAGGCTGCACCTCGGAAATGCTCAAATAAATTTGGCATTTCTCTCGGCTTGCACTAATTTTAACTCGCTCTGCACAAGCAGAAATTAGGCTACGCCTCGGAAATGCTCAAATAAATTTGGCATTTCTCTCGGCTTGCACTAATTTTGCACTTTAATTCATTAAAGCATGGCAACATTACGATTCGAGGTTATCGGCGAGGCATTCAAGAAACGCCCGCTGGAGGTGAAAATACCCGCCGAGCGCCCTACAGAATATTTCGCAATCAACGTATTCAACAAGGAGAAGATGGCACGCTATCTCTCCACCGAGGTATATGGCAAGATGGTCGACGTCATCGAGCACGGTGCCCCTATGGAACGCAGTATCGCCAACCAGGTGGCCGACGGCATGAAGCGCTGGGCCATGGAGCTGGGCGCAACACACTACACCCACTGGTTCCACCCACTCACCGACACCACTGCCGAGAAGCACGATGCCTTCGTGGAGCACGATAGCAAAGGAGGCATGATAGAGACCTTCGACGGTAAGCTGCTGGTGCAGCAGGAACCCGATGCCTCGTCATTTCCCAATGGCGGCATACGTGCCACCTTCGAGGCCCGCGGCTACTCGGCCTGGGATCCCACATCGCCCGCTTTCGTGATGGACGACACGCTGTGTATCCCCACCGTATTCCTCTCTTACACAGGCGAGGCGCTCGACTACAAGGCACCGCTGCTCAAGGCATTGCATGCCGTAGACAAGGCAGCCACGGAGGTGTGCCACTACTTCGACCCTGAGGTGAAGCGCGTTACCTCGTACCTCGGCTGGGAGCAAGAGTATTTCCTTGTCGACGAAGGGCTCTATGCCGCCCGCCCCGACCTGCTGATGTCGGGCCGTACACTGATGGGGCATGGCTCGGCCAAGGATCAACAACTCGAGGATCACTACTTCGGTGCCATCCCCGAGCGTGTGGCAGCCTTCATGAAGGAGCTGGAGATAGAGGCACTGAAGCTCGGTATCCCCACCAAGACACGCCACAATGAAGCCGCCCCTAACCAGTTTGAGCTGGCCCCTATCTATGAGGAGACCAACATTGCCTGCGACCACAACATGCTGGTAATGATACTGATGAAGAAGATAGCCCGCAAGCACGGATTCCGCTGCCTGCTCCACGAGAAGCCCTTCGCCGGCATCAACGGTTCGGGCAAGCACAACAATTGGAGCCTCGGCTCCGACCGTGGCCACCGTCTGATGTCGCCCGGCAAGACCCCCGAGGACAACCTCATGTTCATCACCTTCGTGGTCAACACGCTGGCAGCCGTATACCGCCACAACGGACTATTGAAAGCCTCCATCATGAGTGCCAACAACACCCACCGCCTCGGCGGACACGAGGCACCGCCCGCCATCATCTCCTCGTTCCTGGGCAAGCAGCTCACCGGCCTATTCGATGCCTTGGAGAACTCATCCAGCGAGGAACTGTTCAAGATAGCCGGCAAGACAGGCAAACGCATACTCGAGATGCCACAGATACCCGAACTGCTCATCGACAATACCGACCGCAACCGCACCTCACCCTTTGCCTTCACCGGTAACCGCTTCGAGTTCCGTGCCGTAGGCTCCGAAGCCAATTGTGCCTGTGCCATGATAGCCCTCAACGGTGCCGTAGCCGAACAGCTGGTAGAGTTCAAGCAACATGTAGATGCCCTCATTGCCAGCGGCATGGACAAGCGCGAAGCCCTCATCAAGGAGATACAGAAGCTCATCACCTACTGCAAGCCCATCCGCTTCGACGGCAACGGATACAGCGAGGAGTGGAAGGCCGAGGCAGCCCGCCGCGGACTTGACTGCGAGACCTCGGCACCCGACATCTTCAAGGCCTATGCCAATGACAGCAGCGTGCAGATGTTTGAGAGCCTCAGCATCATGACCCGTGCCGAGCTCGAAGCCCGCAACGAAATCAAGTGGGAGATATACACCAAGAAGATACAGATTGAGGCCCGCATCTTCGGCGACATGGCCATCAACCACATCATCCCCGTGGCTACCAAGTATCAGGGGCAGCTTGTCGACAACGTATACAAGATGAAGGAGATTCTCGGAGCCGAGGGTGAAGCACTGTCAGCCTCGAACATCAACCTCATCCGCCGCATCGCCAGCCTCGTACACAAGATAGAGAGCGGTGTGGCCGAGATGATCGAATGCCGCAAGGTAGCCAACCGCATACCGGGCCAGTACGAGAAGGCCGTGGCCTACCACGACACCGTAGCACCCAAGCTTGAGGAACTGCGTACATACATCGATGACCTCGAAGAGGTAGTTGACGACAGCCTGTGGCCATTGCCCAAGTATCGCGAACTTTTGTTTATACGATAACATTATCCTTATAAACCAAGATTATGAATAAACTAAGACATATAATTCTGCTGTTCATAGCGTCCCTATCCGTACAATGGGCGGCAGCACAATCAAACAGCTACTTCCTGCACACTGTAACCAAGGGACAAGGACTATACTCCATATCACGCATGTACGGAGTCACCGAAGCCGACATCATTGCCCTGAACCCCGGGAGCGATGTTGTCATCAAGGTAGGCCAACAACTGCGCATACCACAGACAAACACGCAAGCGACCACCGACAATACGGCACAGACTGCCGGAGAGGGACAACGCTTCCACACCATCAAGACGGGCGAAACCCTCTATCGCCTCACCGTGATATATGGTCTCTCAGCCCGTGAGATATGCAATGCCAATCCCGGCTTGAGTGCCGAGAACTTCAAGGTAGGCCAGGTAATCGTGATTCCGCAAAAGGAAACAGAAACGAGCACCCACGATTCTGCACAAAAGGTGACCGAGCCCAATCCGCTGATAGGAAAGCAGCAAGGCAATGCCCAGAACACAGCGTCCCCTACTCCACAATCGCGATGCAAGACCGAACACGTTGTAAAGCGCAAAGAGAACATCTACCGTATCAGCCGTATGTACAGAATCACCGAGCTGGAGCTTATCAATGCTAACCCCGAGCTACGTACCCGCAAGCTGAAACGTGGCGAAACCATCTGCATCCCCTATGCCAAAGGTGAACAGGCTCCCACTCACGAACCTACCACACCTGTTACAGAACCCACACAACCCATTATCCCCTCTGACGAGAGCCTCTTCGCCGAGTCAAAGGAGAAAGTGCTGGATATCAAACAGATAAAGGCAGCCATCATACTTCCTTTCATGCTCGACAGTACCGCCTTGAATAACGACCGAGCCAAGATGGTAGAATTCTACGAAGGTTTCCTCTTAGCCCTCGACAGTCTCAAGAAAGAGGGTGTTTCCATAGACCTACACCTATACGATTCTGGCGATGGCCACCAATCCATCGTCCCCATACTGAATCGTCCCGAGATGCGTGAGATGAATATCATCTTCGGTCCCGTGCACGAGAAGCACATCAGCGAAGTTGCCACCTTTGCCGACACCACAGGCATCCGCGTAGTAATACCTTTCGAGCGCAATGTCGACGAGGTGTTCACCAACCCCTACCTATACCAGGTGAACACTCCACAGAGCTATTTCTACTCCGAGGTGTACGACCACTTCTTCCGTCAGTTCCCCCACCCCAACGTCATCTTCTTCGACTCTCCCAACGAGGACGAAGACGATATTGTTGCCGGTTTCAAGCAGGAGCTCACCAACCGTCAGGCCCCCTTCACCGTATTGCCTGCCGATACCGCCACCAATAAAGATACCATACGTGCCCACCTGAGTCTCAATCATCAGAACATCCTTATGATGACCTCCGAGAAGAGCGGCAGCCTCAACAATATGATGCCCGTATTCCAACTACTCGTGCGCGATACCGCCACCACAAAATACGACCTGCACCTCTTTGGCTACCCGCAATATCAGGTATACACCAACAATCACTTGGCCTCATTCTATGAGATCGACACCTACTTCTACTCCTCCTTCTATACCAACAACCTGTTACCTATAGCCGTTGATTACCACAAGAAATTCCGCCGGGTATATAGCAAGGAGATTGTCAACCGATACCCCAAATATGCCATCCTCGGATTTGATATAGGCTACTATTTCCTCAAGGCACTGCATCTATACGGTACGGATATAGACAACCGCTTGCCCGAGATGGAGTATACCCCCATACAGACAGGATTCAAGTTTGAGCGTGTCAATAATTGGGGCGGCTTTATCAACCGTAAAGCTTTCTTCATCCACTTCAGCAACGACTACACACTACAAAAAATCGACTTCGACTGATGAAACGAGTACTGAGCATACTGGTTACAGCACTGATAGCCACCAACATCTTTGCCCAGGTAGGCCAACTGCGCGACAACCTCGCCATAGGCTTCAATGCCGGCTACAACCTTAGTAGCGTTGACTTCAGTCCCACCATCAAGCAAGGCCTGCAGCCGGGCTATACCGGCGGCATTACCCTACGTTACACCACGGAGAAATATTTCTCCCTCATCTGTGCTGCCCAGCTTGAGGTCAACTTCGCCCAACGCGGTTGGATCGAGACCATCGAAGACGGTAGCCACAACACCTATCACCGCATCACCAACTACGTGGAAATACCCTTCTTTGCCCATCTCGGGTGGGGTAAAGAGGAACGTGGCCTGCAATACTTCGTCAATGCAGGTCCCCAAATAGGCCTCTACCTTGGCGATGAGGAGTTCTATGGATTCACCGACGAGCATCCTTGGGATGAGAGCTACCGTCCCAACGGTATCACCTCACAGTACGGTAAGGAAATAGAGAACCTCCTCGAATACGGCATTGCAGGTGGTGCAGGCATAGAACTGAAGACCGCCATCGGCAACTTCATCATCGAAGGCCGCTATTTTTATGGGCTCTCCGATATGTTCGGCAATGCCAAAGCCGATCCCTTTGGCCGCTCGGCCAACACCACCATCACAGCCAAGGTTACCTACTTGATAGATATACTCAAGTAGGGAATATGATCCCAGGCACGTTTGTTTGTTGCATCAAACTATACGTAAATATAAAGGGAAAGGTTCTACACAAATCACGTAAAGAAAACATTTATAGCTTCTCTTCATTAGTTCAGACTGATGAAGTATCCCTTATACCATTTTAAAGTCTTCATTCTTGAAACAATCAGCCCTCTACGGCTGTTTCGGAAACAAGATATAGTCTCCAGGTATGAAGAGAATACTCCGATGGCTGGCAGCAGGAATCGTGATACTGCTACTGATGCCCGTATGTATAGTGACGCTACTATACCTCCCTGTCACACAGCAGATAGGGCGAGAATGGGCTATACACCAGCTGTCGGAACTGAGCGGACTCAACATACAGGCCAGTGAGGTGCACCTTCGATGGCCGCTACGCATAGAGGCGAGCGATGTGCAGATAGACTCGTTGCTGGCAGTAGAGCATGTAGACACCCACATCCGCCTGCGTCCACTGCTGAAGGGACAGGTGATAGCCCACCACCTCACGCTGGAGGGAGTGACGCTGCATACCGACACGCTGATAACTTCGCTACGCATCCACGGTGACATACGCCGTCTGCATCTAAGCAACATTCATTATGCATGGCGTGAGTGGCATCTGACAGTAGACGACATTGCCCTCACTGGCTGTTCGATGGCTCTGACACAGCAGCAAGGAAGGGGACGGTCCAAAGACGTGAAAAAGACATTGCCTCTGACACTGCACATCGGGCACACCAGCCTCGATGAGAGCACTATCAACTATAAGGATGCCGCCCGTGAGTGGCACTTGACGGAGATAGCCATGCACATAGACTCAATAAGCCACTCGCCCATAGCCACCAGTGCCGTTCTCACCTCCCTCACCTTCATCGAGGAACGAGGCATCACGCTACGGGAAGGGGCGCTCACGCTACTCCTCACCAAGGATATGGTAGAGTTTCCCCACCTCAGTTTCCACACCGATGAGTCGTCTCTCACCGGATACACCCGACTAACCAACGGAGGACGTATAGAGGGTACGTTAGCAGCGACTATCGGGCACACCGACGTGACGGATTTGCTCAAAATATTCGCCCCCCTCAATTCTACGATAAGTGAAGTTTCCACCATTTTAGGAACATCAGAGAGCACTCCACCGCTCCGTATAGCATTGGCCATAAATGGTACTCCCGACACACTGCACGTACAGCAATGCGAGATATCATGGGCATCGATTCTCGACATAGCGATAGACGGGGATATCCTCGCCATCAATGACAGCCAACAACGAAGGGCGAGCCTTAGCTTCGATGCCCGCACTTGGGAAATTGGAGCATTGACCACGGCCTTGGAAACACCCGTCGCAATACCAGACAGCATTGCCTTACGAGGCACCGTAGACTATGCTGCCGATACGCTGCACACACAATTGTTTCTGCATATCCACGATGGCAGCATAGCACTGGATGGCGGCTACAGACGCAGCACACAGAGCTATAGTCTGACGGCAGCTACACGCACACTTGACATGCGGCAACTATGGCCACAAGGCTCCCTGCATACTGCCACCCTGCGAACTACCATCACGGGCAAAGGGTTAGACCTACAAGACAACAGCACCTCCATAGATGCCCGCCTGCACATAGACTCCCTGCAATGGGACAAACATGCGCTAACCAATGCCACGGTACACGCCACCCTCGACGACCGGCAACTGCATACAGCTATCAGCTATGCAGACACGCTGATGCGCCTACAACTGAATGGTACCGCTCGATTCACCGACGAGAACATCGAGGCTCACCTGCATGCCAACGTTGCCGACATTGACTTGAAGGGTCTGCAGCTGACAAGCGAAGAGTTGCACCCGACATTTCTGTGCAATCTGACATTGCATGCATCCCCTACCTACTACTCACTGCACGGACGCATGTATGGCATCACACTAACCACCCCCACCCGAACGACCAATCCACAGGATCTGGCACTGCACCTCGATCTCTCGGCCGATTCATTGGCACTGGGAATGCAGTCGAGCGACCTTCAACTTGCCATCCGGGCACATACTCAGGGATTCCCTTGGCAATGGCAACTGCCTGCCGACACAGCTGCCGTAACCTACACTCACTACCTGTCGGGGATTGTAGCCGAACTATCGGTAGGCACCGACAATCCCGTGAGCCACTACCTGTCGCTCATAGGCATCGACTACGACACAATACAGGGCAGCCTACGCGAAGCCCACCACGGATTGGCTGCCCAGGTGACGGTGAATGGTTTCTCGGCAAAGGGGATAAGTGCCCGCAACGCCTCACTAACAGCCCACTACACCGAAGGAGTGGTGCATGCCAAAGTACAATCGGAACGACTGGACTGGAGCACCTCTACCATGCGGCTGAGCACCTCGTTACAAGCTACAGCCGTATGGGTCGACGACTTTACTCCCGACAATCTCTCGGGCACACTCACTCTCACCGACCTGCACTACACACTACCCACCTACAGCCTACAGTTACAGGCACGTGACACGCTGGCGCTCCCCTTCAGAAAGGGTCGCTTCACCCTCACCGACCTACCCCTATACCCAGGGAGCAGCAAGCAGCCGCTCACACTCAACGGACACATCGCCCTGTTGCATACGACACCTACTCTGCACCTCACCCTCAGGGCACAGGGAGCCGATCTGCTACAAAGGCGTACCGCCCAATCTATACTCTACGGCAGTGCCCTCGTGAGCGGAGAGGTGGCCATTGACGGTCCCTACGATGCACTCTCGCTCACCGGGAACCTGAAACTACGCACGGGCTCATACATACATTATATCTATAAGGATGCCATACTCACCTCGGGCAACCAACTTGACAATGTGATTACTTTCACCGACTTTGCCCAACAGGAGAGAGCCGCTACACCCACGGTTGTACGACACTATGCCTCCTACGGATTCTCCATGGACCTGAACATAGACATTGACCCGACAGTGCAGCTGGAGGTACTGCTGGGTGGCAGCGGACAAAACACCGGCAACCTGCAAGGTGGCGGCAACCTGAACCTGCAATATATCCCTGCCAGCGGCCTGCGTCTATCGGGGAAATACACCATTGAATCAGGTACGCTGAACATGAACATTCCTCTGCTACACGTGCACCAGATGAACATACGTCCAGGAAGCACCGTGCAATGGTCGGGCAATGCCACCAATCCCATGCTCAACATCGTAGCAGAAGACCGCATCAGAGCCTCGGTCACCCTCGATGGTTCCCCCCAGTCGGTATTGTTCCTGACAGGCATCACCCTCACCGACACAATGAACAAACTGGGGCTGCAGTTTACCCTCACGGCACCCGAAAGCGCATCAATGCAAAACACGCTTGCCGCCCTCTCGCCCGACGAACGGAGCAAGCTTGCCGTAGCCCTGCTCACCACTGGCCTATACCTTGGCGAAGGCGGCACAGGAAACCTGATGAATACCGCCCTGATGGGTTTTCTGCAGTCGCAGCTCGACAATATCTCGCGCGATGCCTTCCGTACGGTAGATGTCAGCGTAGGGATAGAGCCTCTGCAGGATGGTGTGAGTGGTGTGAGTACCCGCACCGACTACTCGTTCAGCATAGCCAAGCGTTTGTGGAACGACCGCATACGCATAGTCATAGGAGGCAGTGTCACCACCAGCAATGAGCGCATAGAGAGTGATGACATCATCAACAACATCAGCATAGAGTGGCGCATAGTGCCCAATGGCAGCCAATATCTGCGCTTCTTCTACGACAAGAACTATGAGAGCATCCTCGAAGGTGAAATCCGCGAGACAGGTGTGGGATATGCCTACCGCAGACAACTGAGAAAACTGAAACTATAAACCATGAACAGCCGAAAACTCACATACTTGCTCATTGCAGTCATGCTGCTCGGCTCCTGCTCCACCGTGAGTAGACTTCCCGAGGGCGAACTGCTCTATACCGGCACCCGCTCCATCGAAGTGACAGATGCCCCCGACTCTCCCTTGCGCGACAAGGCCATAGCCGAAGCCAAGGTAGCTTTCGTGTCACCACCCAACAATGCCCTGCTGGGCAGCTCACGCTACCGCATACCCCTCCCTATCGGCTTGTGGGCATATAATGCTTTTGTAGACGACAGCACCGGACTGCGTCGATGGATCTTCAAGACCTTTGCATCACAACCCATACTCATCTCCACCGTCAATCCCAAGTTCCGAGCTGAAGTGGCCAAGAATACGCTGAGAAACTATGGCTATTTCGGGAGCGATGTCACGTACCATATCGACACACTCAAGAGTCCGAAGAAGGCCGAGCTATCCTACACGATGCAGTTGGGCACTCCCATACGCTACGGACAAGTGGAGTATCGTGGTTTCACAGCCTCGATGGACAGCCTCGTGCGTGCCACATCGGCTGGGCGTCTCCTACGCCAAGGCGATCAACTGAGCTACACCACACTGAGCGGTGAGCGCAACCGACTCTTCAGCCTCTTCCGCCAACACGGCTACTACTATTTCCGTCCCGACATGATCACCATCCTGGCCGATACCACCCTACACAAAGGGCAGGCCCAACTGCGTATCGAACCACGCGGAGCATTGCCAGCCTACGTCACCCGTCCCTGGCACATAGGGCACACCTACCTTGCCGTGCGCAACGAGCCCAACGAACTACTCACCGACACGCTCTCCACTCCCTTCTTCACCTACCTGTATACAGGCAAGCACACACCGATACGCCAGGCATTGGTGCGCTCTCGACTAAGGCACCTACGTGGCAGCACCTATTCACCAGCCGAACAGGATGCCACACAGCGCGAGCTCAACCGCTTGGGTATCTTCAATGGCGTAAGCATCAACTATATACCACGCGACAGCATTTCGAAGAGCGATACGCTTGACGTATACATCAGCACCCTGTTGGAGCCTCCTTACGAATTCTCCCTGGAGACCAACTTCACGGCCAAGAGCAACGACCAGATAGGTCCCGGTGCAGTCATTGGCCTCTCGCGCAAGAACCTCTTCCGTATGGCCGAGGTCATACAGCTCCGCTTGAAAGGTTCGTACGAATGGCAGACCAACCGTGCACTACGCCGCGAAGGTTCGGTAGTAAACTCCTTCGAGCTGGGTGCCGACATTTCGATGTCGGTTCCCCAACTGCTCTTTCCAGGCGGGTACCACTATCATTACCATCACCCTGTATCTACCACCTCGCGCCTCTATGTTGACTGGCTCAACCGAGGCGGCTTCTTCCGTATGCTGGCTTTTGGCGGTAACCTCACCTATGCCTTCTCCAGTTCCGATTACCTCACCCACAGCGTCACCCCCTTCCGTCTTACCTTCAACACGTTGGAGAAAACCACCCATCGGTTCGATTCCGTGATGACCGCCAACCCTATCATTGGTCTCTCCTTCCGCGATCAATTCATCCCCGCCCTCTCCTATACTGCCACCTACGACAACAGCGCTTTAAGAGACAACAGCATCCCAGGCATCTACAACACCTCCAAGCTTACCGTCTCGCTCACCTCGGCAGGTGCCGCCACCTCACTCGTCTATGCCGCCACCGGGCATAAGCTCAGCGAACGTGGAAAGACCCTCCTCAGCACTCCCTTTGCCCAGTTCATCAAAGGCTCCGTCGAGGCCTGTCGCTACTACCACCTCCCGGCACGCCACACCCTCGCCACCCGCCTTATTGCCGGAGCCGTATATGCCTATGGCAACAGCCGTGTAGCTCCATTCAGCGAACAGTTCTATGTAGGAGGAGCCAACGACCTACGTGCCTTTCCGCTCCGTGGCATAGGACCAGGCAGTTACCACTCGAGCGGACGCTATGCCTACATCGACCACACAGGTGACCTCAAGTTAGAAGCCAACATTGAATGGCGCTTTCCACTCCTCGCCCAACTGAACGGAGCACTCTTCGTAGATGCCGGCAACGTATGGCTGCTACGGCACGATGAGGTGCGCCCCGGTGCACAGTTCCGATGGAACACCTTAGGACGCGATCTCGCCTTAGGCACCGGCATCGGTCTTCGCTACAATCTCCGCATCCTCGTGCTCCGTGCGGACATGGGCATTCCCATCCACATCCCCTACGCTACCGGCAAGCGTGGCTACTACAATGTGCCCCACTTCGGCAAAGGCCTCTGCTTCCACTTTGCCGTAGGCTACCCGTTCTAAGCAATAAAGAGAGGGGCACTCGCGGGTGCCCCTCAACAATATCGTTCCTTACAACCTGAATCAGAACAGCTTGTTGGGATATTCGCCAGCGTCAACAAGTGCCTGAATCTTCTCTACTGTGCCGGGACGGTCAGCTGCATACGTTACGCCAAACCACTTGGCTGTAGTGTCAAGCACCTCGCATGTAGCCTTGCCACCATTGATGAGGGTGTCCACTACGAGCGGGATGAAGAACTCTGATTTGGGTTTGTCGATGTTTTCCTTCAAGAAATCAACGAACTGCGCCTCCGAGTACTTGAAGTAGTCGGGTGTGAAGCCCCAGAAATTCATAGAAACGGGTGTCTCCTCGCCTACAGGCTGCCATTCGCCATTCTCGTCCTTGTATGAGATAACGCCATCAACACGCATGATCTCAGTACGCTCTACAACATCGGTCAGCATACCGGCCTCATTGGTGGCACATACACCACGGGCTACGGTACCGTTCTCACTCAGGGTGTTGCATACACGGAAGCCTACCATGCTGTATTTGCCTTCGCTGCCCTCGGGAAGCTCACTGAGCCACTTACCCATTACAGCAAATGCATCGCGGCCATAGAAGTCGTCGGCATTGATTACAGCAAAGGGCTCGTTGATTACGTCCTTACCCATGAGTACGGCGTGGTTGGTACCCCAGGGCTTAACGCGCTCTTCGGGGCAAGTGAAGCCTTCGGGAAGGTCAGTGATAGCCTGGAATACGAGCTCTGTGGGGATATGACCCTCATACTTGCTCAGTACCTTGTCGCGGAAGTCCTGCTCAAAGTCCTTGCGGATAACGAATACAATCTTGCCGAATCCTCCACGGATAGCATCGAAGATAGAATAGTCCATGATGGTTTCGCCGTTGGGACCCAGTCCGTCGAGCTGCTTCAAACCACCGTAACGGCTGCCCATACCGGCTGCCAAAACAAATAATGTCGGTTTCATACGCTGTGATTTTTGGTTATTTTTAAGTTGGTTTATATAACGTGGCACAAACTTACAACATTTTCTTGACTTTACGATACTTTTTGGCGAAAAATACAAATTAAAGAATCTTTTGCCTCTTTAATATAGGTATTTAGGAAAATTAGTTATAAATTTGCAACGGAATAATGTTTGTATAACAATATAAATCTAAACAAAATGATTAATTACAAAGATTTAGGCCTTGTAAACACCCGCGATATGTTTGCAAGAGCAATCAAGGGCGGCTATGCTATCCCTGCATTCAACTTCAACAACATGGAGCAGCTTCAGGCCATCGTTCAGGCTGCTGTTGAGACCAAGTCTCCGGTAATCCTCCAGGTGTCTAAGGGCGCTCGTGCATACGCCAACCAGACTCTTCTCCGCTACATGGCTGAGGGTGCTGTAGAGTATGCCAAGGAGCTCGGCTGCGAGCATCCCGAGATTGTGCTTCACCTCGACCACGGTGACAGTTTCGAGACCTGCAAGTCTTGCATCGACATGGGCTTCTCTTCTGTGATGATCGACGGTTCACACCTCCCCTACGAGGAGAACGTAGCTCTCACCAAGAAGGTTGTTGACTATGCACACCAGTTCGACGTAACCGTTGAGGGCGAGCTCGGTGTATTGGCAGGCGTTGAGGACGACGTAGTAGCCGAGCACCATACCTATACACGCCCCGAGGAGGTTGTAGACTTCGTTACCCGCACAGGTTGCGACAGCTTGGCCATCTCAATCGGTACATCACACGGTGCCAACAAGTTCAAGCCCGAACAGTGCACCGTTAACGCTGAAGGTATCCTCGTACCTCCTCCATTGGCATTCGACGTGCTCGAAGGCGTAGAGAAGGAGCTTCCTGGCTTCCCCATCGTACTCCACGGCTCATCTTCAGTGCCCCAGGATGAGGTGAAGACCATCAACACTTTCGGTGGTGCTTTGAAGGACGCTATCGGTATCCCCGAGGAGGAGTTGCGCAAGGCTTCCAAGTCAGCCGTTTGCAAGATCAACATCGACTCAGACAGCCGTCTTGCCATGACAGCAGCTATCCGCAAGGTATTCGTTGAGAAACCCGCAGAGTTTGACCCCCGCAAGTACCTCGGTCCCGCTCGCGACAACATGAAGAAGCTCTACATGCACAAGATTGTGAATGTATTGGGTTCTGACAACAAGCTTGCCGAGTAAGCCTCCGCAATAACTTGAGAGATATCCCCGATAGGGTGGCCAACGAAATTGGCCACCCTATTTTTATCCTGGCATCGTAATGAATGTTAGAATGAAAAAGCCACTCCCGTTTGACTGTTGATAGATGTCCGCTGAAACGAGGATTTATCTCTTGCGGAGTCGCAGGAAATATGTTATTTTTGCACGAGATATTTTATATCCCAAGGCTTGGGATGTACGTACCAAGCCTTGGGATGTACATACCAAAGCTTGGGATATACATACCAAAGCTTGAAATATAAAATGTATGGTGTAGAAAAAACTGTTTTCTTCCGTGAAAACAACTATGATGTGGAGGTAAGAAGGGGCTGATTGTTGCCCCTATTAAATAATGAAAAATAT
>JAFXEF010000039.1 GCA_017520935.1 Bacteroidaceae bacterium | reverse complement strand
GGCTGTGTCTCTTCACATGCCAAATAAGGATCAAGACCATACTGGTCGCAAATCTCGTTGGCCTCTTCAATTGATTGGATACCGTACTCGTTCAATGCAGCGAGAATCTGTTTGATACGGCGGTCCTGGCTCTCGAATTTTACTTCTCTAATCATAGTACTTTCCTCCTTATATTATTCGTGACGTGGATCAATGTGTTTTACTGCGCCCTGCTCGGCGGTGAAGCGGCCGTATGTGCCAGTAACCTTCTTCAAGGCCTCGTTGGCGTCGGTACCCTTCTTGATTTCGTCCATGAACTTGCCCAGGTGTACGAACTCGTAACCACAGATCTGGTCGTCCTTGTCGAGTGCTACGCGGCTGATGTAACCCTCAGCCATCTCGAGGTAGCGGGGACCCTTGGCGAGTGTGCCGTAGAGTGTACCTACCTGTGAGCGGAGGCCCTTACCGAGGTCCTCGAGGCCGGCACCGATCATCAAGCCACCCTCAGAGAAGGCGCTCTGTGTGCGGCCGTAAACGATCTGGAGGAAGAGCTCGCGCATAGCGGTGTTGATAGCGTCGCATACGAGGTCAGTGTTGAGAGCCTCGAGCAGAGTCTTGCCGGGAAGGATCTCTGATGCCATAGCGGCAGAGTGTGTCATACCAGAGCAGCCGATGGTCTCTACCAATGCCTCCTGGATGATACCTTCCTTCACGTTCAAGGTGAGCTTACATGCGCCCTGCTGGGGTGCGCACCAACCGATACCGTGTGTCAAACCTGAGATGTCCTTGATCTCTTTTGATTGTACCCACTTACCCTCTTCAGGGATGGGAGCGGGACCATGGTTAGGACCCTTCTTTACAACACACATGTGTTCTACTTCATGTGAATAAACCATGTTACTATTCTCTTTAAATGAATGAATAAAAATGAATTTTATATTTTAGAGGACAAAGTTAGTAATTAAATTGAGAATTCACAATTACCTGTTCACAATTTTTTACATACCAACGTTTTTGGGATTATGCGTGATTAAAAATCTTCACCCCTTCATATTGCCTACTTCAAATTAAAGAAGGTGGTGAACGCCTTGCAGGCATATTCTTGATCGGCCACAGCAGCAGTCTCGCGCACCGAGTGCATGCCCCACATGGGATTGCCCATATCTACACCACGCATCGGAAGTTGCGAAGTGAGGATATTACCCAGTGTAGAGCCACCAGCCATATCGGAGTGGTTCACAAAGTACTGACAGGGCACCTCGGCCAAGCGGCATATCTCGGCAAACACAGCAGCCGACTCAGCATCTGTGACATACTTCTGATTGGCGTTGATCTTGATGACAGGACCGCCACCCATCACGGGATGGTTGGTGGGGTCGTGCTTGCCTGGATAGTTAGGATGCAAGGCATGAGCCATATCGGCCGAAATCATGAACGAATGTTCGAGGGCGCGGTACAGTCCGTCGGCACCACAGCCATCATTGGTCACTACTCGCTCCAGGAGATTACGCAACACGGGCGATGCAGCCCCTTGCTTGGTGCCACTGCCTGTCTCCTCATTGTCAAATACGGCGAGCACCTGTGTCATCGGAGTTGCAGAGCTGTGAAGCAGTGCGTAGAGTCCGGCGTGCACCATAGCCAAATCGTCGAGACGGCCACAAGAGATGAACTCATTGTTGAGCCCCACGAGTCCAGCTTTCTGTGTATCGTAGAGCGAAAGATCGAAATCAAGGATATCGGTCATCTGCGCACCCAGTTCTTCAGCCACGACTTTTAATAGCAGGTTGTCAGCCTCCAGTTTGTCGTTGATGATACCGATAACGGGGAGCATATCCACCTGCTTACTCAGCTTGTTACCCTCATTGACCTGACGGTTGAAATGGATGGCCAGATGAGGTATGATGAGCAGCGGGCGCTCTATTTTGAGACGGCGCACCTCGGGCTTCAAGGGATTGGCTGTGCGCAAAAGCACACGACCTGCCAGTGAGAGGGGACGGTCGAACCATGTATAAAGGATAGAGCCGCCATACACCTCGGTATTGAGTTTCACCATCCCACCCTCGGTATGCATCTCGGCCGCAGGCTTCACACGGAAGCAGGGCGAGTCGCTGTGTGCACAGATGAGTTTGAAGCCTGCCTCGGCAGGATGGGACATTCCCATTCGGAAAGCAAACACGGCCGAATTGTTCTTGGTCACGAAATACCCTTTGCCAGGCATCAGCATCGGGAAGGGTTTGGCGGCATCCAAATGCGTGAAGCCGGCAGCCTTGAGCTGCTCCTCTACATAAGCGGCAGCCAAAAAGTTGACAGGCGATGCATCGATCAACGCCATCAGTTGTTGTGCAATATTCTCCATATTCAATACATTTGAGATTATAGTTATAATAATGTGCGATACGCAAAGATACATATTTATCAGCAATGGCATGTACTCTGAGGGCATAATCTCGCCATTTTCCAAAAAAAATCAACAAAGCTGCAATTTTTCTTCAAAAAAGTTTGGAGGTTCACAAAAAAGCAGTACCTTTGCACTCGCAAAACGGAACAACACCGTTTGTTCTTTGATATTTTGAAGAAAGTAACTGCGGAAATAGCTCAGTTGGTAGAGCACAACCTTGCCAAGGTTGGGGTCGCGAGTTCGAGTCTCGTTTTCCGCTCACAAGTTTGAATTTGTGTCTACAACCGACGAGTCGGTGTATGCCCAGGTGGCGGAATGGTAGACGCGCTCGTTTCAGGTGCGAGTGTTGAGAGACGTGCAGGTTCGAGTCCTGTTCTGGGCACAAACCAAACGAGTATTGACTTAGTGAACAAATGGAGAGATGGCGGAATTGGTAGACGCGCTACTTTGAGGGGGTAGTGACCGTTGGGTCGTGTGAGTTCGAGTCTCATTCTCTTCACAAAAAAGATGAGGAATGCTCATGCGGAAAAAGCAGGGGCAAGCAAGATTGCGGAAATAGCTCAGTTGGTAGAGCACAACCTTGCCAAGGTTGGGGTCGCGAGTTCGAGTCTCGTTTTCCGCTCACAAGTTAGAGGTCTAAGGCATTAGGCCTCTTTTTTTATTTTAAATTATCAACAGCCAGCTCCAACTATAGCAAACGTATCAGTTGACCACCACCTCATCCACAAACAGGAAACCGCCAAAGTCACTACGGACTGCCTGATAACGTATATAACGAGCATCAGCACACCCTTCCCATCCAAAGGTTTTGAAGGTGACGGCATCATCTCGCACCACTTCGTTGTCAATACGCTTCAGTTCGGTAAAACTTTTTCCGTCAAAAGAAGAAGATATAATTATTTGCACAGGCATAAAAACGCCAGGGCCACATATCTGCATAAAATCGGCACTGACAGCGCCAACAGGCATCACCTCACCGAGATCGATGACCACATCCACACCCTTACATCCCAGGAATCCCTGCCAACACCTGTCGCCATAGGTCCACCCGCCACGAAGCCCGTCGACCAAGGCACTATCCCCTCCTGCTGCATAACCACTATAGTAGGCAGAGCCATCGACATAGGCCACCTGTTTGCCAACCCCAAGATGCCTTATCGGTTTATCGGCACCAGGACGATTGCCCACTTCTGTCCGCAAATCGAAAGGATTATACCCCTTGGCACGCAACTCATCAACAGCCTCCAAGACACGAGTACGGAAGTCCCCATATTCCTTATTCGCCGGCACACTCCACGCCACCTCGGCCAATGCCAGCATACGAGGATAGGCCATATACTCTAAATGTTCCTCTGTGGGAATATACTCAGCAAACAAGTTCCCCTGCACGCCATAGAGCAACTTCTTCTGAGTCACCGAAAGGCTATCGGGTACAGGATCATACGAATACACCTTCTGCAACGTTAAATAGCCCCCAAAAGCCTCAGGTTGCGTGTGCGGAGCATCCTGATAAGCATCGAGATAGCAATACTCGCCCGGTGTCATGATAGCACGATGCCCCATAGCCATAGCCTTGAGACCTCCTTCGGTGCCACGCCACGACATCACCGTTGCATTCGGGGCCAAACCGCCATCGAGTATCTCATCCCATCCCAGCAAGCTACGCCCATGCCCGTTCAAAAAGGACTCTACGCGACGTATCATATAGCTCTGTAGCTCATCCGCCCCAGTCAACCCCTCCGTTTCCATACGAGCCTGACAACGCGGACAACTCTGCCACGACTGCTTGCTGGCCTCATCGCCACCTATATGTATGTATTGCGAGGGGAACAACTCCATCACTTCAGTCAACACATTCTCGATAAACTCAAACACCTGCTCGTTGCCCACACAGAAATCAGAATCACGATAAGGTACCTGCGAACACGACAACTCGGGATAGGCTGCGAGCACCTCTTCGGAGTGAGACGGCATCTCTATTTCAGGAATCACGGTAATATAATGTTTACGGGCATACTCTACAATCTCGCGAATCTGCTCCTGCGTGTAATATCCCCCGTAAGCCTGTTCCGCACCCTCTTCGGCATACCGACGTTCACTGTTCCACCAGTCTTTCCATAGGGCATGCGTACGCCATGCTGCCAATTCCGTCAGTCGAGGATAACGCATTATCTCCACCCTCCATCCTGCAGCATCGGTCAAATGCAAATGCAGATGGTTGAGTTTATAATAAGCCATCGCAGCAATCTGCTTTTTCACAAAATCCACCCCAAAAAAATGGCGCGACACATCGAGCATCATTCCCCGATAGGCCAATCGTGGTTCATCCACGATACGTCCCAGTGGCACATGCCCCCTATCCACCATCTGTAGCAAAGTCTGCACAGCATAGAAAAGGCCAGCCCCAGACAAAGCCTGCACCACTATACCACTCTTTGCCACTGTCATCGCATACCCTTCGGGACTGCTCAACTGCACCAATGAATCGACGATCTCGAGTATCACCGCATTGCCCGCAGGCCTTTCGGTCGCCGCCTCCAGTTGCAAAAACGAGCGAGCCATACACTCCTGCAACAAGTCCCTATCTTCTTCGGGTGCATCAATCCACAGCTTCGTGTTTCCGTCCAGAACGAATGCCCCTTTCCGCAAATCTACCTCCAATGGTATGGGAATTACCGACAATGACTTTTCTTCATGTTGACATCCGGCAAAGGCCACACATGACAGTAAGGCCATCAATAGCATTTTTCTCAGAGTATTCATCAGGAGGGACTTATGTTTGCTCAATGCCACAGACTGCTACTTAAGCTCCAGTAGCACTACATTCTCCACATGATGCGTGTGAGGAAACATATCTACAGGCTGTACGCGGGCGACACGGTACTTCACATCGAGTAGGCTCAAATCACGAGCCTGCGTGGCAGGGTTACAGCTCACGTAGACAATACGCTTAGGTTCGGCAAGAAGAATGGTATCGATGACATCGCCGTGCATACCGGCACGGGGAGGGTCGGTAATGATCACATCGGGACGACCATACCGGTTGATGAACCCCTGATTGAGGATATCCTTCATATCACCAGCAAAGAAAAGGGTATTGTCAATACCGTTGATAGCAGAGTTCACCTTGGCATCTTCGATAGCCTCGGGTACATACTCGATACCGATTACCTGACGCGCCTGACGCGACACGAAGTTCGCGATAGTGCCCGTTCCCGTATAAAGGTCATACACCAGCTCGTTGCCAGTGAGTCCGGCAAACTCACGCGCTACCTTATATAGATTATAGGCTTGGCGGCTATTGGTTTGATAGAACGATTTGGGACCTACCTTGAATTTCAGTCCCTCCATCTGCTCTATGATATGGTCTTCGCCCTTAAATGTATATACGGGGAGATCACCAATAGTGTCGTTGCACTTGTTGTTGATGACATACATGAGGGAAGTGATCTCGGGCCATGTATCGGCCATATACTGCAACAGTTGTTTCATGAGAGCCTCCTCGGCAGGGTCAACAATCTTAAACTGCATCACTACCATAAGGCCAGGGCCTTCATCCACAACACGGATCATCATATTCCTCAACATGCCTTCTTGACTACGCAAGTCAAAGAATGTGTAGCCATGCTCATAAGCATAGTCACGCACGCCGTTGCGTATACGGTTGCAGATGTCGTCCATGAGATGACACTCGTCAATAGCAAGCACCTTGTCAAAAGCTCCCGGGATATGGAATCCCACGGCATTCATTTGGTCATACCTGACATCCCGTTCCACTTCTTCTTGTGTGAGCCAACGCTTGTTGCTGAAAGTAAACTCCAGTTTATTGCGATACTCGCGGGTCTGCTCCGAACCGAGAATAGGCGAAATCTCCGGCAATTCAATTTTGCCAATGCGAGTGAGATTATCAGTCACCTGTTTCTGTTTGTAGCGCAGTTGCTCCTCATATTCAAGACACTGCCATTTGCATCCGCCACATATACCAAAATGCTTGCAAAAGGGTTCTCTGCGCAAGGGCGAACACTCATGGAACTTCACCGCTACCGCCTCAGCATAATTATGCTTCTTGCGCTTCACCTGAAGATCCACCACATCGCCAGGTACCACATAAGGTACGAATACTACCATATCATCTACTCGTGCCAAGGCTTTGCCCTCGGCCGCCACATCAGTTATCGTGACTTGCTCCAAAAGGGGGAGTTCCTTTTTCTTTCTTGCCATAGTTTTATTTCATGTCAAAAGCCTGCTTTAGCTATAGCAGGCCATAAGTTATCGATATTTGACAAAATTAAACAAAATATTCTTGCAGAACAAAAGAAAAGCAAAAATATGCAAGTTCTTTGAAGTAATCGCGAAGATATACTGCACTCGCTGTGAAAATATTGAAATAAATTTCATATTTCTCGTTCGTTTGTTAGTATCTTTGTAAAAAAAAATGAGGAGACACGATTCCCTGTCTTTTTTCGTTAATAGGAAAGGAGCATATAGAAGAATATGGACACAGAAAAGCACGAAACAATGCCACGCGGTTGCCGCATCATCGATTTCCCCCGGTTTATGGATGAGCGGGGTGGACTTTCCTTCGCCGAGAGCCAAGGACACATCCCTTTCCACATCGAACGGGTGTTTTGGCTATACGGCCTCACGGGTTGCCGCTCGCGAGGTGGGCATTCCCATGGACACTGTGCCCAAGTGGTAATAGCAGTACACGGCGCTTTCGATCTGATGCTCGACGACGGCGAAGTGCGCACCACCATACACCTCGACTCTCCACACCGAGGTGTACTCATCGCTCCCACCGTATGGGATGAGCTAAAGAATTTTGCCGAAGGAACGGTAGTTATGGTGATGGCCTCACACCACTTCGATGCAGAGGACTACATCAGCGACTACGAGGAGTTTCGCGATAAGTTAGTGGAACTGAAACCCTATAACAGCACCTGTGCTCAGGAGTGGGACGACTTTGTTGACCGCGCCAAGAACGGCACCTTCCTCTACAAGCGCGGCTATATGGACTATCATGCCGACCGCTTCACCGATTGTTCACTGATGTTCTACAAGCGTGGTGAACTCATAGGCCAGTTGCCCGCCTCTTGGGACAAAAACCGGCACACGGTGACCTCACACGGCGGGCTTACCTACGGCGGCATCCTTCTATCGGAAAGCGCCACCACCATCGAAACACTCAACATGATGAGTTGTGCCGCTTCGTGGTTTGCCCAGTGCCTCGGAGCTATGGAGTGGATATACAAGCCCATACCTTATATATATAATAGCGTACCTAACGAAGAGGACCTATACGCCCTTTTCCGTATGGATACCCGTCTCGCTGGTCGTTCCGTGGCCTCGGTCATCAGCCGCGACCGTCGAGTACCTATGCGCACCCTGCGCAAACGCAGCATTGCCAAGTCGCGCAAAAGCCACCTCACCTACGAAGAGTGTAACGAGTGGAGCACCTTCTGGCCCCTGCTCAAGACAGTCCTCAAAAGCCGCCACAATGCCACACCCGTACACACCCTCGAAGAGATAGAGCTGCTGGCCTCGCGTTTCCCCGACAACATACGCCTCTTCGTAGCCCGTCACGAAGGTGCCATCATTGCCGGCGCCGTAGTGTACGAGACCGACATGGTGGCACATACCCAGTATCTTGCCGTATCGGACGAGGGTATCCACCATCATGCCCTTGACGGCCTCATCGCCTATTTAGCCGAAGAGCGCTATGCATCGAAACCCTATCTCGACTTAGGCACCTCGATGGAGCCTACCACTTCCATGCTCAACGAAGGGCTCATCTTCCAGAAAGAGGGATTCGGAGCGCGAGCAGTAGTGTATGATGCCTACTCGGTGCCATTAGGACAAATCTGAGTTTTTGGAAGCCTCCGAATTCTCTAAGAAAAACAAGAAAACGCCCTAAAATATGATCAAGTTTCTCGACATACAAGCCATGAACGAAGCCCACGGAACCAAGATAGAAGAGGCGATATTGCGCGTCACTCGCTCGGGTTGGTATCTCCGTGGAGAGGAAACCCGCCGTTTCGAAGCCGACTATGCCCACTACATCGGGTGCCGCCATGCTATCGGATGCGGTAACGGACTCGATGCCCTGCGCCTCATCTTCCGTGCCTACATCGAAATGGGGCACCTCCACGAAGGAGACGAGGTGATAGTACCCGCCAACACCTACATCGCCAGCATCTTGGCCGTCACAGACAACCGCCTCACTCCCATCTTCGTGGAACCCGATGCCCAAACACTACAAATCGACGAAACACTGATAGAGCAAGCCATCACACCCCGCACCCGCGCTATCCTCATCGTGCACCTCTACGGCCGTTGCGCCTACACGTCACACATAGGCGACCTATGCCACAAGTATAACCTGTTGTTGATAGAGGATAATGCACAAGCACATGGATGTAGTGCTCCCCCCACTTTTCCCAGAAAGGGAGACCATACACAAAGCACCTCCCCCCAAGGGGAGGTTGTAAGGAGAGCCAGAACTGGCTCCCTCGGCCATGCCGCCGGCCACAGCTTCTACCCAGGCAAGAACCTCGGAGCATTGGGGGATGCAGGATGCGTCACCACCGACGATGACGAGTTAGCAACTACGATACGTGCCTTAGGCAACTACGGTTCAAGCGAAAAGTATATATTCCACTACACCGGGTACAATAGCCGTATCGACGAGTTACAAGCCGCCGTGCTCGCTGCCAAGCTACCCCACCTCGATGCTGATAATCACCACCGCGCCACCATAGCTGAACTATATTACAGAGGTATAGACAACCCGCTCATCCACCTTCCGCGCCATGTTGATCCCGAGCACAACGTTTACCACCTCTTCCCCATTTTCTGCGATGAGCGCGACCACCTGCAACAGCACCTCAAGGCCTACGGTATCGAAACTCTCATCCACTACCCCATTCCACCCCATCAGCAGGAATGCTACAAGGAGTACGCCCATTTATCACTGCCCATCACCGAGCAAATACACCGCACCGAACTATCCCTCCCCATAGGTCCTACAATGAGCCAAACTAAAGTACAGGAGGTAATCAAGGCTATCAACGATTTCAAATTGAAAGATTATCCAAGAATTACCAAATAAATATGACATTTCATGCAGATTGCATCAATTTCATCTTGCTACACAAGAAGAATTTAGGCTACGGCTTAGAAAAACTCAAATAAAAATTTGTTTTTTCATTCACCTTGCACTAATTTTGCAGCCGCTAACACGGGATGTTAGCATATTCAAATCATCAACTAATTAAAAATTAACAAGAAATGGCAACAAAAATCAGATTGCAGAGAAGAGGTCACAAGGACTATGCGTTCTACTCTATCGTAATTGCTGATGCAAGAGCTCCACGTGATGGAAAATTTATTGAAAAGATCGGTACTTATAACCCCAATACCGATCCTGCCACAGTAGATTTGAATTTCGAGAGAGCATTGTATTGGGTAAATGTAGGTGCTCAGCCTACCGATACCGCACGTAATATTCTTTCTCGAGAAGGTGTGTATATGATGAAGCACCTCCAAGGCGGTATTAAGAAGGGTGCATTTGACGAAGCTACCGCTCAGGCACGTTTCGAGGCTTGGAAGAACAACAAGCAGGCCAACCTCGCCGCTATCGTAAGCAAAAATGAGCAGGCTAAGCGCGAAGCCACTAAGGCTGCCCTCGAAGCCGAGAAGAAGGTAAACGAAGCTATCGCTCAGAAGGTAGCTGAGAAAAAGGCAGCCGCTAAGTTGGCAGAGGCCGAAGCTGCTGCAGAGGCAGCTACTGAAGAGGCTCCCGCCGAAGAAGCTTAATCAGAAGCATTACAAAAAAAATCACTCCCGTCAAGTATCTTGGCGGGAGTTTCTTATTTATCGACCCTTGTGAAAAAACAAAGAAAACAATAAATTGGAAGCACATTTTTACTTGATAATTTCATCATTTCACAAAAATGCTCTATCTTTGCTCTGTTAATAGGCAACGTATACCATGATTTATATATGACTATTACACAACTATCATATTTTACACTTAATAATTAACTAAATTATGAGCGAAAAAAGAGTTTACTTATTCGGTAACGGTAAGGCCGAAGGTAAGGCAGACATGAGAAATCTGCTCGGTGGTAAAGGTGCCAATCTGGCCGAGATGAACTTGATTGGTGTGCCCGTGCCTCCCGGTTTCACCATTACCACAGACACTTGTAACGATTACTATCGTTTAGGCAAGGACGAAGTAGTAGAGTTGTTAAAGGACGATGTACATGCTGCTGTAGCACACATCGAGACCTTGATGAACTCTAAGTTCGGTGATGTAGAGAACCCTCTGTTGGTATCAGTACGTTCAGGTGCTCGCGCTTCAATGCCCGGTATGATGGATACTATCCTCAACCTCGGTTTGAACGACGAAGTAGTTGAAGGCATGGTACGCAAGACTGGCAATGCACGCTTTGCATGGGACTCATACCGTCGTTTCGTACAGATGTACGGTGACGTTGTATTGGGTATGAAGCCGGTTAACAAAGAAGATATCGATCCGTTCGAGGCTATCATCGAAGAGGTGAAAGAAGCTAAGGGTGTGAAACTTGATAATGAGCTCGAGGTAGAAGACCTCAAGGAGTTGGTTAAGAAGTTCAAGGCTGCCGTTAAGGATCAGACAGGTCAGGACTTCCCCACCGATGCTTACGAGCAACTCTGGGGTGCTATCTGCGCTGTATTCGACAGCTGGATGAACGAGCGTGCTATCCTCTATCGTAAGATGGAAGGTATTCCCGCAGAGTGGGGTACCGCAGTAAACGTACAGGCCATGGTATTCGGAAACATGGGTGAGACCTCTGCTACTGGTGTATGCTTCAGCCGTGACGCAGGTAACGGTGAGAACCTCTTCAACGGTGAGTACCTCATCAATGCACAGGGTGAGGACGTAGTAGCCGGTATCCGCACACCGCAGCAGATTACCAAGATTGGTTCACAGCGTTGGGCTGAGCGTGCTGGCATCAGCGAAGAAGAGCGCGTAGCTAAGTATCCTTCTATGGAGGAGGCCATGCCCGAGATTTACAAGGAGCTCGATGCTCTCCAGAACAAACTTGAGAACCACTATCGCGATATGCAGGATATGGAGTTCACCGTACAGGAAGGCAAACTCTGGTTCCTCCAAACACGTAACGGTAAGCGTACAGGTTCTGCAATGGTGAAGATTGCAATGGATTTGCTCCGCGAAGGTCTCATCGACGAGAAGACAGCTATCAAGCGTTGCGAGCCCAACAAACTCGATGAACTTCTCCACCCCGTATTCGACAAGAAGGCTCTTGCAAGCGCCAAGGTGCTGACCCGCGGTCTTCCCGCATCTCCAGGTGCTGCTACCGGTCAGATTGTATTCTTCGCTGACGATGCCGCTAAGTGGGCTGAGGACGGCAAGAAGGTAATCATGGTTCGTATCGAAACATCTCCCGAGGATCTCGCCGGTATGGCCGTTGCCGAGGGTATCTTGACTGCTCGTGGCGGTATGACCTCTCACGCAGCCGTAGTTGCTCGTGGTATGGGTAAGTGCTGCGTATCAGGTGCAGGAGCTTTGAACATCGACTACAAGGCACGCACTGTAGAGGTTGACGGTATCGTATTGAAGGAGGGGGACTTCATCTCACTCAACGGTACAACAGGCGAGATCTACAACGGTCAGGTTGAGACAAAGGCAGCAGAGCTTTCAGGCGATTTCGCTGATTTGATGGCTCTTTGCGAGAAGTATACCAAGCTCGTTGTTCGCACCAACGCCGATACTCCCCACGATGCACAGGTTGCTCGCGACTTCGGTGCTGTAGGTATCGGTCTTTGCCGTACCGAGCACATGTTCTTCGAGGCAGAAAAGATTGTAGCAATGCGTGAGATGATCCTTTCTCAGGATGCAGAAGGTCGCAAGGCTGCTCTTGCCAAGTTGCTGCCCTACCAGAAGGCTGACTTCTACGGCATCTTCAAGGCTATGGACGGCTGCCCCGTGAACGTACGTCTGCTCGATCCTCCTTTGCACGAATTCGTACCCCACGATCTCAAGGGTCAGGAAGAGATGGCCAAGGCTATGGGCGTTACTGTAGAGTACATCAAGCAGCGTGTTGACAGCCTCTGCGAGGCTAACCCGATGCTCGGCCACCGCGGTTGCCGTTTGGGTAACACCTATCCTGAAATCACTGAGATGCAGACTCGTGCCATCCTTGGTGCAGCTGTTCAGTTGAAGAAGGAGGGTTACAACCCCATCCCCGAAATCATGGTACCTCTGACTGGTATTCTTTATGAGTTTGAGGCTCAGGAGAAGGTAATCCGTGAGACTGCTGCTGCCCTCTTCGCAGAGGAAGGTGTAAGCGTTGACTTCAAGGTAGGAACCATGATTGAGATTCCTCGTGCAGCTCTTACAGCTAACCGCATCGCAAGCCGTGCAGAGTACTTCTCATTCGGTACTAACGACTTGACTCAGATGACCTTCGGTTATTCACGTGACGATATTGCTTCATTCCTCCCCGTATACTTGGAGAAGAAGATCTTGAAGGTAGACCCCTTCCAGGTACTTGACCAGAACGGTGTAGGTCAGCTCGTAGAGATGGCCGTTGAGAGAGGTCGCGCAGTTCGTCCTGAACTGAAGTGCGGTATCTGTGGCGAGCACGGTGGTGAGCCCTCATCAGTTAAGTTCTGCCACAAGGTAGGTCTCAACTACGTATCTTGCTCACCCTTCCGCGTGCCCATCGCACGTCTTGCTGCTGCTCAGGCTGCTGTGGAAGAGGCGTAAGTTCAACTATACTATACAATAGAGGAGTTGCCTTCGGGCAACTCCTCTATTTATTTTGATAACTCTTTGTCATCTCATCGGTGCAGCCTCAAGCACGGCTACAAGGTGATGCCACCAGAGTTCCACAGTAGGGATAAGCAAGCGTTCATCGGGTGAATGCACACCACGCATGGTGGGGCCAAAGGAAATCATATCCAAATGAGGATACTTCTCGAGAAAGAGTCCGCACTCGAGACCGGCATGGATGGCCTTCACCTTGGGTTCCTTATCGAAAAGTTGCTTGTAGGTGGCGATAGCAATCTGCAAGATCTCAGACTTGGCGTTGGGTTTCCAGCCAGGATAGCCTTCACCGACTTCCACCTCGGCACCAGCCAGCTCGAACACGGCACGCACCGAGTCGGCCACATCCTTCTTTCCCGAAGCGGCAGAACTACGCTGCGAAAGCACAATCTTCACATCGCCATCAGCCATACGTATCGAAGCGAGATTGCTCGAAGTCTCTACGAGGCCGGGGACATCGTTGCTCATGGCAAACACACCGTTGAACACTCCATGCAGGGCACGCAAGAGGCGGAGCATAGTGTCCTTGTCCATAGCCGCAGTCATTGCATCGGTTGATTCCATGGTAAACTGAGCCTTAGTTTCAATGGCCGCATATTCAGCCTCTACTTCAGAGGCAAACACGTTAAAGTCTACACGCACGCTCTCCTTGTCTTTCATAGGAACGGCACATACAGCACAAGCTTCTCGAGGAATGGCATTATGCTTATTCCCACCCTCAATATAAGTGAGATAGAGGTCGTACTTCTCGGCTGCAGCAAGAAGGAAGCGGTTGAGTACCTTATTGGCATTGGCGTGTCCCCTGTTGATGTCGTCACCACTATGTCCGCCGAGGAGATTGCTCACCGTCACCTTGAAATGGAAATAATCAGCAGGAACATCCACCTCCCCATATTTAAAGGTAGCATCAGTGCGCACTCCACCGGCACAGCCAATAAAGATTTCACCTTCATCCTCAGAGTCGAGGTTGAGCAGGATATCACCGTTCATAAAGCCACTCTGCATGGCCATAGCACCAGTGAGACCAGTTTCTTCGTCAACCGTAAACACACATTCTACGGGACCGTGTTTAATACTATCGTCAGTAAGCACGGCCAGTGCAGCCGCTACGCCAATACCATTGTCGGCACCGAGAGTAGTACCATCGGCCTTGAGCCATTCACCATCGATGACGAGCCGGATGGGGTCGGCAAGAAAATCATGGTTCACACCTTTATTGCTCTCGCACACCATATCCATGTGCGATTGCAGAATGATGGTCTTACGATTCTCCATGCCCGGAGTGGCGGGCTTGCTGATAACGACATTGCCTGCCTCATCGACCTTGGTAGCCAGTCCACGCGACTCACCGAAAGCCTTCAAATAAGCGGTCATCTTTTCCTCATGCTTCGATGGACGGGGAATGCCACAAATCTCTTCAAAATAGCCGAACAGGGCTGCAGGTTTCAAGTTTTCTGTCTTCATTCTAATCATATTATAATGGTTTATACACTTAAAAAAGGTAAAAGTTGCACGTAAAGCAAGTTTTATTCGCTCGTTTGTTGTATCTTTGCATCTCAAAAAGGCAAAGATAAGAAAATGGCACGTTTATTCCTAATATCTCTGCTAATAATTGCAGTCTGCATGGTGTTAATGTGTGTTACCATTCTGATAAAGAAGAACGGACGCTTCCCCAACACCCACGTTTGCGGCAACAAGCACTTGCGTGAACGGGGCATCACCAGTGCCCAAACACAGGACAGGCAGGCACAACGCGAGAATCGTATGGCAGTGAAGGAAAACAGACGTCACGAAACGGAAACCGAGTAATTAAAAACAACATAAAACAATGAAAAAAACTATCGTTACCGCGCTTTGCGCGTCAGTTCTCATGCTGACATTCACTCAATGCAACAATGCTCCCCAACAGGCAGTCCCCACGGCAGCTCCTGTCGTATGCGACACTACCCCAGCTCTGAGAATCGCCTACGTAGACATCGACACCCTGCTCACGAACTACAAGCTATGGATACAGCTCAACGAAGAGATGATACGCAAAGAAGAGAATATTCGCGCCACCCTCAACGAAAAGGCCAAGAAGTTGCAGGCAGACTATGAGGAGTTTGAGCGCAAGCTCAACAACAACGCGTTTGCCACACGCGAAAGAGCCGAGTCAGAACAAAGCCGCATATTGAAGCAACGCGAAGATCTGGAACTCTTGCAAGAACGCTTGGGCAACGAGCTCGCCATAGAGAACAACAAGAACAATGTGCTCTTCCGCGACTCAATCAATGCATTCATCAACGCCTATAACAAGGTAAAGGGCTACAACGTAATCCTCAGCCGCCTTGGCGACAACATTCTCTACATCGACAGCGACATGAACATCACCCAAGAGATTATCGACGGGCTGAATGCACGCTACGATGCCAACAAGAAATAACCAATATCCAATCTTTAAACAACCATTAAAACATTCATGAGCAAAGGGCATATCATGCGTGATATGCCCTTTGCTTTATTTATATATAAGGAATATGCAAGGGATCTTGTCTATTGGAGGGCGCTGCCCTCTCCATTCGGCCACCGTGCGTGTCACCGCATATTCCCCTTCGCATGTGAGATTGGCCGCCACACACAGTTTCGTTTGGGGACGGCACGTGCGGATGATATCATCAAACATCTTCATATTCCGATAAGGAGTCTCTATAAAAAGCTGGGTCTGATGCTCCGAGTAGGCACGTGCCTCCAAATGCTTCAGTGTTTTTGCACGTTCGCCTGCATCAATAGGCAAATAGCCATGAAACGCGAAACTCTGTCCATTGAACCCCGATACCATCACGCTGAGAATGATACTCGACGGTCCCACCAGCGGAACCACTCTCAAGCGCTTGCGCTGTGCAATAGCCACTACATCGGCACCAGGATCGGCTACAGCCGGACATCCCGCCTCCGAGATCACTCCCATCGGCATCCCTTCCTGCAGCGGTCTGAGGTACGAAACAATGGCCTCGGGCGATGTATGCTTATTCAGTTCATAAAAGGTCAGATCGTCAATATTGATTTCGCGCTCCACCTTCTTAAGGAAACGACGGGCCGTGCGCACATCTTCAACTATAAAATGGCTGATACCGACAATAATGTCACGGTTATATGACGGCAACACCTTTTCTATAGGTGTGTCACCCAAAGTACAGGGAATGAGGTACAATGCTGTTTCCATTTTTGTATTGATTGATATTCGGCAACAAAGGTATAAAGTTTCGACGTTATTGTCAAATCCTCATTCCAATTTTCATTTATATAGAAATAAACATGTATCTTTGCAAAACGTGAGAAAAGCAGGAACAACCTTATCAACATGCCATTATGAAAAAGAACTATTTTCACATCCTGATTGCAGCTGCCACCGCACTATTTGCCAGTTGTTCAAGCAAGAAAGAAGAGAGTTATCCTATCGACAAAGCTGTATACGAGCGTCTTCCCTTCGAGATGGGAGAGGTGCAGCTCCCTACCTTCCCCGACTATACGGTGAGTATCGTAGAGTTCGGAGCCATTGGCGACGGTATAGCCTTGAACACAGAGGCCATCAACGAAGCCATCACGCATGTAAGTGAGAAAGGCGGCGGTACCGTAGTCATTCCTGAAGGCTTATGGATTACCGGTCCCATCGAGATGAAGAGCAACGTAAACCTCCACACAGAGCATAACGCACTGGTATACTTCTCTGGTGACCACTCGCTATATCCCATCATCAAAACCAGTTTTGAGGGTCTCGATACCCGCCGCTGCCAATCACCTATCTCAGCTTGGAACTGCGAGAACATAGCCATCACCGGCCACGGCACATTTGACGGCAATGGAGATACCTGGCGAGCTGTCAAGAAAAGCAAGCTGACCGAAAGCCAATGGAACAAGCTCATCCGCAAAGGAGGTATTGTGGAAGGCACCACCTGGTATCCAAGTGAAGGGTCAATCAAAGGGATGAAAGCTTGCATCAACTTCAACAACCCTGTAGGCATCGAGACCGAAGAGGAGTGGAACAGCATCCGCGACTGGCTGCGTCCCGTATTGCTCAACATCGTGAAATGCAAGCGCGTGCTTATCGAAGGATGCACCTTCAAGAATTCACCTGCCTGGTGCTTGCATCCGCGCTCCTGCGACCATATTACCTTTAATAAGGTAACAGTAGTCAACCCCTGGTATTCGCAGAATGGCGATGCCCTCGACTTGGAGTCATGCACCAATGCCATCATTGCCAATTGCCACTTCGATGCAGGTGACGATGCCATCTGCCTCAAGTCGGGCAAGGATGAAGACGGCCGCCGTCGTGGCGAACCCTGCAAGAATGTCATCATACAAAACAATGTCGTGCTGCATGGCCATGGGGGCTTTGTCATAGGCAGCGAGATGAGTGGTGGCGTACAAAACATCTTTGTAGACAATTGTACCTTTATGGGCACCGATGTTGGCTTGCGTTTCAAGAGCTGCCGCGGCCGTGGCGGACTCGTAGAGAACATCTACATCAGCAACATCAACATGATAAACATCCCTGCCGAGGCGCTCATCTTCAACCTCTTCTATAGCGGCAAGTCGCGTGAGGAGATCAATTATGACGAAGAGGGTAACAGGGCAGACAATCTGCTTCCTGTAACGGAGGAGACGCCCATCTTCCGTAACATCTACATCGACAACGTAACCTGCAAGGGTGCGGGACGTGCCATCTTCTTCAACGGATTGCCCGAGATGCGCATCGCCAACATCAACCTAAACAACATCATCATCACCGATGCCAAGGAAGGAGCCGTGTTCCAAGAGGCTAAAGATATTACCATCAACAACCTGAAGATTGAGACCAAGGATAGTAGCCCGGCCATTCGCATGAGTGGTGTAAGAAATGTAACTATCAACGGCAACAATTATGCCCAAATCGGCAAACTGCAAGCTATTGAACTATAATATGAAAGCAATCACAACAAGCCTCGCCTGTCTGCTCTGTCTCAACATCGTGGGGCAGAGCAGCACCGAGCAGCTCAAATACACGGTAAGTAACCCCTCGCCCCACGACAAGGCCAATGTGCCCATTGTGCTTAACCTCACCGCAGAGCAGCAAGCCGCACACTACCAGTCGGCTACCGTATGTGTATGGGACGAAGACACACAAACCGAAGTAGAGATCCCCTCACAACTCGACGACCTCGACGGCGATGGCCTCAACGAAGAACTGGTCTTCCTCCTCGACATCCCCAACCGCGAAGAACGTGAAGTAACCATCGAACTGAGTCAGACGGCCAAGCCCGACCGCTATCCAGCCCAAGTGTTTGCCGAGATGTTGCTGAGCGACAAGCAAAAGGGGCACAAGCCCATACAATCACTCACGGTACCCGGTGATGTCAACGTATACAACAACCTGCACCACCACGGGCCTGCCTTCGAGTCAAAGCTTGTAGCATACCGACTCTACTTCGACGAACGCCAGACAGTAGACATCTATGGCAAGCGCAAGCAGCAGTTAGAGATAGAGCAAACGCAGTTCTACCCCACCCCCGAACACCTGGCCGGCGGCTACGGCGACGACATTCTATGGGCTGGCACCACCTGTGCTCTCGGCACCTTCCGCGGCTACACCGATGGCAAGCCATCATATATACAGCCCGTCAAGTCGCGCACCGAACGTATCCTTGCTTACGGTCCCTTACGCACTGTAGTGGAGATACACGACGAGGATTGGTACTACGGCAGGCAACCCCTCGACCTCACCCTACGCTACACCCTCTACGGAGGTCACCGCGACGTACAGGTCGACGTATGCATCAAGGGCGACAAGCCGCTTGACGATCCTTTCTGCACCGGCCTCATCAAGGTAGACAACTTCCAGGCATATACCGACCATATAGGCACTGCAGCCGTGTGGGGCGACAACTGGCCTGCCGGAAAGAAGGACACCCTCAACCGCAAGAAAGAGATACTCGGCATAGCCGTCAGCATTCCACAACGCAATGTGATAGGCGAACCCGACAACGCAGAAAACATACTCTACCTCTTGGGCGACAAGGCACGCAGCCGCTCCAAGGAGCTATCCTTCACCTATCATATAGCCTTTGTCTCCGACAAGGAGGAACAGAGCCGCATACATAGTGCCGAGGACTGGTTCCGATGGGTAGAAGCATGGGTACAGCAACTTAAGAACCCCATAGAAATAAAAAAAGATGAATAAGCAGCTGGTTATCTTCGACCTTGACGGCACCCTACTCGACACTGTAGCCGATTTGGCCAACGCCACCAATCAGGCGTTGGTAAGATGCGGCTATCCTCCCCACCCCACCGAAGCCTACTACCGCTTTGTTGGCAACGGCATCAATAAACTCTTTGCCCGAGCCCTGCCCGAAGAGGCACGTACCGAGGAGAACGTTCAGCACATACGCGCCCTCTTCATTCCCTACTATAATGAACACAACGCCGATGACAGCCGCCCCTATCCTGGTATCGTAGAGTTGCTCACCCACTTGCAGAACCAAGGCATACGGCTTGCTGTTGCCTCCAACAAATACCAACAAGCCACAGCCAAACTCGTCGGCCACTTCTTCCCCGACATACGCTTTGCTGCCGTGTATGGCCAACGCGAAGGCATACCCATCAAGCCCGACCCCGCGATTGTAAACGATATACTTTCCGTGACGGGTATCTCCCGTGCACGAGCCTTATACGTAGGCGATTCCGGTGTAGATATGCAGACCGCCCGCAACGCATCGGTCGAAAGCGCAGGTGTCATCTGGGGATTCCGCGACGAGGAGGAACTCCGGGTCAATGGTGCAGACCATATCATACATAATGCCAAAGATATATTGAAACTGACGCTATAGTATCAATTTGGGGGATTGGCGGAAAAGTAATGCTACGGCTTGGAAAACTGCAATAGAGTTTGCGTTTTCCAAGCCGTAGCCCAATTTACCAAGCCTTCAGAGAGGCATTAAAGGTGGGGAAAGGACAACCTCAAAAAAACTTTTCTTACAATGCCATGAGCACAAGTATCTGTGCTGTCACTACGCGGAGGAACATCGTGAGCGGATATACGGTAGAGTAAGCTACCGAGGCCTGATTGTTGCCACACACCTCATTGCTGTAGGCAAGGGCTGGAGGGTCGGTCATGGCACCCGAGATGAGTCCGGCAATAGTAAAATAGCTGAGCTTGCACCCTTTGCGGGCAATGACACCGATAACGAGGCAGGGGATGACGGTAATGAGGAAACCATAGAGAATCCACCAATAACCGCCATTCATAATGGTGTCGATGAACCCGTCTCCGGCACCGATACCTACCGAAGCGAGGAAGAGGGTAATACCTATCTGACGTATCATCTTATTGGCCGACGAAGTGGTGTAGGTAACGAGCTTGAGCTGCGGGCCGAACTTACTGATGAGGATAGATACGATAAGCGGACCGCCTGCAAGGCCGAGCTTTACGGGCACCGGCACGCTGGGGATGAAAATGGGCAGCGAACCTAACACCACACCCAATGCGATGCCGAGGAAGATGGCTGCGAGGTTGGGTTCTTCGAGACGCTTCACCGAGTTGCCCATGAACTTACCTATCTTCTTGATGCTGTCTGGCTTGCCCACTACAACCACACGGTCGCCCAACTGGAGCAGCAGGTGCGGGTCAGCGATAAGGTCCACACCGGCACGGCTGATGCGCGAGATGGTGACGTTGAAGGTCTGACGCAGCTTGAGGTCACCCAAGCGTTTACCGTTGATGCTCGGGTTGGTAATGACGAAGCGTTCAGCCGTGAGGTTGTTGGCCTCAATGGCATCCCACTCGGCCATGTTCATGTCTATACGGGGTCCGATGAGCAGTGTCAGCGCCTCTATCTCGAGCGGGCTAGCCACAAGGAAGAGTTTGTCGCCCATGCCCAGCTTGGTGGTCGACTCGGCCAACTCAATATCATGAGTCTGCTCGTGGAGCACACGGGTGATGACACATTTGCGTCCGAAGAGTTCCTGTATCTCACGGATGGTATGTCCGCATACGGAGTCATTGTGCACCTCAAGGGTGACGGCATCGAGCGACTCGGCATTCTCCTTGTTGCGTTCCATCATGATACGGCGTTCGTTGTCGAAATTGACACGGAAGATATGCTTCAGTACTATGATGCAGAGTATGATGCCCACTACGCCAAGCGGATAGGCCACGGCATAGCCTTGGGCGATGGTGGTGTTGCTCTCTCCCGTCATGTCGAAGAAGGTCTGCTGGGCAGCACCCATACCGGGCGTGTTTGTCACGGCACCGCTGAGCACACCAATCATGCTGATGAGATCCTGTCCCGTGATGAGGTGGATAGCGTAGGTGACGCAGCATCCCAGCAACACGATACCTGCCGCGAGCATATTGAGCGTGACACCTCCCTTACGGAACGAGGAAAAGAATCCGGGACCTACCTCCAGACCAATGGAGTAGATAAAGAGGATAAGGCCAAACTCCTTGACGAAGTGAGCCGTAGTGGGGTCAAGCACGAAGCCCAAATGACCGGCAAGAATACCCACGAAGAGAATCCATGTGACACCGAGCGCCACACCGCCAAACTTGATTTTGTTGAGACAAAGCCCTCCGGCGACAACAAGGGCTACAATGAATACAGAGTGGGCTACACCACTACCTGTGAACAAATTAACCAACCATTCCATGATGTCCTAATCTTTCGTTCCTGATAACCTAAAACCTTTATTCGAATACCTTAAAAATCGCTAAAAATCCTTAGCGTCTGCAAAGTTACCCCCTTTTTATGGATAAAAGAAAGGAAAACGAAAAGATTTTTCACACACGGGTAAAAAACCATAGGAAGTGCTTGTAGAAGTGGGTCACAGACCCAGACACTCAGGAACGACGGCCGACGCGATATGAAAGCATCGGTTCTCGGATATCCAATATCCGAGGGTGCTGACAAAAAAGGTAAACTTAATTTATGACTAAAGATAAAACAGGCAACAATTATTAAAAATAAGGTTTAACTCAGGCAACCCAGACTACAAATAAGGCTGATAACAGGCAACCAAAATCGTTAACATACAGAGAACTTTTACGCTTTGCGCCAGATGTTCTATATTCCAAGACTGGCAATATTCATTCCAAGACTGGCAATATATATTCCAAGTCTTGGAATATTCCTTTTGTCGAGGTATTAATTACGTTACATCGGCGGACGATAAAGCCCTCTACAGGTCTTGTTTCGAAAGACCTATAGATGATAAATTCTAAGACCTATAGGTGCCTGAATTTGGCACCTGTAGGAAGCCTTAACTTAGCCGCTACTGAAGCCTGATTTCCGTCGTCACTCTAAGTTTGCAGAGGATTGCGACTGAGTCGTGTAAATCAAGAATCTATAGTGACGATAAAACCATGACCTTTCGTTCCCTCGGATATTGAATATCCGAGGGGGGTGAGTGTTGAAGTAGGGGTCTCTGACCCCTTTGAAGCTATTGCAGGCCATAGGCCCTAATACTCTGTCACGGCGGATAAGATATATCCGCCGTGACGGAAGGTCTTATAAATTCAGTGTAAATTTCTCTATTCAACGAATAATGTGTACCTTTGCACTGAAAAATCAATCGTTTATGAATACATTCAAAACTTGGTTCAACAATGCGCGGCCTATATCGTTGCCGCAAAGTATGCTGCCGGCTATCACAGCGGTGGCTCTCTCGTATGGCAATGCCGAATTTTCGTGGATAGCCGCACTGGCTGCATTGGTGGGTGTCATGTTCCTGCATTTGGGTATGAATCTGCTTGATGACTATTTCGACTATCGTGTAGGCTCGGCCGAAGCTCGTAAAGAGGTGGTGGGTGAAGGTTTCCGTGGCCGTATGGTGAAGTATCCCTACCTGACCTCGGGTGAGGCTACGGTGAAGCAACTGCTTGTAGCTATTGCCTGTTTCTTGGGTATCGCCGCTGTGACGGGTGTGGTCGTATTGGCTATTCGTGGATGGATAATCCTGCTCTGGGTGTTGGCAGCACTGCTGATAGGTGTCTCTTATTCGGGTGGTCCACTGAAGCTCAGTTTCCGTGGCTTGGGCGAACTGGTCATCTTTGTTATGTTCGGTCCGCTGATGATGAGTGGTGTGTATTACTCGGTGACGGGTATCGTAGACTGGAAGATATGGCTGCTCTCTACGGCTGTCGGACTGCTGGTGACGAATATCGTGTACTCACACTCGGTACTCGATGCTGTGCCCGACAAGAAGATGGGCAAGACCACCATGGCTCACCTTATGGGCGGCAATAGTGGGCAGATAGCCCTCTCGACATTTATCAATGTAACTCCTTACCTCATCATCGTGGTGGGTGTGGTGTTGGGCTTGCTCCATTGGGCATACTTGGCTGTGCTGTTGGTACAGCCTGTATCGCTGTGGCTGGTAGGGTCGCTTCGTGATTTTGTCAATCATAGAGAGACATCTTTGGAGCCCAAGCGATGGATGGGACCGATGGGCGACTTTGAGCGTTTCCGTCAGGCCGGGCTCGACTGGTTCATGCTGCGCTGGCTCACAGCACGCAACATCGTAACCATGTTCTGCTTCATCATCATCGTGGTAAACTTCATTGTAAAGTAATATTAACTCAAGGAATTTGAAAACTTAAAAACTCACAAATAACATGCGTAAACTCTTTTATCTTGCCTGGTGGTTCATTCGGGCGCGTTTCTTCGGTCGTCGTGCACCGTTGCAGACTGTACTCTTCATCTCTGACATCTGTAATCTGCGCTGCAAGCACTGCAGTGTGTATGAACTCAAGAATCCGCATAACATGACTTATGAGCAGGTGCGCGAACATCTGCAATACTCTTATGACCAAGGTTCACGCTTTGTGGATTTTGAAGGTGGCGAGGTTACCATCTGGAAAGATGGCGACAAGCGTATCAACGACCTCATCGCTTTGGCCAAGGAGATCGGTTTCTTCTCATGTACCATTACTACCAATGCCCAGCTTCCCTTCAAGGGATCCACAGCCGATTCCATTTGGGTGAGCCTCGATGGAATAGGCAAGTACCATGAGGAGGTACGTGGTAAGGGCACCTTCGCCAAGTTGGAAAAAAATATCGCAGAGTGTGGCCACAAGCACTTGAGCGTTAATATGGTTGTCAACACACTCAACTACACCGCAGTGGACGATACCATTGAGTATGCCAAGAACAATCCGGCCATCGAACAAATTTCCATCAACTTCCACACTCCGTTTGAGGGAACCGAGTACCTCGCTTTAGATATGGACAAGCGTGCTGAGATTATCGACCGTGTGCTTGAATATAAGAAGAAGGGCTATCCCATCATGAACTCCAAGTCGGGACTGAAGCTTATGAAGACCGGTAAGTTTACCAAGCGTTGCTGGGTGACCAACTTTATCTATCCCGATGGAAGCCGTGGGCTCTGTGTAGGCGACGGTACCGACAAATGCAATCAATGTGGTTTCTGCATGTCGGGTGAGATGGCTTCGGTATTTGCGTTCAAGCCCGATACTATCTTTGCGGGACTCAAGTTGAGAACATAGTCTTCCTACACCTAATTATATATAAGGTGTATCAATAGATGTTTGTCAAGTAAGGACAAAGCCTCATTTGCATACATAATCGCACTATAGACATTGCCTATGGTGCGATTTGCTTTTTCCGCTATTGGAGTAAATGTTTTTTCTTGTATCTTTGCAGATGAGATTCAATAAATTATTTAATACGATGAAAAAACACTTCCTACGCATTGGCCTCTGCATGAGCCTTACTGCACTCCCCGCGTGCTTTTATGCGCAGACCTCTCTCTCCCTTGTAGAGCAACAGTTACCCAACCCCGACAATGAGCCGCTCCCCGTACACCCAGTACCTCATCCTCGCCAGCTCAAATGGCAGGAAACGGAGTATTATGCATTCTTCCATTATGGCATGAATACCTACACCGGGCTTGAGTGGGGAAACGGAGACGAAGACCGCAAGACTTTTGCTCCCACTGCGGCTCCCAACCCACGCCAATGGCTTGAGACAGCCAAGGCTGCAGGTATGCGTGGCGGTATCGCTGTGGTGAAGCACCACGATGGATTCTGCCTGTGGCCCACCGAGACGACCGACCACAATGTCACAAACTCCGGGAACGAGTATGGCCGTGCTGTAAACATACCGCGCGACTTTGCCGAGGCGGCTCGTGACCTTGACATGAAATATGGCTTCTATATTTCTCCGTGGGACCGTAACAGTGCGCTCTATGGCACCGACCGCTATGTCAAGGAGGTCTTCCTCCGCCAATGTGCCGAGATTGCCGAATATGGTACCGACCAGTTTGAGATGTGGTTTGACGGAGCCAATGGAGGCAGCGGATATTATGGTGGAGAAGGTGGTACACGCAGTATCGACCGGGCTACCTACTATGATGTTCCCAACCTCCGTGACACCGTACATAAGGTATGCCCCGACTGTGTACTTTGGGGCGTTGGCGGCGAAGCCCGCTGGATAGGCAATGAAGCCGGATGGGCCGGACAGACCAACTGGAGCACCGAGAATCGCGACTATTCGCCTGAAGGTAACGGCATGTATGGAACAGAAGACGGATGGTTTTGGCTTCCCGGCGAGAGTGATGCCAAAGCTACCAACCGCGGATGGTTCTATCACAATGGCGAGAGTCCGCATACTCCCGAACGCCTGTTCCAGATGTACTTGGAGACCGTAGGACGCAACGCGACACTTATCCTCAACATACCGCCCAACAAGGCCGGTATACTGCCTCCGGCATCGGTAACAGCCCTGACTGAGACGGGCAAACTCATCAGCCAGCGCCTCGGCACAGACCTTGCCTCTCAGGCTACTATAAGCGTCAACAAGGAGCGTGTAGCAGGTGCTAAGCGCGACTACAAGGCCAGCAATATGACCGACAATAACAAGGACACCTATTGGGCAACGAACGATGGCGAGGTTTCCGATACCATCACGCTCACTTGGGACAAGAAACAGACGGTACGATACGTTGAACTGATGGAGTATATTGCCAAGGGACAGCGTGTGCGCAAGTTCCATATCGAGACCTCATCAGACGGTACAGCATGGACACGCCGTGCCGCCAACGTGGAGACCACCACTGTAGGATACAAACGTATAGTACCGCTCAATGGAAGCACCTCATCGAGTTATGGCGAGGGATATAACGTCAAGGCATTGCGCATTGTCATCGAAGACAGCAAGGCCTGTCCGCTCATCAGCAGAGTGGCGGTGTACTAATGCAATTATGAATTATAAGTTATGAATCAAACCATGAAATTGTATCCTATGAGAAATTATATATTGTTAGCAACGCTTGGTCTTAGTCTTGCTGCCAGTGCACAGACCATCAATTTTGAGACTACCGATTATAAGGGTCTTGGCGTATATGATACTTGGGAAGCGTCACCCTTCCGTACCGGAACCCTCGAAGGCAATTATGCCGTAGTGGATAATCACTTGACCTCTGTGGAGGAGATGTTGGGCGAAGCACCCAATCCTTCACAGAAGATACTTGCCGTGCAGCGCTCACGCTTCGGCAGCAACACCTTCGGTGTGCGCGTCGACTTGAACGAGACTTTTGAACTCACCCCACAGGTGCAGTATCTGCACGTGATGGTCAACCGCCCTTATGGTGGCCGTATCATGGTGGTGGGTCTCGGCAAGCGTACCGACCGGCCGGCCCAGTCGCCCGAGACCGAGCAGTTCTGGGCCATGTCGACTACCGATGTGGTAGCCGACAAGTGGGTCGATGTGGTACTGCCCATCAAGGGCAATGGCGGTATCGATATCCATAGCCTGGTGGTGGTGCCCGACTGTGAGTCGCCCCACAACTATACCTCCGATGCCATCTGCTACATTGACAATATCGAGGTCAATGCCGACCCGTCACCCAAGTTTGTCTATGGATACTATATCCTCAACTTCGACAAGTCGCAGCTCTATACACGCAGCGACCGCCGTGTCAATGGCATCAAACTTACGGCTCCTACCGATGGTGAGCAGGTCGTGAATACCCCTGATACCCCCAATACCATGTATGTTGACCTGGGTGGAAAGAGTGTCAATGCACGAGCCGGAGAGCAGGTTACGGCAGCTGTTTCATATAAAGGTAACTGGATGCACGGATATGTGTTCCTCGACAAGAACAACGATGGCAAGTTCAATGCCGTAGTCAACGAAGACTTTACTCTTCCTGCCGAAAGCGAGCTGATGGCTTTCTCCTTCTATGGTGGTGAGAATAATGACAACGGTAAGAACAGTGCCGGAGAGCAACTCTCAGGACAGAGTCGCAATACCTTGAATATGCCGGCATTTACCCTGCCTGCCGACCTCGAGCCAGGCATCTATCGCATGCGTTATAAGGTAGACTGGAACAGTATTGACCCCGCAGGAAGCCTCGATGCCGGCAATCCCATCATTGGAAATGGCGGAGGTATCGTGGATGTACGCCTCAATATCCATGGCGACAACTGCTTGGTCAATGATGCCAATCGCAACGGTGAGGTATTGGCTTCTGATGGCAGTAAGCTGAGCGGTTATACCGCACCATTCGGAAAGCCCTTCGGTATCATCATGAATCCAGAGAAGGGATTCGAGTACTCGGGTATCATCGTGAAACACGGTTACAACCTTTCTGGCGACAGTGTTGACACCTATGGCAATGTACAATGGGTGCGCACACACTTTGAGCGTCAGCAGTTTGGTGAAGACCATACCTTCACCATTCCGGCCGAGTGCATGGACGGCGATGTGGAGATCGAAGGCCTCTTCATCGAAGAAGGTACATACGTGGAACCACAAAAGCCTACACGCTATACTACCACCACCGTTAAGGATGGCCAATTTGAGGAAATGGTACCCTGGTATACCATACAGATAGGCGAGCAGGGCTATGTGTTGGCTGATAATGGCACAGCAGACCACATTGCCCTCAACAATACCACCGTCGACGTGGAGAATCCCGCTCATCTTTGGTGCTTCACTGGCAATGACGAAGAGGGCTACCGCCTCTATAATATGCAGGCTGGCGCTACCAAAGTACTTGCTGCCCCCATTGCCATGCAGGGAACTACAGGTGGCGGCTCCTATCCTGTGCTGAAGGAGCAGGATAATCTCCCCAATGGCTACACCGATCTCTGGCTGTTTACCGACTCCAAGAACCTCAGTGCCACAGCAGGCGTGGAGCATGCCTACATGTACGAGATGGGGTATCCAAGCAATAAGGTGAACAACCGCGACAATAAACTGGCGTTCTGGACGGGCGGTGCCGATAAGGGGTCAACGCTGCAAATCAATTTTGCGACATTGTCGAGCAGCATTAAATGTACCTTGGTTGAAACTACCGATGAAGCCATCTATGACTTGATGGGCAGAAGAGTCCTTCAGCCTGTGAATGGCCTATATATTATAGGTGGTCAGAAAAAGCTTCTGAAGTAAGATGCTCGTACCATAGTTTGGGAGCTGCCCCCTTCTGGGGCAGCTCTTTTTTTACAAAAAAAATCGCAGAATTTGCAATTATCTTAGAATTAAACGGTTATTCGGGTTGCATGGAAATTGGGTAACGAGATGGCAACCGTTCTTATTTCAGAGTTCTTTATTGTTTTGCACCAATGAGATAACTCCTAATACACAAAG
>JAFXEF010000038.1 GCA_017520935.1 Bacteroidaceae bacterium | reverse complement strand
TAATATATAATATAATATTAAGCTCTCTTTTCCTCCACAAAAGCAGGTGAGTTGACCGAGTTGACCGAGTTTACCTGCCGAGAAATGACGGCTGGCTTCAGGGCCGGAAATCTGCACACCAACTATGCTGCAAATGTGCCCCTACTGGGCTGCAAGAACCATGGGGATTCAGCTACCCCCGCAAGGTGTCCGAAACTTGACGTCCACCATGAGGAAAAACTATTGCATGGAGGTGCTTTTTGCCATACTTTTGCAGAAGAATCGCGAAGATAGCCTGTACTCGCTGAGAATAAACATTGTTTTTTCGATCGTTTGTTACTATCTTTGCGTCATATTACAACAATTGAAGAGAAGAAGCATGAGCGAACAAGATAAAATGGTGCTGCGGGCCGAACATCTGGTGAAGCGCTATGGCAAGCGTACGGTGGTGAACGATGTGTCGTTCGATGTGAAGCAGGGCGAGATCGTAGGTCTGCTGGGGCCCAATGGTGCGGGCAAGACTACCTCGTTTTATATGACTACGGGGCTGGTGGTTCCCAATGGAGGCCGTATATTCGTGGATGACCAGGAGATCACCAAGGATCCTGTGTACAAGCGGGCTCGTGTGGGCATCGGTTATCTGGCACAGGAGGCCAGCGTATTCCGCAAGATGAGCGTGGAGGACAACATCGCCTCGGTGCTTGAGATGACGGGAAAGCCCAAGGAGTATCAGCGGGAGAAGCTGGAGAGCCTGATTGCCGAGTTCCGTCTGCAGAAGGTGCGCAAGAACCTGGGTGACCAGCTGTCCGGTGGTGAGCGTCGCCGCACAGAGATTGCCCGCTGTCTGGCCATCGACCCCAAATTCATCATGCTCGACGAACCGTTCGCCGGTGTAGACCCCATTGCCGTGGAGGACATCCAGCAGATTGTGTGGCGCCTCAAGGACAAAAACATCGGCATCCTCATCACCGACCATAACGTGCAGGAGACCCTCTCCATCACCGACCGTGCCTACCTGCTCTTCGAGGGACGCATCCTCTTTGAGGGCACGCCCGAGGAGCTGGCCGCAAATGCCACCGTACGCGCCAAGTACCTGAGCAATAGTTTTGTATTACGTAAAAAAGAATTTCAGCTATGAAGATGAAGCTTTTGATATTTTCGCTGGCTCTGGCATTGTGCAGCCAGGCCTTTTCCCAGCACTACGCCACACCGCGCAAGGAGATACGTCACAAGATAAAGATGATGCCCCAGGACAACGGCCTGCCGCAAGCTGCTACCCGGGCATCGGGCGAATACATCATGACCGAGTTCCCTACGCAAGGCGAGATACGTGGCTTGGTGCTGCTTGTGGCCTATCAGGATGTATCGTTCAGCCTGCCCGATGACTCCATACGCAAACTGCTGCAGCAGCGTTACGATGGCGACCACTACACCGAGTCTCTGGAGCATCGAGGCTACAGTAAGGTCGATGGCGACAGCATAAGCATACGCGCCACCATCCCCGGTAGTGCCCGCGACTATTTCCGCCACCAGTCGATGGGGCAGTTCACCCCACGCTTCGATGTGGTGGGGCCCGTCACACTCGACAATCCACGTGCCCACTACGGAGCCAACACGGCAAGCGGCAGCGACAAGAATGCCCGTGCCATGATCACCGAGGCCTGCCGGAAGGCCTATGAGCAGAATCTGGCCGACCTCTCCGACTACGACGGCGATGGCGACGGTGTGGTAGACTTCGTGTATGTGGTATATGCCGGCAGCGATGAGGCACAAACCGCCATCGAGGAGTGTGTATGGGCCCATGCCTCCACGGTGTCGCTCACGTTGGGCGATATGCGCATCGGGCGTTACGCCTGCTCGGGCGAGCTCTTCGTCGACCTGGCAGGGCTGCCCGCGGGCATCGGCACCTTCGTGCACGAGTTCAGCCATATCCTTGGCCTGCCCGACTTCTACAACACCAAGGCCGATGACTTCACCATGGACGTGTGGAGTGTGATGGACTATGGCATGTACAACCGCGGTGGCTTTGTCCCCTGTGCCTATACCGCCTTTGAGCGCTACTCGCTCGGCTGGCTCCCCATGCAGACACTCGATGCCCCTGCCACCTTGAGCATAGGCACCACAGAAGAGGAGAAGAAGGGATATAGAATCTTTACCGCCGACCTCAGCTCCGATGCCACCCAGGCCGATACCGCCTCGTTCTACCTTGTAGAGACCATCTGCAAGGAGGGGTGGAACCGCTATGCCTATGCCGAGGGGCTACTCATCTCTGAGGTCACCTATCTGAGGTCGGCCTGGAAGAACAATACGGTGAATGTCGGTACCCACCGCCATTGCATCGTGCCGGCCGACAATGTGTACAGCTATGACAACCCTAAAGGCCAGCTGTTTGGAACTGCCAACCACGAGTTCACCCTCACCTCCACCCCAGCCACCATCACCCAGCACGGAGCCGCTATGGACAAGCCGCTCACCGACATCCGCTACGATGCGCAGGCGGGCAAGACCTCGTTCCACTTCCGTGGAGGTAACGGGATAGGTGATGCAGGAGGCAGCATGCAGGAGGCAGCATGCATGTACGACCTGCAGGGAAGACCCGTAGCGAATCCGACATCCGGCATTTACATCAGGAATGGACGTAAAGTAGTGGTGGGCGCAAAAGAATGAGGGATTTGACAAGACTTGCCAATCCTGAGTAAGGCAAGAGGGCGTGTCAGTATGCTTGACACGCCCTCTTTGTTATTCGCAACGCCGTTGCAATCAGAAGTTTGCGTTGTTCGGTGTACGGGGGAAGGGGATGACATCGCGGATATTGGTCATACCCGTCACGAAGAGCAACAGACGCTCGAAACCGAGGCCGAAGCCTGAGTGAGGACAAGTACCATATTTGCGCGTGTCGAGATACCACCACATATCCTTCATGGGGATGCCCAGCTCCTCTACGCGAGCGAGCAGCTTGTCATAGTCGGCCTCACGCTCTGAGCCGCCGATGATCTCGCCAATCTTGGGGAAGAGCACGTCCATGGCACGAACGGTCTTGCCATCTTCGTTCTGCTTCATGTAGAAGGCCTTGATCTCCTTGGGATAGTCGGTAAGGATAACGGGGCGCTTGAAGTGCTCCTCCACGAGGTAGCGCTCGTGCTCTGATGCGAGGTCGGCACCCCAGAATACGGGGAACTCAAACTTATGTCCCTTAGCTACAGCATCCTCAAGGATCTTGATACCTTCGGTATAGGGCAGGCGAACAAACTCCTCCTTGATGACGCCTTCGAGACGGGCGATGAGCTCCTTGTCGAACATATCGTTGAGGAACTTCACATCATCGTAGCAGTGCTCGAGTGCCCAACGCACGCAGTGCTTGATGAAATCCTCGGCAAGCTGCATGTTGTCGTTGATATCGTTGAAGGCAACCTCAGGCTCAATCATCCAGAACTCAGCGAGGTGGCGCGGAGTATTGGAGTTCTCGGCACGGAAGGTTGGGCCGAAGGTATAGATGGCCCCGAGGGCAGTGGCTGCGAGCTCGCCTTCGAGCTGACCCGATACGGTGAGCGAGGCCTGCTTGCCGAAGAAGTCGTTGTCGTAATTGATGCTGCCGTTCTCGTCCTTCTTCAGGTCGTAGAGGTTCATGGTGGTTACCTGGAACATCTGACCGGCACCCTCACAGTCAGAAGCTGTGATGATGGGGGTGTGGAAGTAGAAGAAACCACGCTCGTGGAAGAACTGGTGGATGGCAATGGCCATATTGTGACGGATGCGGTATACTGCCCCGAAAGTGTTGGTACGAGGACGCAAGTGGGCTATCTCGCGGAGGAACTCCATGGAGTGGCCCTTCTTCTGCAGGGGATAGGTGTTGTCACACTCACCCAGCACCTCAATCTCACGTGCCTGAATCTCGGCTGCCTGACCGGCACCTACCGACTGTACCAACTCGCCATTGATGCTGAGGCAGGCACCGGTAGTAATCTTCTTGAGCATCTCCTCGTCAAAGTTGGCAAGGTCTACTACAATCTGTATGTTCTTGATGGTGGAGCCATCGTTGAGGGCGATAAAGTTTACCTGCTTGCTACCACGACGAGTACGCACCCATCCTTTAACGTTGACCATAGCACCGAAGTCGGTACGCTGCAAGAGGTCAACGATACGTGTTCTGATGATTGTGTCCATATCTTGTTTCTTATTTTTAATTGTTAATTGTCAATTTCCCATTGTCAATTACTCATACGCTCCCATGCGCAACATATTGACCTCCTTCTCGGTGAGGAAGCGCCAGTCGCCACGGCGAACGTTCTTTTTGGTAAGCCCGGCAAACTGTACACGGTCGAGACGCAATACACGGTAGCCGATAGCCTCGAACATACGACGCACGATACGGTTGCGGCCGCTGTGGATCTCTACACCCACCAGTGACTTGTCAGTATCTGAAGTGTAGCTGATCTCGTCGGCATGTATTTCACCGTCCTCGAGCTGGATACCTGTAGCCAACTGCTCCATATCGGCAGCAGTGAGGTTCTTGTCGAGACGTACGTGATAGATCTTTTTCTTGAGGAAACGGGGATGTGTCAGCTTAGAAGCCAGCTCGCCATCATTAGTGAGCAGAAGCACACCAGTGGTGTTGCGGTCGAGACGACCTACGGGATAGATGCGCTCCTTGCAGGCACCCTTCACAAGCTCCATTACCGTCTTGCGATCCTGTGGATCCTCCACAGTGGTCACATAGTCCTTCGGCTTATTGAGCAGGATGTATATCTTGCGCTCGATGCTGATTGTCTGGTCGTGGAAACGCACCTCATCGCCACGCTTCACCTTTGTACCCAACTCAGTCACTACCTGTCCGTTGACAGTCACTACACCGGCAGTGATAAAGTCGTCGGCCTCGCGACGTGAACACACACCTGCATTGGCAAGGTATTTGTTCAAGCGGATAGGCTCGTTGGGGTCTCTCAACTCTTCACGATACTGTATCTGCTTTTTCTTGCTGTATTTCTTATCGGCAAAAGCTCCCTTCTTCTTGAAGCCGCCTGCAGAAGGACGATAGCTTTCACCACCCTCACGACTGAAACGGGGACGTGGGGCATACCCTTCACCCCCCTCGCGGTTGTAACGGGGACGGAAAGTATTCTCGGCATCAGAGTTCCAGGAATTTCCCGGTTCGGGACGATCATACGAAGAACGGCTATAGGGCTTATTCATCGGGCGATAGCTGTTGCCATCACCATCGTTGAACCGACGGCGGCTATAGTCGCTATTATAGCTGCTGTTACGGCTATAGGTGCGTTCACCATTGTATGACCGTTCGCTGTTATAAGTGCGCTCGCTACTATAGGGACGATCATTATTGTATGAACGCTCACCATCAAAGTTGCGCTCACGGTTGAAACGGGGGCGGTTACCCTCAAAGTTAGGATTGTAGGAACTGCGCTGTGGGCGCTCTACCTTGGCATAACGAGGAGTTTCCTCCTCACGATTGAAGCGAGGGCGCTGTGGGCGTGTAGTTCCATCAGCATTTCTCACGAAACGTTGTCTGGGTGCACGGTTGCCTTCGCCATTCCAACTACTACTGCGGCTGTAGGACTTACGCTCGCCGCCATTCTCTGATTCGAATCCCTCGAATCGGTTTACATTGTCTGTACTCATAATTAAATTTTTCTTTTCCTGCCTCACGGCAAGGGTATTGTTATTTGATTAAGGGCTTGTTTAGGTTTCTATGAACTATGAAGCAAACAGTTGTTCACCTCCTTCGTCTTTCAACTCGACTTACACTCCCGTATAGTTCCAAGGTGCAATTTCCTTGAGCTCGGCCTTCACGGCATCGCTCACATCAAGACCATCGATAAACTCCTGCATTGACTCGCCTGTCACCGTTGTATTGGTGCGGGTGAGTGCTTTAAGGGCCTCATAAGGGTTGGGGTAACCTTCACGGCGGAGGATAGTCTGAATAGCTTCTGCTGCCACGTTCCAGCTGTTGTCAAGATCACGACGGATAGCTGCCTCATTGAGGAGCAGTTTGCCGAGACCCTTGAGGGAGCTCTGGATGGCGATGGCGATATGTCCGAAGGGTACACCCACGTTGCGAAGCACCGTAGAGTCGGTGAGGTCGCGCTGCAAACGGCTGATGGGGAGCTTGCTGGCCAAGTGCTCAAGGATAGCATTGGCGATACCCAAGTTACCCTCGGCATTCTCGAAGTCGATGGGGTTCACCTTGTGGGGCATTGCGCTGGAGCCTACCTCGCCAGCCTTGATCTTCTGCTTGAAGTACTCCATGGAGATGTACTGCCAGAAGTCACGGTTCATATCAATCATAATGGTATTGATACGCTTGAGGGCATCGAAGATACCGGCCAGATAGTCGTAATTGGAAATCTGCGTGGTGTACTGCTCACGCTGCAAGCCGAGGTACTCGGCCACAAAGCGGTTGCCTACAGCCTTCCAGTCGTGGGTGGGATAAGCCACATGGTGAGCATTGTAGTTACCCGTAGCGCCACCAAACTTGGCTGTGATGGGGCAAGCCTTGAGCACAGCGAGCTGCTGTTCGAGACGATAAGCAAACACGCGCACCTCCTTACCCAGACGGGTGGGCGAAGCAGGCTGCCCGTGAGTCTTGGCAAGCATAGGGATAGCGTCCCACTCGTCAGCATAGGTGTTGAGCTGTACGATGAGCTGCTCGATGAGTGGATAGTACACATCGGTCAATGCCTCCTTTACGGACAGGGGTACCGAAGTGTTGTTGATATCCTGTGAGGTGAGGCCAAAGTGCACGAACTCCTTGAAAGGCACGAGCGAAGGCTCCTTGTCGAACTGCTCCTTGATGAAGTACTCCACAGCCTTCACGTCGTGATTGGTAACGCTCTCAATCTCCTTCACACGGGCGGCATCGGCTTCACTGAACTGTTGATAGATACCACGCAGATAGGGGAACAACGCCTTGTCTACCCCTTGCAACTGGGGTAAAGGAAGTTCGCAAAGCATGATGAAATATTCGATCTCCACACGTACGCGATAACGGATAAGAGCATACTCAGAAAAATACTCGGCCAACCGAGCGGTCTTGCCGCGATAGCGACCATCAATGGGCGAAACTGCTGTAAGAATGTCCAAATTCATATTCTAAATGATAGTTATTTCGTGTCTCTCCTATACCCAAACCAGACATTGCATCACTGCATGCCAACTTTGAGGCCGCAAAGTTACGCTTTTTTATCCATATAACGCGCGCGAAAAGAGGAAAGTTTGCCTTGCAGGCATAAAATTAGCACCACGAGAGCACATGTAGATATACAACCAAGGCCGGAATGGCAAAAAGCATGCTGTCCAACCGGTCAAGAATGCCGCCATGACCAGGAAGCATCTTGCCTGAATCCTTGATTTCCAGACGACGCTTTATCATCGACTCTGTAAGGTCGCCAAAAGTTCCGAAAACGACTACAACCAGAGCCATGCCTACCCATTGCCACACATTCAACACAGGGAAGATGTGAGCTACAGCCACAGCACTTGCCATAGCCAACAATGCACCACCAACGGAACCTTCCCACGACTTCTTGGGCGAGATGCGGGGAAAGAGCTTATGCTTGCCCAAGAGCGAACCGCTTAGATACGCACCCGTATCGTTGAGCCAAAGAAACACATACATGGCAAGCGGAATGATGTAGTAGTCAATCGGGGATTCAAAACAATCGAAGTGGTAAAAAGCTAACATATTGATCAGCGACAATGGCAAAACAATGTACATCTGACTGAGCATGATGGCACCAAGATTGGCTATAGAATTGCCGCTATGGCTATAAAGCTCTCTGATATAACAAAATACCACAAACAACAAGTAAGGTACGAAGAGAGCCAACAGCGAAGCATCAGTAAGGCTATTGAGCCAAAAAGCAAAGAAGAGGTAGCAACTGCCAACAATAATCAGCGGACGACTCACCTGCACCTGCCCTTTGGGGGACAGTATCCCCAAGAACTCGTTCACCGCAAGGGCGGTCAGCAACAAAAACAACCCCGCCAAACTCATAGGACTGAGATATGTGCATAGCACCTGAACGGCCACAATAGCTATACCTGTGAGTGTACGGATAAAAAAGTTCTTCATATCGGTCGTGTGTTTTTATGGTTGCTACAATTGCATTTACTTACCGTCTTGGTCAAAATCAAAGCCTTCAAAGAGATTGTCATCCTTGGGTTTGCGTGCCCGCTCGGTTTTGGGCTTGGCAGGCTTTGAGTATTCGGGAGCTTCGGAAAGCGGAGTACCTTCTTTGCTCTCTTCACATTGAGAAGGTGCAGCTTTTGGGGGCTGTTCAGGCCTATCTTCCGTTTCAGGCAACTCCGTCACCTTAAGGGAGCTGGCCTTTTTTGTAGGTTGGAGTTCCTTTGACTCTGTGCTCTCCATCACTGGCTCCAATATTTCCTCACTGCGCGAAGCCCAAGGGCGCTTACCGAATATGCGTTCTGCATCTTCAGCGAAGATGACCTCACGTTCCATCAAGAGGTCAGCCAACTGGCGATGTCCCTCCTTATACTGAAGGAGCATCCGCTTGGCACGTTCGTACTGCTCGGCAATCAGCACCTTCACCTCATTGTCAATAAGTTCGGCAGTCTTCTCGCTATAGGGCTTTTGAAACTGTTCCTGCGTGTTGTAATAGCAGAGATTGGGCAGCTTGTCACCCATGCCAGCATAGGCAATCATACCATAAGCCTGCTTGGTGACACGCTCAAGATCGTTCATTGCCCCTGTCGAGATGCGTCCGGTGAAGAGCTCTTCTGCAGCACGTCCACCAAGTATAGCACACATCTCATCAAGCATCTGTTCCTTAGTGGTAATCTGACGTTCCTCAGGCAGATACCAAGCAGCACCAAGGGCTCGTCCACGAGGCACTATCGTCACCTTCACCAAGGGATCGGCATATTGCAAATGCCATGAAAGGGTTGCGTGACCCGCCTCGTGAAGGGCAATTGTGTGCTTCTCCTCTGCGGTGAGCACCTTTGTTTTCTTCTCCAGACCTCCGATGATACGATCTACGGCAGCAAGGAAGTCATCTTTACCCACCGTCTTCTTACCATGACGAGCAGCAATCAGTGCAGCCTCGTTGCAAACGTTCGCGATATCAGCTCCCGAGAAGCCCGGAGTCTGACGGGCAAGGAGATCCACATCAAGGGTCTTGTCAAGTTTCAGCGGACGCAGATGCACGCCGAACACCTCCTTGCGTTCATTGAGGTCAGGCAGGTCAACGTGTATCTGACGGTCAAAACGTCCGGCACGCAGCAATGCCTTATCAAGAATGTCCACACGGTTGGTGGCCGCAAGAATTATCACACCACTGTTAGTGCCGAAGCCGTCCATTTCGGTAAGCAGCTGATTGAGCGTATTTTCCCTCTCATCGTTGCCACCCATCGCCGGATTCTTCCCACGGGCACGCCCCACAGCATCAATCTCATCTATAAAGATGATACAGGGTGCCTTCTCCTTGGCCTGACGGAAGAGGTCGCGCACACGCGAAGCTCCTACACCCACGAACATCTCCACAAAATCGGAGCCTGAGAGTGAGAAGAATGGCACATCGGCCTCACCCGCTACAGCCTTGGCCAGCAAGGTCTTACCGGTACCCGGAGGGCCAACGAGCAGTGCACCCTTGGGTATCTTGCCACCCAACTCGGTATACTTCTCCGGCTTCTTGAGAAACTCTACAATTTCCTGTACTTCCTGTTTGGCCTCAGCTTGGCCAGCCACGTCCTTGAAGGTGATGCGATTGGCACCACCCTTTTCAAAAAGCTGTGCCTTCGACTTACCCACATTGAACACTCCACCAGGGCCGCCAGCTCCTCCACCACTCATACGACGCATAATGAATATCCATACGCCTATCAGCAGAACAAAGGGGAAGAGGTTCCAAAAAAGATTACTCAACGTGTTGTCTTTTTTCTTATAATCCAGCTTACCCTTGAACGCACCTGCCTTTCCCTGCTCGTCAAGGAATCTATCGAGTGATTCAATGGAACCCACCTCTACCATCATCACTACAGGCACACCACTCTGTGCCATTGACTCGCCAAAGATACGCGCCACAGAATCAGGAATGATGGTCAGCTCCACCTTATTGTCATCGTATGCGACAACTTTCTCCACATAACCGTTGCCCACATACTCCTTAAACTCCGAGTAGGAAATTTTGCGTGTCGCACCCTCCTCGGAAGGGTTCTTCATAAACAAGAACATCAATGCCATGAAAATAATGGCATATACCCACGAAAGACTAAACTTCGGAGTCTTTCGTGGAGGGAGATTCGAATTGTCAGGTCGTTGAGGTTGATTACTCATATTTATCAGTCAAGGTTAGGAATCATATTCAAGCGGGCATCAGCCCACAAGTTCTCAAGATTGTAGAAGGCACGATCCTCGGGCACAAAGATATGTACCAGCACATCACCGTAATCCATAGCCACCCAACGAGCATTGCGCAACCCCTCAACAGCAGTAGGCTTAGCATTGGCATTGATGCGCACATAATCACTCACAGAATCAGCTATTGCCGCAACTTGTGTCGGGGTATTGCCCTCACATATAACAAAATATTTACAAACCGTGTTGTCCGTATCCGTGAGGTCGGCGACAACAATGTCTCTACCTTTCTTCTCTTGAATGCCCTCGGCGATTCGCTTAACCAATTCTTCGGTTTCGTTCATGCTTTCTCTATTCATATACTATATTAACGTACAAAGATAGGTTGTTTTCCCGAAAACAGCCTCTTATAAACAGTAAAAAAAACTTTATTTGAGTTTTTTTAGGGAAAGAACCAAAAAAGATGAAAAAAAGTTGCCATTTATTTTGTGTATTTCCCAAATTGCACTACCTTTGCACCCACAAACCGATTGGGCTATGGTGTAATGGTAACACTGCAGATTCTGGTCCTGCCTTTCCTGGTTCGAGTCCGGGTAGCCCAACGAAGAGAAATCGAGCCGATGCATGCATCGGCTCGATTTCTCTTTTATCACGCCCCAAACTTTGTTATATAGCTATAGGTCGCTCTTCACCACCCTACTCCCATCGCACTGTTCCTCAATGGTAACGCGCACGGTGTCTTCGGGCAGCAGTTCCTCTACGAGTTCAGGCCACTCGATGAAGCAAAGACCGCGGCCGTAGAAATAATCTTCGTAACCCATGTCATACACCTCGGCCAGACGCTTGATACGGTAGAAGTCGAAGTGGTAGATGGGGCACCCAGAGGGGGTATCATACTCGTTGACGATAGCAAAGGTGGGCGAGTTTACGGTGTCGGTCACCCCCATAGCCTCGCACAGGGCCTTCACAAAGGTAGTCTTGCCTGCACCCATCGTGCCATAGAAAGCAAAAATACGGTTGTCACCCATCTGAGCGATGAATTCTTGTGCTGCGGCTTGAATGCCGTATAGATTTTCTATTTTTATTTGCATAACAGTCCTTATCTTTTCTTTGGTGTCAGCGTCACCAGGGGCACTATCATCTCTTCCATGGAGATACCGCCGTGCTGAAAGGTATCGCGGTAGTATGATACATAGTGGTTGTAATTATTGGGATAGGCAAAGAAGTTTTCGCCCCAAGCAAAGATGTAACTTGTGCTCACGTTAGGTGAGGGCAGGAAGACCTTGCGAGGATCCTTTATCTCGTACACCTCACGTGGATTGTAGCTGAGATTCTTGCCTAATTTGTAGCGCAGATTGGTGTTCACGTTACGGTCGCCTACCACTTTGACTGGGTTGTTTACGCGAATACTGCCGTGATCTGTAGTAATGACTACCTTGTAATCACTCTCGGCAAGCAGCGTAAACAGTTCACGCAGTGGCGAGTGACGAAACCACGTGGCTGTCAGTGAGCGATAGGCCGCTTCATCGCCTGTGAGCTCGCGCAGTGTCTTCGATTCGGTACGGGCATGGCTGAGCAGGTCAATGAAGTTGACCACTACCACGTTGAGGTCATAGTTGGCAAACTGCTTGAACTGCGACACCAGCCGTTCAGTTCCCTGTGCATCGTTAATTTTGTGGTATGAGAAGGTATTGCGACGGCGATAGCGGTCTATCTGCGTTTGTATGAGCGGTGCTTCATTGAGGTTCTTGCCCTCCTCTTCATCCTCGTCGACCCACAACTCGGGAAACATCTCGGTTATCTTATTGGGCATAAGCCCCGAGAAGATAGCATTACGGGCATATTGCGTGGCTGTGGGCAAGATGCTGTAATAGAGTTCCTCTTCGAAAGCAAACTCATTCGTCAGTTCATGACTGATAACCTTCCATTGATCGTAGCGAAAGTTGTCGAATACGATGAGGAACACCTTCTCCTGCTTATCAAGCAAGGGAAAGATGCGGTCACGGAAGAGATGGGGAGATAATAAAGGGGAAGCCCCGTCCCCACCCCCTCCCTCCACGGAGGGGCTTTTCTGATTTCGTGCCACCTTGCTCCCCATAGAGGGAGAGATGCCCGTAGGGCAGAGGGAATTTGTCTTCCACCAGCCTTCATATTCTCTCCTGACGAAACGGGAAAAAAGATTGTTGGCCTCCTGCTTCTGCATGCGTAACATCTCGCTCATATTGGTGTCGGCATGCTCCAACTCCAATTCCCAATACACCAAGTTCTTGTACACCTCCACCCAGTCGACGTGTGTAGCGGCACCAGCAATCTGCATGGCTATGCGCCCCATATTCTGCTGGTAGTTGGTGTTGGTAGTCTCGGTGATGATATCCTTCTTGTGGATGTTCTTCTTCAGTGTGAGCAGTATTTGGTTGGGGTTGACGGGTTTGATGAGGTAATCAGCGATTTTGGCACCGATAGCCTGGTTCATGATATTCTCCTCCTCACTTTTTGTCACCATCACTACGGGCACAGTGGGCTGCACCTCTTTGATGAGTGTCAGCGTCTCCAGTCCGGTGAGACCAGGCATATTTTCATCGAGCAGGATGAGATCGTAGCTACGTTCACGGCAACGGTCCACGGCATCGCGCCCGTTGGTGGCAGTATCAATCTCGTAATCCTTCCCCTTGAGAAACAGGATATGTGCCCGCAGCAACTCTATCTCGTCGTCAATCCAAAGCAGCGTTCCGTTTTTTGCCATACTGTTCCATGTTTATGACGCGAAGATAACACTTTATTGGCAAAGCCGCTGCCTGTTTGTCGTAAAAGTTTGCAAAAGCCAACAAGAAAACCCTCTTAATGATTTTTCAGACCAGTTCTCTCATAAAACAGCGAGCTACAGTCTGCATGGAATCCATACAAGCTGTAGCACCTTTTCATTTCAGTTCTTGAAGAACGATGCAGCACCTACATCTTCTTATCCTCCTTCTCCTCCCAATGGAAAGGCTCGAAAGTGGTGGAGGGATCTTTCCAAGAGGGTTTACGCATGGCATAGATAATGAGTGGTACTATTACTACAACGACACATCCGATGACGAGCACGGCATACCACATCGTCTTACTGCCCACAGCAATCTGCCCGGGAGGAATAAAACTAAGGATGAAAGCAAGCAGTGAACCCAGGAAACCTACGCCACCGACAACCCACATCAGTCCGTTGCCTTTGCCGCCAATTCGAAAGGGGCGGTCAGTCTTCTTCATGCTATAGCGCAGATAGATGGCAGCAGCAAACATCAGCAAATACATGATGAGGTAGAGCAGCACGGTGAGCTGCGACAGAATCTGATAGAAGCTCTGCACCGAGGGCATCACCACAAAGAGCAGTCCAAGCAGAGTGACAAGTCCACCCTGAATGAGCAGGATATTACGCTGAACACCTATGCCGTTGGTCTTCTGGAAGAACGGAGGGAGATATCCGGCACGGCCTACGGCAAAGATACCCTTCGAGGGACCGGCTACCCAAGTGAGTACACCTGCAAGCACACCAAAGGCGAGAGCAACGGCAATCACGGGCGACAGCCATGAGGCACGGATGTAGGCAAAGTAGCGGTCAAAGCCTACAAGCAGGCTCTGCGTAAGGTTGATTTCATCTTTAGGGATGATGATACCCAACGAGAAGGTTCCCAACACAAAGATGAGCACAGTGATGAACGAACCTATGAAGACAGCCTTCGGGTAGTTGCGCGAGGGATTATCCACCTCTTTGACATGTATACCACCCATCTCCATACCTGCATAGAAGAGGAAGATGCTGGAGGCCAACACGAGATTGCTCATATTGCTCAGGTCGGGGAAGAAGCTACCGTGGAAGTCGAGCTGCGAATGCCCGCCACTCCCCAAATACACGACAGCCAATACCACGAGCAGGCCCGCGGGGATAATAGTGCCTACGAGACCACCAATCTTAGAAACCTTGCCTACCCACGACATTCCCTTGAGCGAGATAAACGTGGCGAGCCAATAGATTGCCAGCACCACAATGAGCGTATAGATGCGATTCGAGGCCAGCGCCATATCGTGCGTTCCATTCATACCAATGAATGCCAACGAAACAGCTCCGAAAGTCAATACCGTAGGATACCAGATAGTGCTCTCCACCCATTGCAGCCAGATAGCGAGAAAGCCCATGCGCTTGCCGAAGGCCTCACCCACCCAGCGGAACACACCACCCTGTTTGTCAGAGAACATAGCTGCCAGCTCAGCCGCAACGAGTGCCGTTGGAATGAGAAACACGATAGCCGCAAAGAGATAATAGAATGCCGAACTTAGTCCATACTCCGCCTCGGCAGGCAGTCCGCGCAACGACACCACAGCCGTCACGTTCATGATAGCGAGTGTAGCCACACTCAGCTTGGTTGCTTTACCTATATTAGCCATAGTCATTAAGGTTTAGATTCTGCGGGGTATAACAAAGGTAAGTGCAGAGTTGTTTAGAAAGCAGAGTAAAGACAAGATGGTCTAACCCGGAAAGATTGCAAACAGGACATTCATAGTACTGGTCATGGCCGAGAGGTTCACCATCACCGCTTCAGCGCTTGCCGCTTAATTAAATAAAAGAGCAGGCTCGCCATAGCGAGCCTGCTCTTTTATGTTAAACGATAATCCTTATCGAGGATTACTCAGCGCGAAGGGTGAAGCGCTTGAAAGCAACAACCTTAAGCTCTGCATCGATTTCCTTCAACACATCGCGTACGGTCTTCTTTGCCTCCATAATGTCCTCCTGATTGAGCAAGCAAACCTCCTTCAAGAACTTGCCGAGACGACCCTTGGCGATGTTCTGAATCATTGCCTCGGGAAGATTGGCAGACTTCTCTGTTGATACGGTAGCGATGATTTCCTTAGCCTTGGCTACATCCTCTGCGGTAATCCATCCCTTGGTCATGTTGCTCTCCATGTGATCCTCAGAGTCTACATGAGCGGGGTTGATGCCTGCCTTGGTAAGGGCAGCATCAACAGCCTTCTTCACCATCTCGGCCTTGGTCTTCTCTACAGCAACTGCAATCTCAGCGTTCTTAATGTCCTCAGATACGCCGTCCTCATCGATTGCGATAGGACTCATTGCAGCAACCTGCATGGCGATACGCTTGCCAGCAGCCTCGTGAGCCTTGTTCAAGCCAACGAGTGTGCAGAGCTGGTTCTTGCCCTGGTGGTTGTATACAGTAGTGTACTCAGCCTCGATAGTCATGTAGCCATCAAGCTCCATCTTCTCACCGGTGATACCTGAACGATCGGTAACAGCATCCTGTACGGTACCGTTACCCATAGGCAGAGCCTTCACCTCATCGAGAGTCTGGCACTTGTTGGCAATAGCCAAGTCGAGGATCTCCTGAGTCAACTTCACGAAATCTGCGTTGTTTGCAACGAAGTCGGTTTCACACTTCAAGGCAATAACAGCAGCGAAGCTACCCTCAGCCTTAGCTAAAACACAACCTTCAGAAGCCTCACGGTCTGAACGCTTTGCTGCAACAGCCTGACCCTTCTTACGAATGATCTCCATTGCCTTATCAAAATCGCCTTCAGCCTCGTTAAGGGCGTTCTTGCAGTCCATCATACCAGCACCAGTCAACTTGCGGAGCTTGGTAATATCAGCCATACTTACAGCCATAATGTTTATAGTTTTGAGTTGTTAATTATTAGTTACGAATCAAAAAAAATAAATTATGAATTACGAACTATGATTATGGAGCGGACGGCTCATAATTCACAATTCATAATTCATAATTAAGAATTATTTACGCCTCCTCAGCAGGTGCTGCAGCCTCCTCAGCGGGAGCCTCGGTCTTCTCTACACGAGCCTTAGCGGTGCGCTTGCGAGCGGGACGAGCAGCCTTGGGAGCCTCTTCCTCACCTTCGCCAGCAGCCTCCATATCTACCTTCTCAGCCTTGCGCTCCTCAATACCCTCAGCTATGGCAGCGCAACAAGCATCGAGGATAACCTCAATAGACTTTGTAGCGTCATCGTTAGCGGGAATTACGAAGTCGATGTTAGAAGGATCAGAGTTGGTATCTACGATAGCGAATACAGGGATACCGAGACGGTTGGCCTCACGTACAGCGATGTTCTCCTTGCACACGTCAACTACGAAGAGTGCAGAAGGGAGGCGTGTAAGGTCAGCGATAGAACCGAGGTTCTTCTCCAACTTGGCACGCTGACGAGAAATCTGAAGGATCTCACGCTTTGAGAGGTTTGAGAATGTACCGTCAGCGGTAAGCTTATCGATAGTAGCCATCTTCTTCACAGCCTTACGGATAGTGGGGAAGTTTGTGAGCATACCACCGGGCCAACGCTCGATTACGTAGGGCATGCCTACAGCAGTAGCCTTCTCGGCAATTACCTGCTTAGCTTGTTTTTTAGTAGCAACAAACAGGATTTTCTTTCCTGACTTAGCGATTTGCTTGAGTGCCTCAGCGGCAGTGTCAGCCATAGCGGCTGTCTTATGAAGATCAATGATATGAATACCATTGCGCTCCATGAAGATATAGGGAGCCATAGCGGGGTTCCATTTACGCTTCAAGTGACCGAAATGACAACCAGCCTCCAGTAATGTTTCAAAATTTGTTCTTGACATTTTGTTTAATGTTTTTGATGTTCGTTTACTTTCTTTTTTGTAACTCTTGATTCTTACCAATCATCAAGTAACACTTCTTTGTGGTCTTGACGATTTAGATACTAAACGCTATTTTACGCGGCAAGGCCAGTTTCTTCACGAAGTGCCATGCCCGACCGATTATGTTAACGTTTACTGAACTGGAATCTGCGACGTGCTTTCGGCTGACCGGGTTTCTTACGCTCAACTTCACGAGAGTCACGTGTCATGAAACCTTCGGCGCGGAGTGCCTTCTTATCCTCGGGATTGATTTTCACCAATGCACGAGCAATAGCGAGACGGAGAGCCTGAGACTGACCGGTGAAACCACCACCATAGAGGTTTACGGTGATGTCATACTTCTCCACTACATCAAGCTTCAACAGAGGCTGCTTAACCACATACTGAAGGATGCTTGAGGGGAAATACTGAGCGAGGTCACGCTTATTGATGGTAATCTTACCGTTACCCTCCTTTACATATACACGAGCTACGGCGCTTTTGCGTCTTCCTAATGCATTTACTACTTCCATGCTCTATTATTTAAGTACGTTAATATCAATTGCCTTGGGGCTTTGTGCCTCGTGCTTGTGCTCACCACCTGCATATACATAGAGGTTGTCGAGCAACTGACGGCTCAGTTTGTTCTTGGGAAGCATACCCTTAACAACTTTCTTTACCAATCTCTCAGCGCCATTGGGGCGTGCCAACAACTGTGCGGGAGTAGTCTCGCGCTGACCACCGGGATAGCCGGTATAGTGCAGATAAACGCGGTCGTTCCACTTGTTGCCTGTCAGCTTCACCTTGTCAGCGTTGATGATGATTACATTGTCACCACAGTCTACGTGAGGAGTGAAGTTGGGTTTGTACTTACCTCTCAGCAGCTTAGCCACCTTTGTACCCAAACGGCCAAGAACCTGATCAGTAGCGTCAACAACAACCCATTCCTTGGTTGCTGTAGCCTTGTTCACAGAAATGGTCTTGTAACTTAAAGTGTCCACTTTCTAAATTCTTTTTTAAAATTATTACTACTAAAAAACTTTCTTTTTCTCCGTGCAACCCGATTTCCTTGGTCGGGAAAGCCTCCTTACGCTTAGTTTTCCCGTGTAGGCTAATCCACGGAAACGCCTCACTCGGAGGTTTAACACACTCATTCATAACCTTTTATTCCAAAGGTTGATAATAATCGGCTTGCAAAAATACTACATTTCTATGAATCAGCCAAATAATTCGCAAGTTTTTAAACTTTCAACAAGAACATCGACAACATAACGAAGCACACACCCATACCCCTCATTGATAGCATTCAATTAGGGGAAAGAGAACAACAAGGATTTAGAGAGACGTACACGATATACATATTTTTTAACCAAAGCATTTGGCTTTTTGAAAGATAAAGTGTAATTTTGCCGGCTCAAACAAGAGCGAGCAAAAGCATATTCGCGAATACAAATATATTAAGTATAAAATAATGGAGATTACATTGCAAAACGTGAGCGAAGTAAAAGGTATGCTCACCGTAAAGTTGGCAAAGGCCGACTATGAACCTAAAGTTGAAAAAGCACTGAAGACCTTCCGCCAGAAGGCTAATATGCCCGGCTTCCGTCCCGGCATGGTGCCCATGGGCCTTATCAAGAAGCAATATGGATCGGCTATCAAGGCTGAGGAAATCAATAAGATGCTCCAAGAGGCAGTGTATGGCTACCTCAAGGAGAACAAGGTAGACATGCTCGGCGAGCCTCTGCCCAACGAGGATCAGCAGAAAGCCATCGACTTCGACACGATGGAAGAGCTCGAGTTCCTCTACGACATCGCACTGGCTCCCAAGTTTGACGCTACACTCACCAGTAAGGATACCATTCCCTACTACACCATCACCGTATCGGATGAGATGGTAGAGAATCAGGTGAACATGTACACCCAGCGCAACGGCCGCTACGAGAAGGTAGAGGAGTATGCCGACAACGACATGGTGAAGGGTATGATGTGTCAGCTCGACGAGGCTGGCAACACCGTAGAGGGTGGCATCCAGGCTGAGGACGCTGTGGTACTCCCCAAGTATATGAAGAACGCCGCCCAGGCTGCTCTCTTCGAGGGCACCAAGGTGGGTGACGTCATCGCCATCAACCCCCGCGAGGCTTACGAGGGCAACGAGGCTGAGCTAGCGTCACTGCTCAAGATCAGCAAGGAGGAGGCTGCTAACGTAAACGGCAACTTCAGCTACCAGATTAGCGAGATTACCCGCTACGTGCCCGGCGACCTCAACCAGGAGATCTTCGACCAGGTATATGGCGAGGGCACAGTAAGCACTGAGGAGGAGTTCCGCGCTCGCGTGAAGGAGGACCTCATCCGTCAGTTCGTACCCGAGAGCGACTACAAGTTCCTCATCGATGTTCGTGAGTATGTGATGAACCGCATCGGCGAGCTCAAGTTTGCCGATGATGTGCTCAAGCGCATCATGCACATCAACAACCCCGACAAGGGCGAGGAGTACGTGAACGAGCACTATGCCAACACCGTGAAGGAGCTCTCATGGCACCTCGTGAAGGAGCAGCTCGTAGAGAAGGCCGGCATCAAGATTGAGGAGAAAGACCTCGTGGAGCAGGCCAAGGAGAGCGTACGCGCACAGTTTGCC
>JAFXEF010000037.1 GCA_017520935.1 Bacteroidaceae bacterium | reverse complement strand
TACTACTTGTCTGTATGGAAAATATTTTCAAAGAACACTTCTTCTCGACAACCGCAAGGGGTGTCCCTCTCGATTGCGGATGCAAAGGTACTACAAATTACACATACAAACCAAATCTTTTACCAACTTTTTTTGAAAGAAGGTCATTTTTTCTTTAAAAGGTTCATTTTCCCCACTTTGACACGAGAAAAGACACCCCTATTAGAAGAATTTATTTGTTTAGTGACATTTATTCTCTACCTTTGCAATATATAACACCGATAAGTATTACACCTCAAACAAATGAATAAGGCGAAACGACATATACTACTATTCCTATACATATTTACCTTATTATATATAGGCGGAACAGACTCTTTGCAGGCCGCCATCCGTATCTATGGCACAGTCACTGATGCCGACACCCGCGAAGCGATGCCCTATGTGTCGGCATACATACGAAACACGACCGATGGCTGCCAAACGGACAAGGACGGCAACTTCTCATTCATCACCTCTGCCCAACAAGGCACGCTCATCATCTCATCGGTAGGCTATGTAGAACAACAAATACCTATCGGCTCACATACCAGATACCCCCTACATATCACTCTTTCGCCTACCAGCTACGAACTCAGCGAAGTGGAAGTAAAGCCTAAACGCGAGCGCTACACCCGCAAAAACAATCCGGCCGTAGAACTGATGCAGAGCATCATCAAGCGACGTAATGCCTACCGCCTCGAGAGCCACGATTACTACAGCCGCAACCGCCACGAGTTGCTCACCATAGCACTCAACAACTTTGACCAAAGCAAATACCAAGCCGAACTGCTCGACAACATCGGCCTGCTACAGCAGTTCCTCGACACTTCCCTCGTATCGGGCAAACCCATCCTCAATATCTCTTCGCGCGAGCTAATAGGTAGCGATCACTACCGCAAATCGCCTGAGAACCGCAAGAAACACGTCGTAGCCCGCCGTCGCGCCGGTGTCGACGACTTCATCTCCGAGCAGGAGATCGACGGTGTGTTCGAAGAGGTGTTCAAGGATGTCGACCTCTTCCAGAACGACATCAACCTCTTCCGCAACCGTTTCGTGAGTCCCCTCTCCTCCCTCGCTACGAGTGTATACAAATACTATATCATGGATACCATCCTAGTAGAGGGTATCCCCTGCATAGACCTTTCCTTCGTACCGTTCAACTCCGAGTCTCACGGCTTCACCGGACACCTCTACATCACGACCGACAGCACTCACTTCATCAAATGGGTGCAGATGACCACACCACACGACATCAACCTCAACTTCGTGCGTACGCTCACTATCAACCAAACCTTCACTCCCGCCACCGATGGTACACCCCTGCTCACCAAAGAGTCACTGGTGGCCGAGTTTGAAATTACCGCACAAATCAACGGCGTATACGTGAAACGCGAGGTCAGCTATAATAACTACCTACTCGATGTCGCCGCCCGCCCCGACCTCTTCGACTACCCCGAGAGTGTCATCGAAGAAGAGGACTCACGCCACAAGGACGAACTATTCTGGATCGCCAACCGCATAGGCCACGTCAGCCAAAAGGAACTCTCCGTAGGCGACATGATGACCCAACTACGGCAATACCCGTTCTATTACTGGGCCGAGAAAGCCATCACTTTCATCTTCACCGGCTACATTCCCAACAAGAAAGAGGAACCCGAATTCTTCTACGGTCCCATCAACACCTCCGTGAGTAACAACGAACTCGAAGGCCTCCGTCTCCGTGTGGGTGGTATGACCTCGGCCTACCTCAACCCCCACCTCATGGGCCGTTTCTTCTTGGCTTACGGCTTCGGCGACCAGCGCTTCAAATATATGGGTGAATTGGAATACTCCTTCAAGAAGAAAAAAGAGCATATCAACGAGTTTCCCATCCACTCTCTGCGCCTGCACTACGAGAACGACATCTACCAGTACGGCCAGACCTACCTGTACACCAACAAGGACAATGTGTTCCTCAACCTAAAGCGCATTGAAGACAACCAAATAGGCTACCTACGCAAAGCAGAGCTGTCATACAACCGCGAACACTACAACCACTTCTCCTACTCGCTCACCCTGCGTAACAAGGTATATGAGAGCAGCCGCCTTATGCAGTTCGAGACCCGCACTGACGGCCAGTCACACTTCATGCCCGAACTACCACAGACCGAGCTGGAACTAAGCCTACGCTATGCTCCCGGCGAGAAGTTTACCCAGCAAAAGTGGGACCGCCACTCGCTGCTCCCCGAGCGCCCTGTCTTCACCCTCTCCCACAGCGTAGCTATGAAAGACGTGCTCGGCAGCCAGTTCACTTGTCACCACACCGAGGCCAGTGCCCGCAAGCGTTTCTGGCTCTCACAATTCGGCTATATCGAGAGCGTAGTCAAGGCTGGCCGCGTATGGAACGACGTCCCCTACCCTCTCCTCATCATTCCCAATGCCAACCTCTCATACACCCTGCAGAAGGAGTCATTCGCCCTAATGGACCCGATGGAGTTCGTGGCCGACACCTATGCCTCATGGGAAGCCATCTATTATATGAATGGACTCATCTTCAATCGCATCCCTCTGATAAAGAAACTGGGCTGGCGCGAAGTCATCGACTTCAAAGGCTTCTATGGCAGTCTGCGCCCAGGCAACATCCCCGACCCAACCAACAGCCACGACCTGTACCTTTTCCCTACAAGCCACTCATCGTCAGGTGTCAATCATTCACCATTCACCAACACCCCCTACATGGAACTATCTTTCGGCATCGAAAACATTTTCAAGGTACTCGAGATTGATTACGTACGCCGTCTCACCTACCAAGACATTCCCGGCATCAACAAACACGGAGTGCGCATACGAGTGCATGTGCAGTTTTAGATTATGGGGTAATGTTTAGAGGTTAGGGGTTGGAGTCCTTCACCTATAGCCTATTAGTCCCTAAACACATCAATCGGAACAATCAGATCCGGATGGATAGTTGCCATCGCCACTGCGATGACCCCCTGGATAGCTATCACCAAACGACGGTCGCGCACTCCCTTGACCTTGACAAATACACCCTCGTACCCTTCAAATTCACCTCCGATGACACGCACCCGTGTACCCTTGGCAAGGTTCACCTCCGAGGGGTCAAAGAACATGAGCGACTCGTTATACGTGCCGCATGCCGCCATGAAGTGAGTCATCTGCGCATCGGGCACCACAATCTTCTCATGCGCCTTGTCCGTCATATATTGCAGGTAGGGCACCCTCTTCTTGAACTCCTGTATCACACTTTGCCTCGCATGCACGAACACAAGGCTACTTACTACCGGCACCAGCATTTTCTTGTTCCCCTTCTCGCTCACCTTTAGCACATAACGCATAGGGATGAAGGTTTCTATGCCCTGTTCCTTGAGCATATCCTGCACCTTTATCTCGCGCCTATAGGTCACACGCATGGCAAACCATCGGATACTGTCATCGGGGCTTTGTATAGGAGGTACCATCAGAATCTATTCTTGGATATTTTGCAAAGGTAATCTTTTTTTTTGACAACGCACCATCTGAAGTTTTTTTTAGTTTGTCCGACCAATATTGACTGGACATCCATTGGTGGATATATGGCTATATATCTTTCTGACACAAAGGATATTAAACTTAAGTCACGGCAGGTGCAGGTCTTAAGTTACGATAAATCTCACTCAAAATCAATATCAATCTTCAAATCATCGGGTAGCGGTGCCTCCTCATCGGGTGTGAGCTCAGCAATGTCGGTCTCACCCATTTCTGTGCGTGTCGAATACCCGAGGCCTTCGGGTTGCTTTTCGTGGATGTAGCTCACGGCTTTGCTCAGTGCGTCGATAAATTTGCCGAAATCTTCTTCGTAGAGGAAAATCTTGTGTTTCTCGAAGGTGAACGGCGCTTCGGAGCCGTCACCTTGGGTTATTTTCTTACTTTCTGTGATACAGAGGTACAGTTCGCCTCTTCGGTTGCGCTTTACGTCAAGGTAATAGATGCGCTTGCCAGCCTTGACGGCTTCTGAGTATACAATATCCTTTTCGCGATCCATGCGACTTTTCCACCTTAAAAATTACAAATTCGTGTCAAATATGGCAAAAATAATCGGAAACCGCAAGCTGCCACCCGCTTTTTTCTGCGAATTTATAATTAATTAGCATTTTGACTGCACCTCGGCATACAGTATGTGCAATAACAGCGATGTGACCGTGTATCGCGAGCCATGAAGGTCGTCTCAAACAGTCTGGATGACTTTCGCTCTGCTCCTTAAAAGGGGAACAGCAGCGGGAGCACGAGCACCATCACGACACCGAGGATGAGCTGTAGCGGTAGACCTACTTTGACGTAATCGGAGAACTTATACTGACCTGCCGGCATCACCAATGCGTTGGGTGGAGTGGAAAAGGGCGATGAGAAGCAGAGGCTGGCACCGAGCGTGACGGCAAAGAGCAACGGCACAGGGCTGACACCGACCTGTAAAGCACATTGCATGGCTATAGGAGCCATGAGTACGGCAGTGGCTGTGTTGCTGATGAACATCGTGAGTACTGAGGTGGCAAAATATATGCCGGCAAGCAGGAGCATGGGGCTGTAGCCGCCCAAGCTTGTGGAGAGAGTGGTAGATATCCATGAAGCTACACCGGTCTTCTCTAATGCCAGCGACATGGGCATCATGGCACCGATAAGTACGATACTCTCCCAGTTGATGGTCTTGTAGGCGGCCTCCACGTTTCGGAAGCAGCCGGTGAGTACCATCAGGAGTCCGGCAATCATCACGGCGGTAACGGGCTTAATAGGGATAAAGTCGAACACCATCACCACAATCATTACTATCATGATAGCAGCTGCTACGGGGGCTTTGTAATCGAGCGTCACCTTGGCTGCCTCTTCAAGAGGACGGCCCACTACAATCCACTCCTCGGTCTCTGTCTCCAGTCGGGCAATATTGTCCCACGTGCCTTGTACGAGCAACACGTCACCCGACTGTATCTTTTCGTCGGCAATGCCTTCGAGAATGTACTTGTTCTTACGACAGATGCCCAGTACACTCACGTTGTAGCGGGTACGGAACCCTACCTCCTTGATCGACTTGTTGACAACGGTGGAGGTAGACATCAGCACTATCTCAGCTACTCCGATGTCGTAGAAGTCGAATCCGCTACCCGCTTGGTTTTCCTCGTCAGGTAGCAGGATCAGGGAGTAGTCGGTGGCGAGGCGCTCAATCTGTGCCTGCTTACCCGAAATGTAGAGTATGTCGTCGGGGCGTAGGGTGGTGTCGGGGTCGGCGGCCTTTTGCATCGACTTACGTGCCATTGGGTTGCGCTGGTTGCGGTCGACGCTCCTTACCTCCACGATATTGAGCCCGTATTTCTTGCGTATGTCGAGCTCGCCAATCATCCTACCTACCACGAGCGATGTGGCCTCTACAGAGAGGCGGTAGAGGTTGTCCACCACACCATATTCCTTGACGAGACTCTTGAGCGACTTGCCACTGCTAGCACTGGCTCCACTCAAGGCACCAGATTTGGAGAGGAACTTCTTACTTAGAGGCAACAACAATAGCGTACCGACTATGGCACAGATGAGACCTACGGGTAGGAAGGTGAAGAAACCCAGGCTATCGAAACCGCCCTTAATGAGTTCTTCGTTGATGATGATGTTGGGTGGCGTACCGATGAGTGTCATCATACCGCTCATGCTACTGGCAAAGGCAAGCGGCATCAACAATCGGCTGGGATTCATCTTTACGCTCATGGCCATACTTACTACGATGGGGATCATGATGGCTACCGTGCCCGTATTGCTGACGAAGGCACCCATCAGCAATGTTACCACCATCACAAGCACGAAGAGGCGTATCTCGCTATTACCAGCCAGTTTCATCAAGCGTGAGCTGACCATCTTGGCCAGTCCTGTCTGGAATATGGCTCCACCCACCACGAACAAGCCTATCATCATGATGAGTACTGTGCTCGAGAAGCCCGACAGTGCCTCCTCGGGGGTGAGAATACCCGTTACCATCAAGCAGACGAGGGCACATAGAGCCACAATGTCGGAACGTATCTTACCGTTGATGAAGAAGGCTACCGATAGTGCCAGTATCGCTAAAGTCAAAAATTGCTCCATCATTACCGTTACTTTTCTTACCTTTTTACCTATTTATTATGTAAGGAGTGCAAAGGTAGCGTTTTTTTTTGAATGTGGGAGAGGAAGTTCTGAAAACAACAAATTAATTTGCGCTTTCGTTCGGCATAAGCGGAAATTAGGTTATGCCGCAGAATGCTTGCGTTTGGTTTATCCCAGAAATGTTCAAATAAATTTAATAAAATTGAATTTCAGCCTTGCTCTGTAAAGAAAATACGAGCATTTTCTCTACTTTCGCTCGTTGAAATTTGATATTTCGTTCGGCTTGCACTAATTTTGCAGAAAATTTCATATAGAGTTATGATTAATCGAGTACTTATCAGACTGAAAGTGATTCAGGTCATTTATGCCTACTATCAAAACGGGGGCAAGAATGTAGAGGCTACAGAAAAGGAATTGTTTTATAGTTTATCCAAGGCATACGATTTGTACAACTACTTGCTGTTGTTGATGGTAGAAGTCACTCGCTTTGCCGATCGCCGCATTGATAACCGCCGTCATAAACTACGCCCTACGCATGAAGATCTCAACCCCAACACACGCTTTATCGACAATGCTTTCATGGCTCAGCTCACTGTAAACAAGCAACTGGAGGAATTCTGCAAGAATCAGAAGCGCACGTGGGACGACGAGGGCGACTTCGTGAAGCGACTCTTTGAACAGATTGAAGCATCAAACATCTATCAGGAATATATGGCCAAGGAAGCGCTCACCTATGAGGATGACCGCGAGCTGTGGCGCAAGCTGTATCGCACGTTCATAGCGCAGAACGACGACATCGACGAACTCCTCGAGGAGCAGAGCCTCTATTGGAATGATGACAAGGCTATCGTTGACACTTTCGTATTGAAAACTATCAAGCACTTTGATCCCGAGAAGGGTGCCGGACAGGAACTGCTGCCTGAGTATAAGAGCGACGATGACAAGGATTTTGCCCGCAAGTTGCTCCACAACGCCATCAATAATGCCGAGGTTTATCGTAAGCTGATGGAACAGAATGCGAAGAACTGGAATATGGAGCGCCTCGCCTTCATGGACATCCTCATCATGCAGGTAGCCTTGGCCGAGATACTCTCATTCCCGACCATCCCCGTGTCGGTATCACTCAATGAGTATGTGGAGGTAGCCAAGATGTATAGTACACCCAAGAGTGGAAGCTTTATCAACGGTATGCTCGACACAATTGTTAATCAATTGAAAAAAGAGAACAAATTGCGCAAAGCTTAATTGAATATTGCGTATCTTTGTATGAAATATTAATCACTAAAAAGAGTAAACAGATATGTTATTGTTACAAGCACAAGCTGGAGGCGCTGCCTCATTCTTTGCATCACCCATCTTTATGATTGTGTTGATGTTTGTCATCATGTACTTCTTTATGATTCGTCCACAGCGCAAGCAACAGAAGGCCATCGAGGCTTTCCGCAACAGTCTCAGCGCAGGCCAGCAGGTTGTGACCAGCGGTGGTATCTACGGTACGGTGAAGGACATCGTGAACGAGAATGGTCGCGAGCTCGTAGTGCTCGAAATAGCTCCCAGCGTAAAGATTAAGATTGACAAATCGTCAGTATATGCCGATATGTCGACCAATGCTCAGCAAAAGTAATGCCTAAACGACAGCCCCGTCAGTTGGAGGCAACCAAGCGATTTATAAGAAACTTCCTGCGTATCAACAATAGCAGGGAGTTTCTCGTGTTTTTATTTTTCCTGTTGGTGGCCTTCATTTTCTGGTATCTGACCACGATGACGGGTGAGTATGAGATGGAGTATTCGCCCAAGCTGCGTCTGAAGAATGTACCCGACGGTATACTTGTGGTGGAGCCTCTGCCTGAACAATTCGACATTGTACTCAGAGACAAGGGCGATAAACTCGTAGAGTATAAGGCTCGCGGCAAGTTCAAGGAACTGGTCATCGACTATCGTCACTATACCCACACACAGGGGCATACGGCTATTTATGGTAAGGAACTATACAAACTGATAGCTTCGCACCTTTCGTCGTCGACCCAGGTGGTGTCGATGTCGCTCGATACGCTGCAGTATTATGTGGCTCCGTCGCGCGGAGTGAAGGTGCCGGTCCGCGCCAAGGGGCGTATCGAGGCCGACGGGCAATACGGGATCCATCGCATCAATATGACACCCGATAGTGTTACCGTATATGCAGCCCCATCTTACACCGATTCGCTCAAGGTGGTATACACGCCCGAGGTACATTATGTGGAACTCACCGACTCTGTGAGTAAGACCCTCACTTTGAACACTTGCCGCGGTGTCAAGTATGTGCCCTCTGAGGTGCAGCTTCATGTGGCAGTAAGTCCTTATGTAACCAAGTCGGTAGAGATACCCATCAGCGGCTACCTATTCCCCTACGGCGTATCGCTCAAGACCTTCCCGTCGAAAGCCAAGGTGTCGTTCCGCATCAGCCTGGAAGACTATGCCAAGGTCACCGAGAAGGACTTTGCCCTACAGGTACATTACGCACAGATTCAAGACAACCCATCGGGAAAGGTCGCTCTACGTCTCGAAACACACTCCGACAATGTCTACAACATCAAGGTAGAGCCTGCTGAGGTTGACTACCTTCTCGAAGCCAACGCTTTCCAGTAACAATGCCTTCATTGCATCTTCCTTATAAGATAGCCATTATTGGTGGTATAGGCAGCGGCAAGTCTGTGGTATCGCGTCTGTTCCGCATGATGGGCATCCCCGTATACGACTGTGATAGTGAGGCCAAGCGCTTGATGAATACTGATACCGCCTTGCGCTCGGCTTTGATTAAGGCTATTGGTGCTCAGGTTTACGGAGCCGATGGACGTGTAGACCGTGCTTTCCTCGCCTCCTACATGTTCGGTCATCCCGATCGGGTAGCCTTGGTCAACAGTATTGTGCACCCTGCCGTACGTGCTCATTTTACAGCTTGGGCAGCAAATGCCCATACACAGGTGGTAGCCGTGGAAACTGCCATCCTTTTCGAGTCGGGTATGGATGCCGACGTTGATGCCCTCCTTGTGGTATATGCCCCTGAGGAGCTACGTCTGCAACGTGCTATGCAGCGCGATGGAGCCGACGAGCAGACTATCCGTCGTCGTATGGAAAGTCAGATGCCCTCAGATCAGCTTCTCGCACGGGCAACACATATTATATACAACGACGACACCGCTTCGCTGATAGCCCAAATGGAACAGATAATAGGGCAGGTAATCGAAAAACACGGGTGAGCGCACGATTTTCTTTCGCCATATTTTTGCATTTCGGGCATTATGCTTAAATTTGTATTATGATTTAACTATAAAGAATATTCAAATCAATTTTATAAACTATCAAAAGAGAAAACTACTATGCTTAAAACAATCTTGACCGTTGCCGGCAAGCCCGGTTTATATAAACTTGTATCGAGCGGACGCAATATGCTTATCGTCGAGGCAGTAGATGCCAGCAAGAAGCGCCAGCCCATCCACGCTACCGACAAGGTGGTATCGTTAGGGGATATCGCTATGTTTACCGATGACGAAGAAGTACCCCTATGGCAAGTGCTGGAGAACGTGAAGGCCAAGTGCGAAGGTGCTCTCTGCCCCATCGACCATAAGAAGGCTTCAAATGACGAGCTTGCAGACTTCTTTGCTGAGGTTCTCCCCAATTACGACCGCGATCGCGTGTATATGTCACACGTCCGCAAACTCATCCAGTGGTATAACCTTCTCATTGGCAACGGTCTCACCGAGTTTGCTCCCGAAAAAGCTGAGGACGAGGCACCGGCAGAAGACGAATGATTAAATGAAAGGATATGAAAAAGTTTTTTACCGTATGTATCCTTGCCGGTACCGTATCGTTCGGTGCCAATGCACAGGGATTATCAGGACTGTTCAAATCACTTGCAGGTAGCAGCAAAACAGAAACCACAACCACGACTGAAACTACCACCTTGCCCCAAGAAGCCGGTACCAACATACTGGGAAATGTGCTCGGCACATTGGCTGGCAATGGTACAGCCAGTGCCAACGCTGACGGCACAGCCCTCACCACCGACGGTGTAGTGTCGGGCTTGCTCGGTTCTATCCTCAATGCCTTCACCACGGTCAATAAGCAGACTATCATAGGCACATGGAATTTCAAAGGTTCAGCTTTTGTGTTCGAAAGCGAGAATGCATTGGCTAACCTCGGTAGCGATGCCATCGCATCGCAAGTGGAAGCAAAGGTCGACCAATACCTTGCCAAGCTCAAAATCAAAGAGGGTTCCTGTACTGTCACTTTCAACGAAGACAACACATGTTTGTTTACAGCAGGCACAAAGACCCTTAATGGAACTTATGAGTTCAATGCTGAGACCAAGGAACTGAAACTCACTTATTCCGGACTGCTCTCTACCACCGCCTACCTCGTATACGATGCAGGCACCATCAATATCGTTTACCAGAGTGATGGCTTGTTGCGCATCCTCAAAGCTATCGGTTCGATGAGCACCAACAGCACCTTCGCCCTGCTCAATACGCTGCTCGATCAATACGACGGCTTGCGCATCGGTATGGCGTTTACCAAGTAGGTGTATGATACCGATAGGGTTGATATACACGCGCGAGGCAATTGTCTCGCGCGTTTTTTGTTTTATGAATTAGCGACTTTCTCCTTCCGCTTACTGTATAGTTGGTAGGAGTTGAATATGTTGTGCCACACGCTATAACATCCGCCAGCAATAGCTGTCACGGGAGTGAGGAAGGTATAGGCCATCCAGATGGCGAAGACGGTGTTCTTCTGTCCGATGGCTTGTCCGGCAGCAATGTGATCACCCGAAGAGCGACCTATGCAGCGTCCTATGGTGAACTGTGCCCAACAGCAGACGAGGGTGACGAAGGCTATGCCGAGGAGCGTGGCTACGGGTACGTTGCTGTGGAAGATAGAGTTTGTAGTGACGGCTATGGCCATGGTAAGTGCTACAGTCCAAAGGTAAAAGGCTGCATCGCCCGTATTCTGCAAGCGGCGTGCCAGGCGCGGCATGGTGTAGCGGATAAACCATGCGAGCAATAGAGGACAGATGAGGGTGGGGAATACGCGGCGTAGCACGAGGAGGAAAGTAGCAAGAAAGGTCTGCCCCTCGTGCGGATTGACCAGCGGTATGATAAGAGGAACAAACAGCGCAGCGGCCATATTGATAAGGAGTATGTAGCTCGTCAGATGGGCGGCACTACCACCAAGTTTGGCGCAGACGACAGCAGCGGCGCAGGCTGTGGGACAAATAAAGCATATCATGGCACTCTCTACGAGCAGCCGTCCGGGAAGATTGGGAAAGGCGATGAGTACACCTGCCATCAGGGCAAACATACCCACCTGTATAAGTAGCAGCCAAGCGTGCCAACGACAAGGTTTGAGCTCGGTAGGACGGAGTTTGCAAAAGGTTACAAACAGCATGCCGAAGATGAGCGCAGGCTGCAATATGCTGATGATGCGGTTCATGAAGGAACCCGTCCCCTCGGGCAGAGGCAGGACGGTGTATAGCAGATAGGAGAGGGCACCCAACACCATGGAGATGGGAAGTGCCCAATTTTTGTAGAAGCGGAGAAGCATTTTGTGAGTGAAGAGTGAAGAGGGAAAAGTGAATAGTCAGGTTCAGCGATATGTGAACTCTTCCTTCTTCCCTCTTCACTATATTATACAAGGTGTGCTATCAATTCCTCACGGTCACCATAGAGCATGTCGATTACGGGAATCTCAATCATGGTGTAAGCACCAGGCTGCTGACGCATGGTGGCACGGGCAACATTGACAAGTACCTGACTGGTAAGGGCGGGATTGTTGATATGCATGTTGAACTCGAAGAGCTGATTCTGCGTCGCACCTGACACGCCTTTGCGTGTAAGGTTCACACCGTGCCCCATATCTTTGAGTTCATCTACATCGGGAACCTGCATCACGTGGGTCTCGTCATTCACAAAATAGGCATCAGCTTTGATGGCAGCAGCCACGGTGTCAAAGTCGTAGCCCTCTTTCAGTTCAATATATACCATGCGGCGATGGATGCCTGTGCCTACAGGGATAGTCATGGAGAGCGCATTTTGCACACCCTCAATGGCCTTCACAGCTACGGTGTGACCCATGCTCATGCCAGGACCGAAATTGGTGTAGCTGACACCTTTGGGTGCAAGGCTCTGCATGAGCGAGCGCACGATAGAGTCGCTGCCCGGATCCCATCCTGCCGAGATGATGGATACGGCATTGTGTTTCTTGGCGGCCGCATCGAGCGAACAGCGCAGATCCACAATCTTGCTGTGGATATCAAAACTGTCAACGGTATTGATGCCCAACGACAGGCACTCCAACGCATACTGCTCTACGCTGCGTGTGGGGGTGGCAAGGATGGCCACATCCACATCGCTGAGCTCGCTGATGTGCTTTACTACGGGATATGCGGCCAGTTCCGTGGGTTTGTCGGCAGCACCGTTGCGACGTATTACACCTACCAATTCCATGTCGGGGGCTGCCTCCAATGCCTGCAAGGCATATTTTCCAATGTTGCCATAACCAATAATGGCTACTCTGATTTTCTTCATACTTCTCTTTATTGATGGGTTATCCTAAATGCGGTGCAAAGTTAGTGCAAAAATCTTGAATATAACGCAGACATACGGCAAATTTATTGTCTTCCCGTCCATATCTTTCGGCTCCCCGTTCCCTCAGCTGTAGTGACACTCACGATGTAGGCTCCCCCAGGCCATGTGGCGGTACCGAGAGTAGCTTCCGTGCTGTCGGGATGGACGGAACAAAGTGTGCGGCCATCGGCATCGCACACTTTTATTGTATAAATAGGAGTGCCAGCTTTGACGTAGAGGCTGTGTCCCTGCGTAGCTACTATGACACCATCGTCGTTGAGGCTGCCGATGTCGTTGGAGCTGCGTAGCCAGAAGCTCATGGCGTTGTATTCGTAGGGACAAAGTTCCGTGGCTTCATCGCCCGTGACAGAGGCTATGATGACGGCATACTGACCTGCAGGTTCGTTGAGACGATGGGTTATTTTGAGCTCTTTGGTCTCGTTCCTTCCTATAGAGAGTGCGCTGACGGCCGAGTTGCCCACCATCTTTTCGGCACGGTTGAAGAAGATTGCAGCAAACTCACCGTCGGCATAGTCGCCCTTGTTGGTGATGGGGGCGGTAACAGTGAAGAGGTCATTGGGATGAATGGTGCTGCTGCCGTCCTGTGCCGTGACGGTGACTGCACCGTTCAGTTGGAATATGCCGTTGAAGATGGGGCGAGCATTCACCTTGGCCTCGGTTACCATCAGTTCGTTGGGACCAATGGGGGTAAGGAAGCTACGCGATGAGTTGGTAGAGTCACATACGGCCACGATGTCGTAGTTGCCTGCCTCCACCTCTATAGCATCGGTGCTGTAGGTGAAGGTACGTGTGGCTCCCTTGGGTATTCGGGTGAGGATAACGCCTACATATTGGCGCACTACCGAGCCGTCAGTGGTCTGCTTCTGCATCAGTACGCCAAGGTATGAGTAGAACTCCTCGCCCTCGTTTTTCACCGTAAGGCTGAACGATGCCTTACGCCCATTATAGAGTGGTGTGAGCACCTTAGGCTTTGCCGTGAGCGACAGTTCCGACGAGTGGGCAGGTTCGGTAAATGTGGCAGCGAGGGCACTGATCCTTACGGAGAGGTAGTTGGGCATGTTCACGGGAGCATTCATCTTGATATATTCCGTGGTACCCTCCTCCTTATGTACCATATAGAGGCGATAGGTGCCACTGGTGAGATCAGTGGGTAAGGTAAACTTGAAGGTGGCTCCCTGCGTGCCACCGGTAAGTTCGGTGAGCGCCTTCAGTTGCTTGGTAGATAAGATAACACAAAGCGAATCATTGGCATCGTAGAGCGCAGCAGCCACCTCGCCGGTGAAGCTGCGCAGACCACAGTTGTAGAACGAGGCTGTCACCTTGGTCTCATTGCCGCTCATTACAGTGACAGCACCGGGTATGATGGCTTTGTTGAGATGCAGATGGGCTGTGTGTGTGGACTTGTCCGTGGGAGGCTGTATCTGCGTGAGGGCCGATTGCAGATAGTTATATCCGCCCATACCACTGCCGATGCCCAGAACCTCGGGATTGAGGGCTGCCGACTGGTAGTACCCGTCGCTCATGCCACCCCAGCCCCAGTTGTAGTGGAACAGTCCAAAAGTATCGTAGCCGTCACACACGAAGGCATGCCCACCCTCTACGCCTTCACCGAAGTGCAGGATGGGGCGCCCCTCGTCAAGCTCGGCGCGGAGCATGGATTCCCAGTCGGCCTCGTTGAAGTAGGTACGGTCGATATACTCCATGTCATCATCGTAGCCGAAGTTGCGCTTCAGCGCATTGGCTATATCCTTGGCCGTGGCACCACTGCCATAGGGCACATAGTCCATGCGGCAAGCCACGCCCACATGATAGCTCAGCAAAGCTACGGCATCGGCCTGCGTGTCGGTATACGTGCCGTTGTAGCTGTCGAGCATGTCGGCCCAGTCGTAAGTGACCTCCTCGAAGTTGGCCGAGAGGGCGATGCCGAGAGACGAGGTGGAGTAGCTACGGCTGCCGATGCCCTTCTCGGGGTAGCCATGAAATTTCATGATCTGCGCCGCGGCCGTAGCCACACAGCCTACGGGCATGGGATTTCCGGCCTCGTCTCTCGGGCACAGACGGTTGAACGGAGCATCCTGGTTCCACTCTATGTCACCCAAGAGTGGCTTCACTTCCCTACCGACAGGGCCTTTCTGCAGCGTGGCACTGAACCTGTTGTCTTCAGTGGAGTTAGGCAGCTCGCCGAGCAAGGCAATCTGCCGGCCGTATCCATCAATCAGTGCCCGCAGCTGTATGGGCATATTGTCATAAGAGAAAGTACCCTCCAGCGAGTAGCCCAGAATCTCGCGGGCGCGGTCATCGGCTGCCACGAGCACGAATCCTCCATTGCTCTCGGCGGCAAAAGCATACACCTGCTCCCCTGCGGCTTGACGTGTAGTCGAGGGAGACACGTAGTGCAGACTGACGGCTTGGCGCGTGGTTGTGGATAGTTGTGTGGCATAGAAACGCTCGGCAATATCCAGCGCTTCATCCACTGTGATACGACGAGCCCATACATCGGTACTGCCGAAAAGAAGCGCAATGCTTACACAGATAAGAAATAGTCTTTTCACCATAATATATACAAATGCAACTACAAAGATACGAAGAAACGAGCGAGAAACATGAAGTTTACTTCAATGTTTTTTACAGCGAGTACACAATATCTTCGCGGTCACCGCAAAAAACATATACAACTCCTTGCTTCTAAATGCTATAATGAATAATAAAGTTACAAATTTACATTGCGTGCAGAAACCTACAGAGTGACCGTTCTCTTGCGTCATTCACGGTACGATGCGACAGTCTTCCGCCTCCAGCGTATCGAGGCATACACCTGCCGTAAAGTGGGATAGGTGAGGCGTACGTGGCGGCGGAAGTGGCCCATCGTAATGAGGATGAGGGTGACAATGCCAATGAAGGTAGCCAGTCCATAGAGGTGGCGAAGGCTCACAAGCATGGCATTCTGACTGACGATGTGGGCAACCTCGCCGAAAGTGCTCACAGTGCCGAGCAAGGCACCGTTGGTCTGCGAGCCGAGCAGGGTCATCTGCTCGCTCATCGTCACCTGAAAGAGATGGCCGAAGAGAGCTGCACCTAAGGCAGCACCACATCCAATGCGCACGAAGCCAAGAATGGTGAGCACCTGAAAACGGTGTTGGAACGGCACGACACCTTCAATATAGGTAGTGAGCACGATAAACACCATGACGTGGCCTGCACCATAAAGCAACATGGGTAAGTAGAGGGCGTGTATGGGTGTATCGGGCGAGACGAGGGCGCAGAGTAGTGCTTCGTACATTGTGAGCAGGAGGAACGAGAGGAAGGTGAGTCGCTTCCATCCCCACCCCAGCCGCTCGATGCACTGGGTGCTCACGACACCGCCAAGGACAACACCAATGAGAGCCGCCCATCGCAGACGAGCTGTGGCAAGATGATCAAACCCCAGTACCTCGTCGGCAAGGATATGTTGCAGCACACTCTCGGTAGACATCATTACGCAAGCCACGAGGAAAAGCACCACCACCAGCAGCAGGTTGTGATAGCGGAAGGCTGCAAAGGGTATATAGGGATGGCGACCATACTGCATGCGCCACAGGTTGCACCCCGCAGTGATGAGGATGAGACCTATGGCCATGTGCGTGTAGGGCGAGTGAAACCAGTCGAGCAGGCTGCCATAGACAAAAATGAAGGCAAAGGCAAGCAGCATCACGCTCCACAGCATCAGCCCCATCCACCCTATACCATATAGGGGTTGCCGAGGCATGGCACGGCAATTGCGCATTGTCACAAAAGCCAGCAAGGCAAGTGCCAGCAGGGCACCGATGGAGAGGTAGTTGACATATAGCCACGGCATGGCATGGGTGATATGGGCGCTCACGATACCCGACAGCTCAATGCTGCCAAATACGATGGTGAAGACCAGCGAGAGGAACGGGGCGAAGTTGTAGCGCGGAGCCACCTTGAGCATCACCGATGAGAACACCTCGAACGAGCCCCACAGTTTGAGCATACCGAACAGGAATGACAGCCCTACCATTAGAGGCACGAAGCGTATGTGCAGGCACACCATGCTGATGAACGTCATCCCCAAGGTGCAGATGAGCAATATTTGCCGTGTGGTGAAGCGGAACTTCAGACGAAAGAGTAGCGGGAAGGTCATGGTGACGCCTATCATGGCAGCAAAGCCACACATCAGTATGTCCTCGGGGTAGAGCGAAAGGTCACCGGACATCTGTACCGATAGTCCCATGAAGATGCAGTCGCTCATTTGGAACACGATGGGGAAGAGTAGTATGAGCCAGAACCGGCATCCCTCGGGCACGAAGTCGCGAAACATCGGCAGGGTAAATCCTCCTTGTTGGGTCATAGTAAATGGTAAATTGCAAGATTGTAAATTACTCCAGTTCACACTCCACGTTCAGTCCGCTACGCAACAAGGCGATGTCTTCGCAGCTATTGCTCTCGTCGAAGGTAATCTTCACAGGCACACGTTGCTCCACTTTGACGAAGTTGCCGGCCGAGTTGTCCTGCGGCACGAGTGCATACTGCGCCCCTGTGGCAGGAGAGATGGCTGTGACGATACCCGTGTACTCCTTGCCCGGGATGGCATCTACGCTGATGCGCACCTTGGCACCTATGGCGATGTTTTTCAGCTGTTTCTCGCGATAGTTGGCCACCACCCAATGTTCCTTGTCGTCCACGATGGTAAGCAGCGTGCGTCCGGGCTGTACCAGTTCGCCTTCCTGCACATCAATGCGCGAGGCATATCCATTGCAGGGAGCTACGATGACTGTACGCGAAAGGTTTACCTGTGCCAGCTCCCAAGCTGCCTTGGCAGCCTCGATGGCCGCTTCCCCCTGGTCGAGGCGCTGGGTCTGCTCCGACTTGACGAGTCGTGTGCTCTGCTGTTGTAGGCGCATCGTCTCATACTTGGCCTTCATCGAGAGGTAGTGGGTCTCCACGGCATCAAACTCCTGCCGCGTCACCGCCTCGCTCGCAAGTAGCGCCTGATAGCGCTTGTAGTTGCTCTCGGCCAGTGCCATGTTGGCACTCACCTCCTTCATGGCCGCATCGCTGACAGCGATATTGTTCGTGGTAGTCTCTATCGAGGTACCCTGTGCAGTGCGGTTCACGAGCGCGTTCTGATAGCCAGCTTCGGCCTGTGCCACATGGAGGAGAAATTCCGTGTCTTCGATGATGAGCAGCGTGTCGCCCTTCTTCACATGGGCATAGTCTTGCACACGCACCTCCTCCACAAAGCCCTGTACCTTGGCGGTCACGGCTACCAGATGCTGGCGCACCTGCGCATTGTCGGTGAAGGTCGTGCTGTTGAGATGGACAAACTTGCCGCATACCCATACAAGGCCGCAGGCGATGAAGGCAAGGATAAGGGTATTGCCTATGATTTTCTGTTGCTTCTTGTTCATATTGTTGATGTTTTATGTATTTGTATAGTTAAAGTGAGTTGGGGAAAGATATAAATCACAGTTCTCCACATACAAACTGCAATTTATAGTGGCAGAACAAGCGGTTGATGCGGGCATTCTTCAGCTCCAGTTCGGCAGCCAACACAGCGTTGGAGGCATCGAGCATATCGGTCAGCAGGGCGAGGTCGTTGACATAGCGCTTAGCTGTGATGTCATAGTTCTGCTTGGCCAACTCCACACTTTTGCCACGCACCTCCACCTCGTTCTCGGCCTCGCACAAGCGTATGTATGCCTCCTCCACAGCATTGCCAACCTGCTCCTCCACATGCTCCGACTGGGCAAGGGCGCGTTGTGTGTTGAGCCTTGCCGCCCTCACTTTTTCGCCTGTCTTGTATAGCGAGCTGATGTTGTAGCTGATACCTACGCCTACTACCCAGTAGTTGAAGTTCTTGTTGAGTACGGGTACCTCAATGGTGACAGGACCGTCGAGGTGCTCTTGGGCAAAGAGCGCCACCTTAGGGAGTCGTTCGGCCTGTGCCACACGCTCCTGCAGACGGCTCATCGTCACGGCAGCCTCCATCTGCTGCAGGTCAATGGAGCCATTGGCTGCACGGTCGTGCCACGCAATGCTCGGTTCAGGTGCCGTGTGTCGGTTCACCACACCGCTGTCGGCCACGATGCGGATATCCTCGTCAAGGTCAAGCGCCTTGAGCAACTGCCGGTTATAGATAGTACAGGCATTGACGATGCGCATGCGTTGCAGCTTCAGATTCTCTAATTGCAGTTCATAACGTGTGAGTGCATTCTGTAGCACCGTACCCTGCTCGTGCTTGGCTTCGAGATGCGTTATCACCCGTTCGGCAAGACCGATGTTCTCGTCATACACCAGCACCAAACTTTGCGCCTTCAGCAGGTTGAGGTAGTCGCCCAACAACCGAAAGTACACCTGCTGCCTGCTCTTCGCATAGTCGAGCTCGGCCATACGGTGCCATTGCTTAGAGAGAGCGATGCCATTGCTTACGGCTCCGCCAGCATAGATTATCTGACTGGCGCTGAGAGCAAAATTGGTTCCGAAGTGCGGTATATCCACCGCCATACCGTTCGAAAAGTTACGATTCCATACGTAACCGTCGCCCAAGTAACTGGCCGACAGCGAAACACTAATGTCTGGCAGTCGCGACGCCTCAGCCGCTTTCGTCTCCTTGGCTGTAGCCTCCACGGCATAGCGTGCCGCCCGCAGGCTCTGTTCAGTACTGTCCGCTACAGCAAACAGAGTCTCGGGCGTGAGCATCAGCGTCCGCTGCGCCTGCATCCCCAAGGCCATCGCCACAGTGATTAGGAATAGAAGAAGTTTTTGTTTCATACGTTAAAAGAGTTATTGTTATGATGTTGATACTTCGTATAAGTGCCACACGTCGCTGTCAGCCAAGGGTCTGGAATGCTACCACACACACTTCCACCCGCGGTGCTCCCTTGACGGAGGAGGAGTATCGTGACAATCGACAAGCCCCGCATAGTCCAGGACTACACGTGACAGAGATAAGCTATGTTTACAAGATTAGTCCTCCAGGCTTCATCGTCATACGTTATTGATAATAATGTAGTAACTTAAAGCTGAAACCGGACTTACGTGCGAGAACCGCACCACGCGTTAATTATACGCCTAAGTTTTCGAGGTGCAAAGTTCCCGAAAAGTTCCCGAAAAACCAAACCTTCGTTCCGTTTTTCTCTGATACCAGCAAGTAAAATTCCTGCTTTATGTACAAGAAAACCCTTAAAAATGCAAAGGCTCCTTTGCATTTTTGAGGGTATGCGTGAGATACAAGAATAGGTGCCTACTTCAGAACACCACCTACACTTTGTTTGAATCTATTGTTTTGCTCCTAATCCAAGTCTCATGTGAAGCATTACCGCTACTCACAACACCACTATCCGGATTCCGTTTAACGGTTCCCCGACATATTCTATATTCCCACGTTGGGAATGAATATTGCCACCGTGAGAATATACAATGATACCCGCTTTACGTAAATTAACTACCTCGACAAAAGGAATATTCCAAGACTTGGAATGAATATTGCTAGTCTTGGAATGAATATTGCTAGTCTTGGAATATAGAACATCTTGCGCAAAGTGCGTCTTTTTCTGTGTATGTTAACGATTCTTATTGACTGTAGTTCGTCTTATTTGTAGTCTGGGTTGACAGAGTTCACAAAAAACATTCTATTGTGAGACTATGCAAATAAGACGAGAAACGCGTTTCTCGTCTTTATATATACCCATTCTTACTTATGAAATATTTATTTCTTTTTCATCGTATTCGCCAAACCATTCTACAAGTTTATCTTTTGCCTTAACATCAGATTCTTTGCTGAGAACATCTTTCAAGGCTGCTGCTGCAGCTGCAAGAACTGCTGTATCATCTGTATAACCTAATGCTACGATGAAATCGGGAATAAGATCTGCTGGTAAAATGAAATACCCCAAGGCACCAACCACTACTGCTTTTTTTTCTATGGGAAGTGAGTACATTCCGTAAAAAAGCCTCAATGCTTGGTAGATTGTTTTAATTCCTGCCTTTTTTGCGACATTCGCAACTTTGTCCCAAAACTTTTCTTCGGAGAATTGTTTCTCGTACTCTTGTACATTGATTGTCTGGTTTTCTTTTTCCATATCCAATAGACTTTAAATTAACGTGAGTTCGATGAATTATAACTGCCTACAAATTTGGTGATTAGCAAAAAAATATCATATCTTTATAATGTTCAAATACAAAGTATTACAAACGATAATCGCTATGCTCACCGAGGACAAAGTTATAGAATTATTCTTTATGGCAGATGAGTTTTGCAAGTTTTTTGACAGAATGATGGCAAGTTATACGCTAAAGAACACAGGGAAGCGTTCCTATCATCGAGAATCAACCCTCTCAAAGGCAGAAATCATGCCTATCATCATACTGTTTCATGATTCAGGATACCGTTGCTTCAAGTAATTCTATCTTGATAAGGTATGCAAGCATCTTCGCCATCTTTTTCCAAAAGTGGTTTCATATAACCGTTTCGTTGAACTTGAAAGAGAAGTCGCAATTCCCTTAGCCTTGTTCATCAAAAAGGTCCTTTTGGGTAAGTGTACCGGAATAAGTTTTGTTGACAGTACTCCGATTCGCGTCTGCCGCAACCAAAGGATACATATCCATAGGACATTTAAAGGCATAGCACAGAGAGGCAAGTGTTCCATGGGATGGTTCTTCGGATTCAAACTTCACCTTATCTGTAACGAAAAGGGAGAACTGCTCAATTTCATGATAACACCAGGTGACATTGATGACAGAGAACCATTGAAATACAACGCTTTTGTTGAGTTTATTTATGGAAAGTTGGTCGGAGATAAAGGGTATATCGGTAAGGAACTTTTCCTGAGATTATTTGTAAATGGAATACAACTTATCACGAAACTCAAGAACAACATGAAAGGAGCTTTGATGAGTGTTTCGGACAAACCCCTCTTACGAAAAAGGGCCATAATAGAAACTGCAAATGACGAACTGAAGAATATTGCTCAGATCGAACACTCCAGACACAGATGCTTTGACAATTTTATCGTAAACATATTGGGAGCTATTGCTGCATATTGTATGTTTCCGAAAAAGCCATGTATCAATGTACAAAGGACACTGGATACACAGCTTACTTTATTTTGAATTTGTCGAACTCACGTTAAATTATTAATAATGTATTAGTATATTTTATCCCATTTGTTTAATATCCAAATAACATCGGCCGGACGACACAGCCCTCTAAAGGTCTTGTTTCGAAAGACCTGTAGGTGATAAAAATAAAGACCTACAGGTGATAAAACTTATGACCTATAGGTGCCTGAATTTGGCACCTGTAGGAGGCCTTAACTTAGGTATGCCAAAGATGCCGCTACTGATGCCTAATTTCCGTCATCACTAACGACCAACGCTTGCCATCACTGATGACCGGACTTGGTCATCAGTGATGATAAAAAATAAGACCTTTGGGTAGGGGCATGTCGAGGAACTTTTCCGTCCCTTTTCAGGAGATATACAAAACAGAGGGCGCATCATTTTTTTGACACGCCCTCTGTTCGTTTACCTTATCCAGAATTCAAATCTTGTTTCCCGGTTTGGGGAAGATGACCGTGGGACGGAACTCGCGAGCCTCGTCGGGTGTCATCTGCGCGTAGGCCATGATGATGACCACATCGTCGGGCTGCACGAGACGGGCAGCAGCTCCATTGAGACAGATACAGCCCGAAGCGCGCTCTCCTTTAATAATATAGGTAACGAAGCGCTCGCCATTGTTGTTGTTCACAATATGTACCTGCTCGCCCTCGAGCATGCCGGCTGCATCCATCAAATCCTCATCGATGGTGATGCTACCCATATAGTTGAGATTGGCCTCGGTGACACGGGCACAATGTATCTTTGATTTCAGTACGGTAACCAGCATAGGCTCATTTATATTTGATGTTGTCAATCAAGCGCACCTTGCCACAATATACGGTGATACAGCCCACGATGTAGTCGGTATCGTCCCACGACGATACGGGCTGCAGGGTATGGCCGTCCACAATTTCGTAATACTCGAGTTCCAGCCCCTCGGTGTCGGCAATTGCCTGCTCCACCATCTGCTTGGTTTCTGCGAGCGAATGGTCCTTGGCATATTCCACACTGGCGAAGAGGGTTCTTGATATGGCCAGTGCCGTATGGCGCTGCTCGGGTGTGAGCAGGGCATTGCGACTGCTGAGTGCCAACCCGTCGTCCTCACGCACGATAGGACACCCTACAATCTCCAGGCTGAGCCCGAGCTGACGTACCATCTCACGAATGATGGCCAATTGCTGGAAATCCTTCTCGCCAAAGTAGGCGCGATGGGGCTCTACGTAGGTGAAGAGCTTGCTCACAATCTGTGCCACACCGTTGAAGTGCCCGGGGCGATATATGCCCTCCATCACCTTATCCAAGGGAGCAAAGTCGAACACCCGGGTATCGGGCTCAGGATAAACCTCCTCTACAGAAGGGGCAAACACACAGCTGGCACCCAATGCCTCAAGCAAGCGGCAATCGGCATCCAAGGTGCGCGGATAACGCTCAAGGTCGCCCTTATCGTTAAACTGCGTAGGATTGACGAAGACGCTCACCACAGTCACCCCATTATCCTCCACACTGCGCTTCACGAGCGAAGCGTGTCCTTCGTGCAAAGCACCCATCGTAGGCACCAGTCCTACACTCTTGCCTTCAGCACGGGCTTCGGCAAGAAAGGCATGCAACTCTCCTATAGTATCCACTACTATCATCACGTTCCTTATTTTTAGAAAAACCGTGCAAAGGTAATGATTAATTAGGAATTTGGGATTAGGAATAGGGAATTATTTTTACCATCAACCGAGCATTCGGATACTAATCAGTCATTTAACAAACATTGTGAGCAAAAACGGCGGGGAAATTTGCCCAAATGCCACTTTTTTTTAGTATCTTTGCACGAAATTTCGTGACAAACAGCAATTTTGCCGTTATTATAACGAGATAAAAAGACTAACAACAATAATGAAAGCAAACAGAATTCTATTTATTGCCCAGGAGATTGTTCCGTTTACGGAGAGCAGTGCTATGGCCGACAACTGCCGTTACCTGTTGCAGGCCACTCAGGAAAGAGGACACGAAATCAGGACCTTCATGCCCAAGTGGGGCAACATCAACGAACGCCGCAACCAGCTGCACGAAGTAATACGCCTCACTGGCATGAATATCATCGTTGACGATACCGATCACCCGCTCATCATCAAGGTAGCCTCTATCCAGGCACTGCGCACACAGGTTTTCTTTATCCTCAACGACGACTATTTCCGCAACCATCTCAACACCCGCGATGACAAAGGCAATGAATACCCCGACAATGACGAGCGCACCATCTTCTTTGCACGCAGTGTACTGGAGACCGTAAAGAAGCAATCGTGGTATCCCGACGTCATCCACTGCCACGGATGGATAGGTGCACTCACCGGTCTTTACATCAAGACCTTCTACAAGGATGAGCCTGCTTTCAAGAACACCAAGTTCGTATACTCACTCTACGATGACGCCTTCGCAGCCACCTTCCCCGAAAACTATCTACAGAAGGTCATGATCAAGAACATGGACGAGGTAGACTTCAGCGACATTGCCAACCCCGTAAACTATCACGAGCTGAGCAAGATTGCCATCCGCTGGGCCGATGGTGTGATACAAAACAGCGAAAACGTAGACCCCACACTGGTCGACTATGCCCACTCGCTTGGCAAGCCCGTGCTTGAGTACAAGACAGACACCGAATATGCCGATGCCTGCAGCGAGTTCTACAACCAGCTATACAGTCAGGAATAACATACATACCATATCAATAGCTATACCGAGGAATGAAAAAATCTATTGTTTACCTACTGATTGCCCTCGTATGCTGCATCGCTTGCGATGATAATACAGGAACATTGGGCAACAGCATCACCCCTGGAGCCGACTCCATCAAGATAAAGACAAGCACCTATTACGCCACTACCCGCTCCATTGCGGTAGACTCCGTATTGGGCAAGACCGGCAAAGTGTACCTCGGGCGATTCACCGACCCGCAGACCGATGCCATGTTTGAAGCCGACTTCATTGCCCAGTTCAACTGCGTAGAGGGCGGCAACGTGTTCCCCCCGGCCGACAGTATCAAGGGCGACAGCGCTGTGCGCACCGAGCTCCGCCTCTTCTTCACCACCTTCTTCGGCGACTCCACCAATACGATGGGAGCCGAAGTGTACGAACTCACCGAGACACTTCAGGAGGGCGAGAAGTACTATACCAACATCGACCCTACCCGATTCTACGACCCCAGCAGTGCCCCCTTGGCCAACAAGGTATACACCGCTATCGACTATAGCTTAGAGGATAGCGAGCTGGAAGACTCGGAGCATTATGCCAACGTGTGCATCCCATTGCCCACAGAAATTGGCACAGAGATGATCAAGCTCTATCGCAGCAACCCCGAGTTCTTTGCCAACGCATCCAGCTTCATCAAGAACATCTGCCCCGGGTACTATGTGAAGTCCACCTACGGCGACGGTACAGTACTCTACATCGACCAGGTGGCACTCAACGTCTACTTCCAGGATATGCGCACCGACACCGTCTACGTCACCCAGTTTGTAGGTTCTGAGGAGGTATTGCAGACTAACCGCTTCAACACCCAACAAGTACAACACCTCGTAGATGACACCACCTGCACCTATCTCAAGACACCTGCAGGTATCTTCACCGAAGTAACCCTTCCTGTAGCCGAGATGATGGCCAATGGCGACAGCATCAACTCAGCCAAAATCATTTTCACCCGCTACAACAACCTCTCCGATACCCAATACAGGTTTGGTACCCCGCAGACGTTGCTCATGGTACGCAAGAACGAGTTGGGCACCTTCTTTGAGAAGAACCGCCTGACCGACAACATCAGTTCTTACTACACTACCTATAGCAGCACGTTCAACCGCTACGAGTTCAACAACATAGCCCGCCTCATCATCCATTGCGAGAACGAACGCCAAGAATGGATTGAGGAGAACATGGGCAATTATGACAATGACGTAGCGAAAGCCGCAGAAGCCTACGAAAGCGCCAATCCCGACTGGAACAAGGTAGTGCTCGTACCCGTCACTACCATCAAGGATTCAAACAGCAGCATCGTAAACTTCCGCCACGACCTCAGTCTCAACTCTACCCGCCTCGTCGGCGGCAGGGACAAGATAGAGATCAAGGTTATCTGTAGCACGTTCAACCAATAAATAGGATACATCTATAGTTATCAGTTTTAACGATGACTGCTACCCAGGCATTAAGACGAGTTATACTCACCATAGGAAGCATCGTTTACACCCTTGCGATAGAGGCACAGGGGATGGCTCCCCTTGGAGAATCGGAGTGGATAACAGGGAACACCTACCAAGAAATACCACGTAGCGCAATGGCCGAAGGAGTAGCCATGCCTATATTCCGCAAGGTAATAGTATGTGACGAACCGATAGAGAAGGCTACGCTGACAGCCACGGCTCTGGGCGTGTACGACATCACCGTAAACGGACAGCACGTAGAGGGGCACGAGCTGAAACCAGGGTGGACGGACTACCGCAAGGAGGTGACCTGCCAGACGATGGACATAACGCCCCTACTGCGAAAAGGGGAGAATGAGCTATGTGCACAACTGAGCTACGGTTGGTGGAGCGGAGAGATCAGCCGCGGTGTATATGGGCGGCACACCCCACTGGCTCTGAAGGCCGAAGTGGTGATTGACGGTCGCCGTGTAGCCAGCACTGACGAGACGTGGCAATGCAGCTACGGAGGACCGCTACTCTTAGGCGAGATATACGATGGCGAGGCGTATGACGCACGCCGCACACCTACCGAGTGGGAGGCTGTGAAGATACTCGAGGATATGCCCATGGCGGTGATACCCTTCGAAGGTCCCAAGGTGCGCATCCGCGACAAACGACTATGGCGCCATCCACAAACGGTGACAATATACAGCGATACGATAGCCACAGGCACTGAGTACGGCACGATAAAAGTGAGCCGTAGCCTCAAGAACCGTCCGTTCACTCTAAAAAAGGGCGAGACGGCAGTCATTGATATGGGTCAGAACATGGTGGGATGGGTGTACTTTGAGGCCAAGGCCGAACGGGGCACAGAAATCCTTTTCCGTCACGGCGAGATGCTCAACGACAATGGCGACCGCAAAGGACGGCTCGACGATGGCCCCGGTGGCAGCGTGTGGACATACAACCTGCGCGAGGCCGATGCCACGCTGCGCTATACCTTCCGTGGCGACCGCCGAGGCGAGAGCTACCGACCGAGGCACACCTTCATGGGATTCCGCTACGTATCAGTGACTGCTACTGAGGAGGTGAGGATAAACCGGATAGTAGGCCAGGTGGTAGGCTCAGAAATAGCGGAATGGGGCGAGTTTGCCTGCTCCGATGCCAGCATCAACCAGCTATACAGAAATATATGGTGGGGGCAGCGAGGCAACTTCCTGAGCGTACCTACCGATTGTCCGCAACGTGACGAACGCCTCGGCTGGACAGGCGACACGCAAATATTCTCCCGCACGGCCTTGTACAACTCCGATGCCAAGGACTTCTACCGCAAGTGGATGCGCGACCTGCGCAACTCGCAACGCGAGGATGGGGCATACCCCGACATTGCTCCCTACAACAACTTCTGGGGATATGGCACAGCCGCTTGGGGCGATGCCGGAGTGATAGTACCCTGGACAGTATATGAGATGACGGGCGACCGCACCATACTGGAAGAGAACTACGAGAGTATGACGCGCTATATGCAATGGCTATCGACCCAAGAGGAAACAGTACAAGGCATCCGCTACACCCATATCGGTGCTGGCACAGCCACGGGCGACTGGCTGGCCTATGCCCCACTGGAGAGCCGCTATGTAAGCGTAGCCTACTATGCTTATGTGGCACAACTGATGGATAGCATCTGCACCACGCTGGGCAAGCAGGACGAGGCCGAGAGCTACAGGGCGCTATATGGAGAGATACGCAAGGAGTTTCAGCAACGCTACATGTACCCCGACGGACAACTGAAGGAACATACACAAACGGCCTACCTGCTGGCCCTGCGATTCGACCTCCTGCCCGAGCAGCACCGCAAAGCCGCACGCCAGGCCTTGCGCTGCAAGATAGAGGAGAACGACTACTGCCTCTCTACGGGCTTTGTAGGAACAGGCATCCTCTGCTCCACGCTGACCGATGAGGGCATGAATGACCTTGCCTATGCCCTGCTCTTGCAACGCAAGAACCCCTCGTGGCTATACAGCATCGACCAAGGGGCCACCACCGTGTGGGAGAGGTGGGACTCATACAAGCGCGAAGAGGGATTCCATAAGCATGAGTGGAACATGAACTCCTTCAACCACTATGCCTACGGTGCCGTGGCCGAATGGATGTATGCCTATATGTGTGGCATACGACCAGGAAGGCCGGGATTCAGCCACGTAGTGTTTGCACCGCAAGTGGACAACCGCCCCGACAACCACCCTACCCTCGCCTACCAGCCGCGCATCACTTGGGCAAAAGCCAAGACACAAACCCCGCACGGAGAGGTGAAAGCATCGTGGCGCCGGATGAAAGACGAGCACTACGAATACCTCTTGGAACTGCCCGCCGGAGTGACCTACGAGTTGCGTATCCCTAACTTGACGGGAAAGGATAGGGTGAGGGTGAAAATTAGAAATTAAAACATGCCTGGCATATACATTCACGTTCCCTTTTGCGAAAGTCGATGCGCCTACTGCGACTTCTACTCTACCACGCTACTGAGCCATCGCAGTGCTTACGTCGACATAGTGTGCCGCGAGCTTGAGTTACGTCTGTCCGAGCTGCAGGGTGCTCCCATCGAGACGATTTACTTTGGCGGTGGCACTCCCTCGACACTGACGATAGAGGAACTGAGGAAGATATTGGCCTCCCCCCTGCCCCTCCCAAGGAGGGGTGATTCGGACATCACGAACAGAAATTCCCCTCCTTGGGAGGGGTTAGGGGAGGCTACCCTCGAAGCCAACCCCGATGACCTCACCGAGGAGTATGTGCAGGGCTTGCGCACGCTGCCATTCAATCGGGTGAGCATAGGCATACAGTCGTTTCATGACCGCACGCTGCGACTCGTGGGGCGACGCCACACGGCACAGGAGGCCATAGAGGCCGTGCATCGCTGCCAGCGGATGGGCCTCACCAACATCAGCATCGACCTCATGTATGGCTTGCCGGGCGAAACGCTCGATGACTGGGTCTACAGCCTCGACCAAGCCATCGCGCTCGGCGTACCCCACATCTCAGCCTACCACCTCACCTATGAGGAGGGCACACGGCTGTGGCGCATGAAAGAGCAAGGCATCGTCAGCCCCATCGACGAAGAGCAGAGCATCCGAGCCTTCGAGCTGCTGCGCGAGAAGCTGCTGGCAGCAGGCTACGAACACTACGAGATATCCAACTTTGCCCTGCCCGGCTACCACTCGCGCCACAACAGCAGCTACTGGCAAGGCATCCCCTATATAGGTATAGGTCCGGGCGCACACTCCTACGACGGCATCGACCGCCGGTGTAATCTCGGCAACCTCACCGACTACATCGCCACGCCCGAGGGCAAGGATGTGCCGCACGAAGTGGAGCATCTGACCACCGAGGAGCGCTACGACGAGCGCATCATCACCGAGTTGCGTACAGCACGTGGCATTGACCTCGACAGTCTGCTCGTCGACTTCGGCGAACGCTACCACACCCACTGCTTACACTGCGCCACTCCTTATATTAATAGTGGGAAGCTCATACGCACCACCAACAATCAACTGCGGCTCACACCCGAAAGCATCTTCATCAGCGATACCATAATGCGCGACTTAATGTATTGAATCTTAACCACAGATTCAACTGATTTACACAGATTATTCCGAGCATTTCCCCCACTCTCACAACTTTTTCCAAGCATTTAAACTATTTTAACTATAAATATTAGTTTGCGAACGATTCTTTTTAGTTTCTTTGCATAACTAATTTTTATAGTTATGAAAAAACTGGCAAGAAGAGAAGAAGAAATCATGGAGATGCTTTGGGAGAAAGGCCCCATGTTTGTAAAGGAAATGCTGCAGCTCTGCGATGAGCCGCGTCCACACTTCAACACGATGTCTACCGTGGTGCGCAACCTTGAGGCACTGGGCTATGTGGGTCACAATGCCTTTGGCAGCACCCATCAGTACTATGCCTTGGTATCGCGCGAAGAGTATCGCAAGATGACACTGCGAGGAGTAGTGAGCAAGTATTTCGACAACTCATACCTGAGGGTCGTATCATCACTCGTACAGGAGGAAGAGATTACGCTCGATGAACTGAAGGAACTTATTCGAATGGTCGAAGAGGGCAACCAAGCCTAACAGTACGCATCACTAAACTCACCGGAAACACCAAACACATCAATTATGGGTATACTCCTATCCTATACACTGAAGTCGGCATTCTGCTTGACACTATTCTACCCAGCCTACCGCTTGCTGCTCAGCAAGGAAACTTTCCATCGGTTCAACCGCATTGCGTTGCTCACCCTACTGGTACTCTCATACCTGTTGCCGCTGCTGAGCATCGGCAGTGTCCCATCTGCAATGCAGGAATCCTTGGTGCAGAGTGACCTGACGGCCATTCCCACTGTGACCGAAACTATGCCGAGCACACCGACTACTGCCACAGCCATGGCTGGTACCGAGCGGGCACGTACCCTGCTATGGATATACCTCTTGGGGGGCATAGGCTGCATGGGTTACCAGCTGATGTCGTTCGCAAGATTAGGCACGTTGCTCCGCAAAGCAAAGCGCGCCCCCCTACCTCATAACCTACAGGGCAAGCACACACGTGCCCAGCTGTATGTACACGACGAGGAAGTAGCTCCTTTTAGTTGGATGCATCTGATCGTAGTGTCGCGCACGAACCTTGTGGAGAACGGCCGCGCCATCCTCATACACGAACTGGCCCACATTTTCCACCGCCACTCGTGGGATCTGCTACTGACTGACATCTGCCTGATTGTCCAGTGGTTTAACCCCACGGCATGGCTACTCAAGCAGGAGCTACGCACGCTGCACGAGTACGAGGCCGATGACATGGTAGTGAAGAGTGGTATCGACGCAAAAGAATATCAAACACTATTAATAAAAAAGGTTGTTGGCACAAGGCTCTACTCTATGGCCAACAACCTCAATCACAGTTCACTTAAAAAACGTATCACTATGATGTTGAAAAAGAAATCAAATCCGTGGGCACGTCTGAAGTATCTCAGCATACTTCCGCTGGCCGCCTTGTCGGTGGCAGTTTTTGCCCGTCCCGAAGTCTCAAACAAGCTCAACGAGATTTCAAGTGTCAAAGTTACAGAATTAACTTCAATTGCGAAAGCAGATGAAGTTAAAAGTTCCGAAAATTCTCCTGCCAAGCTCGTCAACGTATCTGGAAAGGTCATCAATGAGCGAACAGGCAAGCCCATTGCAGGTGTATCCATTGTGGTCATGAATCCCGCAGACGGACGCATAATAGCTGCGTGCGTATCATCACAAAATGGCAAGTTCTCACTCGATAGTTACGAAGGTCTTGCTATGAGATTCTCATTCGTCGGCATGCAGGAACCCAAAGTCATCATCCCCCGAGGCGGGAGCAAGTCAATGACCGTAACAATGCGAGAAGAGGCACACAGCATCCCTGAAATGATGGTCGTAGCCTACGCACCGGAAAAGAAGTCATACCCTGTGCCCGAACCAAAGACCTCATCATCAAAAGGCGATGAAGGTGAGGTATTCTACATAGTAGAGCAAGCTCCCGAGTTCCCCGGTGGCATGGGTGAGCTGATGAAGTTCCTCCAACGCAATGTCAAGTACCCGACTGCTGCCCAACAGGCAGGAATACAGGGAAAGGTTGTGGTGGAGTTCACGGTGAAGAAAGACGGTAGCGTGGCCGACATCAAGGTCATCCGCAGCGTCAACCCGGAGCTGGACGCTGAAGCCATGCGTGTCATCAGTGTCATGCCCAAGTGGAAGCCGGGCGAACAGCGCGGAACACCCGTGGATGCACGATTCGATCTGCCCATCAACTTCCACCTGCAGAAATAAAAACAGCATAACCCATCGTGGCCATAAGTAGAGATGGCCTCAATACGAACAGAAAAGCGGCTACAACCATTCGTTGCAGCCGCTTCTTTGACAGAATCGGCAAACGGAGTCAATAATCATAATAGCACCAGAAAGTCTTTCCAAACTTACGACGACACAGGTTCTCGGCCACGATGGCATTGTCTTTATGCTCTGACTGCAGCTCCCGGTAGGCCACAAAGCGACTCACTATCGCACTATCGGCCGTAAACGCTACAGGGGAATCCGGATGCAGCTCGTTATAGAGCATCCAAGCCTCCTGATAGTGGGCAGGATGCAGCGTGCCGGTCTTGGCCTGTTCTACCGTCTCCTTCACAAAGGCATCCAAATCCTTATCAAGAAGCAAGGCAGCCAGATAAAGGTCGCGATAGACAGCTGAGTCACTCTTCATTGCCAGCCGGTGAGCATATGCACGGCCACCCTCTCCGCCATAAGGAGCGTTTCCACTCAAATGACGGTAAAATTCCGAAGCACCATAGGCTTTGCTCTGCTTGCTGTGCCTATTGTATACCAAACCATCGGCACCATAGGGCTGCGGATAGTAGAACAGGCGCTCACCCAACTGTCCGGTCTTGGCCAAAGCGAGGTTACGCAAGGCAGTAAGCTCGGCATTATAGTCATCGGACTTGCCACCCACCTCCAGCACCTTGTCATATTTGCTATCGTGCATATAGTGCCACGCTGCCAGCTCCATGTGAGGTGCAGGAGCATGATTGCTTACCTGGGCAGTAAACACAAAGAGCAGGGTAAATACAAGCAAATTGGGCCACAATACCTCGAAGAAGTCACACTTGCGTACTCCGCTCATCATTCTATTGAGCCACACGATACCTATATAGAATATGATACATATAGGGATCCCCCAAAGCCATTTGGAGGCCGAATAGAGCATAGTACCGTCATTGACATCAGTCACCAAAGCGAGCAATATGCACGAGGGGATATACGACAATGCCTCCCAACAGCCATGCAACTTGGAGTAGCGGTTGATCAGCCGCTGCAACCCTCCCAGCAGGAGGGTCAGCAGGAAAGCGGTCAGGAAGGTATTGCTCTGAGTGACACCACCAGACAGGTGATCCTGCATCAATGCCAATAACTCTCCTTGGAACACATAAATATATACGAAGGAGAAGATGGCAAACAGCACAGCACACAGCACGCTGATGCTCTTGTCATATTGGGTTCTTCTGCTCATTCTTTAATCAAGTTTTTTCAGCACAATGGCCGAGCGAGCCGGTATGTACAACCTGAGCCACTCCTTGCGGTAGCGCTTGTGCACGGGATCGAAGCTGGTGAAATGCGTGAGGTTCGGATCGGTGAGTCCGTTGCCACCAAACTCGGGTGTGTCGGTATTAAGTACCTCCTTGTATGAACCGCGAGGCACCAGCAAGCCGTAATCGCTGTATGACTTGGTGGGACTGAAGTTGAAGACAAACAGCAGGTCATCGCGACGGTATGCCATAATCTGGTCACCATCGTTGCAGTTGACCTCTACCACCTTGCTCTTCTCGTACTTGGGCTGATTGCCTATGAGCTTTATCATGGCCTGGTCAAACTTACCCAAATACTCGTAGCAGAGCTTGTCATTGTCCACGAGGCTCCACTGACGGCGGGCATACTTGTAGCTCCATCCATTGCCCTCGCGTGGAAAGTCGATCCACTCGGGATGGCCAAACTCGTTGCCCATAAAGTTGAGGTAGCCACCGTTGATGGTCGATGCCGTAAGCAGGCGTATCATCTTGTGCAGCGCGATACCGCGGTGAGCCATGTAGTTCTCGTCGCCCTTCTGGAAGTGCCAGTACATATCGGCATCCACGAGGCGGAAGATGATAGTCTTGTCACCCACGAGTGCCTGGTCATGGCTCTCGGCATACGAGATGGTCTTCTCGTCCTGACGGCGGTTGGTCACCTCCCAGAACATGCTGGTGGGCTTCCAGTTCTCGTCGGTCTGCTCCTTGATGAGCTTGATCCAGTAGTCGGGCACGTTCATCGCCATGCGGTAGTCGAATCCGTAGCCGCCGTTCTTGATGGGGGCTGCCAGTCCCGGCATACCCGATACCTCCTCGGCAATGGTGATGGCATTCTTGTTGAGCTCGTGGATGAGCGAGTTGGCCAGGGTGAGGTAGCAGATGGCATCGCCATCCTGATTCAGGTTGTAGTAGTCGCCATAGCCACAGAAGGCCTCGCCCAAGCCGTGGCTGCGATAGAGCATAGAGGTGACACCATCGAAGCGGAAGCCGTCGAACTTATACTCCTCCATCCAGAAGCGACAGTTAGAGAGCAGGAAGCACACCACATCATTCTTGGAGTAGTCGAAGCAAAGCGAGTCCCAAGCCGGATGCTCATGACGATCACCGGGGTAGAAATATTGGTTGGGGTCACCAGCCAAGTTACCAAGACCCTCCAGCACATTCTTCACGGCGTGAGACTGCACCATATCCATAATCACGGCAATACCGTTGGCATGAGCCTCATCAATAAGTTGCTTGAGCTCCTCAGGCGTACCCTGGCGCGACGATGCCGCGAAGAAGTTGGATACGTGGTAGCCGAACGAGCCATAGTAGGGATGCTCCTGAATGGCCATAACCTGTATGCAGTTGTACCCCGCAGCAATCACACGCGGCAACACTTTCTCACGGAACTCGTTGTAGGTCGAAACCTTCTCCTCCTCGCTCGACATGCCCACATGGCATTCGTAGATAAGTAGGGGTGAGGTGTTGGGTTTGAACTTCTTCACCTTGAACTCATAGGGTTCGGGCTCCCATACCTGTGCACTGAAGAGATAGGTTTTCTCGTCCTGCACTACACGACGAACGTAAGCGGGAATGCGCTCTCCTGAGCCGCCTTCCCAGTACACCTTCATCTTATAGTAGTCTTCGTGGTGGATGGCATCGGCAGGCAGGTTCACCTCCCAGTCGCCATGTCCGTTGAGTCGGGTGAGCTTATACTCGGGCTTCTCCTGCCACCCGTTGAAATCACCTATGAGGTATATCTCCGTAGCGTTGGGTGCCCACTCGCGGAATGTCCATCCCGTCTTTGTCTTGTGCAGACCATAGTACTTGTGACCACAAGCCACATCCTTCAGTTTCTTGGCACCATTGTCGGTGAGTTCGTTCCTACGACGTACATAATAGTCGTAGCGGCCTTGAATCGCAGGTTCGTACGGTTCCAGCCACGGGTCGTTCTCGATAAGTTTAAGCATGATATTTCATAATTATGAGTTCTGAATTATGAGTTCTAAATAATCACCTGCTAATGAGAGTCCGTTAACCAAACCCTCGGGCATCAGACAGAACCCAACCTTCAGAATTCAGAATCCAACATTACTTCTTCACTTTCACAATTATCTTCTTCAGACCTGTCGGTGTAATACCGGGCGCATGGCCGTCAGAGGGGAAAAAGAGGGTAAACATACCAGGCTTTACAGTAATATAGTCATCGGCCAATCCCTCATAGAGTGTGAGGTCCTTGACAGTATCATACTCAGCCTCAGGAAGGTCAGCACGCAGGGTATATCCCATCACTTCAACGCCTGTCAAAGGAATCTGAATGTCAACAAATTCATTGTGAGTCTCCAGCTTGGCATCCTCCTTGGTCTTGGGGCCAATCTCGTTGACATTGACAATCAATTCATTCTCTACAAGAACAATTTTTCCGGGTTCGAGTGCTTTCAGGTCAGTGGTCTCAATGTAGTCCATAGCCTTTGCAAACAAAGGATTCAGCGAAGCATAGTCGCGTAAGTTTTTCAGACTGTCTATTACCATGGCTTTAATTTTTGAGGTTATAGTATATATTCCAAATTTATTCGCAATAGTGCAAATGTAAGTATTATCCTCCTAACCTCCAAATATACGAACCGAAAAAGAAAAAGAACTACTCTAAAAGTCTGTTTCATTCCTGATTCCATCTGTAGATATAACCCCAAGGCTACAAATCACAACTATGACACATTTCCACAAGGTGCGCGAAGCTACGCGATTTACCATACAAACACTAATTCTCCCCAGAAATCACACTTAGTTATCAAGAGAAGAACAACAAACAATCATTACAAATTCATACATAAAAGGAATAATATGAGTAAAGTGTAAGCGGAAATAAAAAAAAGGAGTATCTTTGCGCGTTAAAGAAAAAAAACGACAAACCATTATCATATATGATAGAAAGAAAATTGCTTTTAGGTGACGAGGCTGTAGCCCTCGGAGCAATACACGCAGGCATCAGCGGAGTGTATGCCTATCCGGGAACCCCCTCGACAGAAATCACTGAGTATATACAAACCCATGCGCCTGAGATACGAAGCCGTTGGTGCACGAATGAAAAGACGGCCCTGGAAGCAGCCTTAGGCATGTCGTACGCAGGAAAGCGAGCGTTAGTATGCATGAAACACGTAGGCATGAATGTTGCCGCCGATGCTTTTATCAACTCTGCCATCACAGGTGTTAACGGTGGCATAGTGGTACTGGCTGCCGATGATCCCTCCATGCACTCATCACAGAACGAGCAGGACTCACGCTTCTATGGCAAGTTTGCCATGATTCCTATCCTGGAGCCATCAACCCAGCAAGAGGCCTATGACATTATGCCCTATGCTTTCTGCCTATCTGAAGAGTTGAAACTTCCGGTACTGCTGCGTGTCGTTACCCGTCTGGCTCACTCTCGTGCCGGTGTTGCAGTAGGTCGGATCCAGCCCCAGAATCCGCTCCACCTCGACAACGAGCGCACCCACTGGGTACTGCTTCCCGGCAATGCCCGCCGCCAATATGCCTCACTTATTGAGAAACAACCCCTGCTGTTGGCCTCCTCGGAGAAGTCGCCCTACAACAAGTCTGTATTCGGGGAGGAGAAATCCGAACTCGGTATCATCGCCTGCGGCATCGCCTATAATTATATCATGGAAAATCAACCACAAGAGCACGGTTTCCCCGTATTAAAAATATCACAGTACCCCATACCAGAGGCCTTGATCAAGGAACTCGCCAGCCAATGCAAGTCGCTGTTGATTGCCGAGGATGGCCAACCCTTGGTAGAGGAGCAAATAAAGGGTATGTTAGGAAGCAACTATCCCATCAAGGGTCGACTCACTGGCGACCTCCCAAGAATGGGCGAACTGACTCCCGATAATGTGGGTGAAGCATTGGGCATAGAGCAGGCTACAGCATTCGCTGCAGCCCAACATATCGTAGCACGCCCCCCTGCCCTATGCCAAGGTTGCGGACACCGCGATGTGTATGATGCACTGAATAAGGTGGCGGCAGAGTACGAGGACGCACGCATCTTCGGTGACATAGGTTGCTATACCCTCGGTGCCCTACCTCCGTTCCGAAGCATCGACAGTTGCGTAGATATGGGTGCCTCCATCACGATGGCCAAAGGTGCAGCCGACGCAGGTGCCCATCCCTCCATAGCAGTGATTGGCGACTCCACTTTTACCCATTCGGGCATGACAGGATTATTGGATGCCATCAACGACCACAGTCCCATCACAGTTATCATCTCCGACAATCTGACCACCGCCATGACGGGCGGACAGGATTCTGCCGGAACCAACAAGTTCGAAGCTATATGCCTTGGCTTAGGCGTAGAGCCCGAGCATCTACATGTGGTGGTGCCCCTACCCAAGAATATGGAGGAAATTACGAATATCCTGCGCCAAGAGATAGAGTATAAAGGAGTCTCAGTCATCATTCCACGTCGCGAATGTATGCAGACCCTCAAACGCAAACTCAGAAACAAGAAATAACATGAAGAAAGATATCATATTAGCTGGCGTGGGCGGACAAGGCATCCTTACCATAGCCACAATCATTGGCGATGCTGCAGCCGCGGCAGGACTGAGCCTGAAGCAGGCCGAGGTGCATGGCATGAGCCAAAGAGGTGGTGATGTACAGTCCAACTTACGCCTATCGACCGACACCATCCATTCCGACCTGATCAAGCAGGGGACAGCCGACCTTATCATCTCCATGGAGCCAATGGAAGCACTGCGCTACGTACAGTATCTACACGACAAAGGAAGTGTGGTAACCTCTTCACACCCCTTCAAAAACATCCCTAACTACCCAGAGGAACAGGACATTGCCACCGAACTTGAGGCACTCCCCCACACTGTGAGCCTCCCCATCAACGACATAGCCAAGGCCAACAGTCTGCCCAAGAGTGCCAACGTAATCCTACTGGGTATGGCAGCCAAGTTCATCGAAATACTCAGCCCCGAGCAATTGCGCGAGAGCATAGCCCGTGTGTTTGCACGAAAAGGCGAGGAGGTAGTCAAGGCCAACCAAAAGGCATTCGACTTGGGATTGACAGCCGTGTAGTACAACAGACTCAGAATACCATAGACTATCTTAGTCAACCACAAACAACAAGAAAAACAATGAAGATTTTTAACGAAGCATTAGTAGAGCAGGCTGCCCAAGCATGCCACATCGCCAATCTATCGGCAGCTACTATCGGAGAGATACTGCTCATTGCTCAATATTTGGAAAGGGAGACTGGCATCCCCTTTATCCGTATGGATCAAGGTTCTCCAGGACTCCCGGTCAACCGCTACGGCGTGGAGGCAGAGAAGGCAGCGCTCGACCGTGGCGTAGGCTCACAATACCCCGCAGCAGCCGGTATACCGGAACTTAAGCGCGAAGCCTCACGCTTTGTCAAGGCATTCCTAAACATCGACATATCAGAGCGCTCATGCGTACCTACCGTTGGTAGCGTAGCCGGCTCGTTCGGCTCGTTCATCGCCTGCACCCAACGCACACCAGGCAAGAACAAGGTGCTGTTCATCGACCCCGGCTTCCCCATTCAGAAGTCACAGCTCAGAGTCATCGGAGCCGAATGGGTGGAATTTGACATATACCTCCACCGTGGTGCTGCCCTGGAATCGAAGCTGGAGAGCATGCTGCAGCAGGGAGACATAGCAGCCATCATCTACTCCAACCCGAACAACCCCGCCTGGATCTGCCTCGAAGAGGAAGAGCTAGCTACGATAGGCAAACTGGCCACAAAGCACGATGTCATCGTCATGGAAGACCTCGCCTACTTCTGCATGGACTTCCGCCACGATATGGGTCATCCCTTCGAGCCACCCTTTTCCCCCACCGTAGCCCGATACACCGACAACTACATCCTGATGCTGTCGGCCTCAAAGATCTTCAGCTATGCCGGACAACGAATGGCCCTGACATGCATCAGCGACAAACTGTTCGACCGCCACTTCCCCGCTCTTGCCGAACGCTACCACGATGCCGGCGTGTTCGGACAGACACTCATCGCATCTATCCTATATATGATAACCTCAGGATGCACCGCCTCCACCCAATACGCCTACGCCGAGATGCTGCGACTCTCCACCGAGGGCACCATCAACTTCGTGGAAGACACCCGAGAATATGCCCTGCGGGCAGAGAAGATGAAAAAGATCTTCACCGGCAATGGCTTCCATATCGTCTACGACTACGACGTGACCCAAGCCGTGGGCGACGGCTTCTTCTTCACCATTGGATATGGCAATATGAGTAGCGGCGAACTGCTGAGAGAGCTCCTATATTACGGAGTCAGCAGCATATCGCTCTCCACCACTGGCAGCGAGCAGCAGGGAGTGCGAGCCTGCACCTCACGCATGAGAGACGACCTATACCCCATTATGGAAGAGCGCATGAGAGCCTTCCATGAAGACCATCCCATACTACAATAACGATAAAAACGATATTCTCCATGATTTGGAATCCTTACAAAGAGTGTATGAGCCGCGACGAGATGCACGCGCTGCAGAGCAAGCGGCTACAGAAATTGGTCACCTACGTGTACCACAATGTCCCCTTCTATCGCAACAAGATGCAGGCGATGAACCTATCTCCCGAGGACATACACAGCATCGACGACATCGTGAAGTTGCCCTTCACCACCAAGCAGGATCTTCGCGACAACTATCCCTACGGCTTGCAGGCCGCCCCACCCTCTGAGATTGTGCGCGTGCATGCTTCATCGGGAACCACCGGCAACCCCACCATCGTGGGCTACACCCGCAAGGATCTTGCCGTATGGTCCGAAGTAATGACACGTGCCCTGACAGCCTACGGCATCACACGCGACGACACCTTCTCCGTGAGCTACGGCTACGGACTCTTCACCGGCGGACTGGGAGCACACTATGGCGTAGAGAACCTCGGAGCCACCGTCATCCCCACCTCAACAGGTAATACCGAGAAGCATATCCGCCTCATCCGCGACCTTCAGATCACAGGCATTGCCTGTACACCCTCCTACGCACTCTATCTGGCCGAAACCCTCGAAAAGATGGGACTAACCAAGGACGACATCAGCCTACGAGTAGGTGCCTTCGGGGCCGAGCCATGGACAGAGAACATGCGCAAGGAGATTGAGGAGCGCCTCGGCCTGAAGGGTTTCAACCTCTACGGACTCAGCGAAATCATGGGACCCGGAGTCTCCTACGAGTGTGAGGTACAGGATGGCTCACACATCAGCGAAGACCATTTCTACCCCGAGATTATCCATCCCGAGACCCTCGTGCAGCTCCCCCACGGCCAGCAAGGTGAACTGGTATTCACCACCCTCACCAAAGAGGGCATGCCCCTGCTTCGTTACCGCACCAAGGATCTCTGCACCCTGTACGATGGACAGTGTGCCTGCGGACGCACCTCTGTACGCATGGGACGCATCATCGGACGCAGCGACGACATGCTCATCATCCGAGGCATCAACGTATTCCCCTCACAGGTAGAGAGCGTCATACTCGAGATGCCCGAGTTCGAGCCCCAATACATGCTTGTTGTCGACCGCGTGAACAACCTCGATACCCTGCAAGTGCAGGTAGAGGTGCGCCGCGACTTCTTCGGCGACGACATTGGCCGCATGCTAAACATGAAGAAGGCTCTCTCCGACAAACTCAAGAGCGTACTCTCCATCAGTGCCGACGTCAAGCTCATGGAACCAGGCAGCATCGAGCGTAGTCAAGGAAAGGGCAAACATGTGATAGACAAAAGAACATTAGTATAATAAAGCGGTGATCCATGAACCCCATTCAGATGGACAACTCTGCATCAATCAAAACTCAAAACTCATAACTCAAATCAGATTATGACCATCAAGCAATTATCCATCTTCCTCGAGAACAAGACTGGAAGAATCAACGAAGTGACCAAGATATTGGGTCAGCACGGCATCAACATGCACGCATTCAGCATGGCCGAGACCACCGACTTCGGCATACTCCGACTAATCGTATCGGAGGTAGATAAAGCCGTAGAGGTGCTGCGCAAAGCCAATTTTGCCGTGATGCAGACCGATGTGGTATGGATTACCTGCCCCAACGTAGCAGGTTCGCTATCCCATATCCTCGACCACTTGGCCGAGCAGCATATCTTCATCGAGTACATGTATGCCTTTGCCGAAGGCGACCAAGCCAATGTCATCATCCGCCCTAACGACATCGACCTCTGCATCCTGGTGCTGAAGGAGTGCGACTGCAACATCCATCACAGACTATAATCCCAACCAATTGCCCCGAGCACACAACGGCTCGGGGCTTAATACTCCGCATTTATAGATTATATTGACAAAAAACTGTTACCCAAGAAAAATGAAATTGCATAGGGCAGCAGTTAGTGCTACAACAGTCCTCAACTCTTTATTCATGATCCCTGCCTACCGCATCATGCCATTAACGTAGTTTACAGTCTTCAGCAAATTGCCGTCGGCATCATATTCTTTAAACTCACCATCTTGCAGATTGTTGACAAATAAACCTTCGAGGCGAGTACCGTCAGGACGAGTTATGGTGCCTATACCGTTTTTCATACCATTCTTATAGTCACCATTATAGATGGTACCGTCAGCCAATGTCATACAGCCCTTACCATTGGGCAAGTCGTTCTCCCACTCCCCTTCATACACATCACCATTGGGCCAACGGCATATACCTTCTCCGTGACGCACGTTCTGGCGCCAGCCGCCATCATACACTTCACCGCTAACCATCTCGAAACGGCCATGTCCGTCAATCTCGCCATTCTTGTATTCGCCCACATACTTGCTGCCATTGGCGCGTGTATATTCACCATACCCCGAGCGTAGTCCATTGACATACTCCCCTACATACACATCGCCATCAGCAAAGCGATACTCGCCTTTTCCATGCTGCACATTGTCACGCCACTGGCCTATATATTCATCGCCATTGGCATAAGAAAAGGTTCCATCTCCTTCGCGAACGTCATTTTTCCAATACCCATCGTAACATGATCCATCGAGCCAAAACATACGTCCTTTCCCCTGCTTCTTGTCATGGAGCCACTCACCATTATAGTTAGATCCGTCGTAGCACCATATATACACACCATTACCATGACGTTCGCCATGTTCCCATAGCCCAGTATACGTATCATCGTTAGCATAGTGCATGACACCGAATCCGTGTATCTCACCCATCAGGAAATTGCCTTCATAGCGCCGTCCGTCAGTGTAGTACAGCGTGCCACGGCCATTTCTCACACCCTTATACCATTCACCCTCATACTTTTCGCCATTCTTGTAGGTCATAGTACCTTGCCCGTGACGCTTCCCATACTCAAAATGCCCTTGATACACCGTACCGTCAGCATACGTAAGTTTGCCTCTGCCATGAGGGCGCGTCAGCATCATATCACCTTTATACTGTGATCCGTCGCGTAAAGTTTTTGATTTCTGTGTCACCAGCACCTTCTCCACCACAGTCTTCTTCTGAGCTGTAGCCATAACAGGCAACCCCAGCAACACCAATATCAAGGAGAAAAGATATATTGACCGTGTTCTAATATTCATATTCTACATTTTCAAGCAAAGGTAGAAAAACGCACGTGAACAAACAAAAATATACCTATAAAAAATGTTTCTTCTCACGAAAGTTCCCTTCTTTGAGTCGGAAATACTCGCTGAAGAGTAACTGCCCATGTAAATTGGCGAGGGCAGGGTACCTCACGGTGCCCCACCCTCTATAGTTAAGAAACTACATTTACGTGATAACCAATTCTATTAATAGTTTTCCTTCTGTACCTCGAAGTATGATTGTGGATGCAGGCAGGCAGGACAAGCCTTGGGTGCCTCTTCAGCCTCAATGATGTATCCACAATTGCGGCACTGCCAGAACACCTTGCCATCTTTCTTGAATACGGAACCCTCTTCAACATTCTTCAACAGCTCAAGATAGCGTTCTTCGTGCCCCTTTTCAGCGATAGCGATATTGCGATACATGGCAGCGATGGCGGGGAATCCCTCTTCAGCTGCAATGTCGGCAAACTTGGGATAGTCATCCACCCACTCTTCGTGCTCACCGGCAGCAGCAGCGCGGAGGTTCTCCATAGTAGTACCAATGACACCTGCAGGAAACTTGGCAGTGATTTCCACCATCCCCCCCTCAAGATACTTGAACATACGCTTTGCATGTTCCTTCTCCTGCTCGGCAGTCTCAGTAAAGATGGCAGCAATCTGCTCGTAACCTTCCTTTTTTGCCTGACTGGCAAAATAGGTGTAGCGCATACGTGCCTGTGACTCACCAGCGAACGACATCATCAAATTCTTCTCAGTCTGTGTACCTTTAACACTCTTAGCCATAATTCTTATCCATTTAATAGGTTTATATTTTTATTCGTTTTTTCTTCATTACCGGGTCAACACCCATTTTTTCATCTTTTGACGTTGCAAAGATAAGGATAGTTTTCCGTCCATACAAATAGACCCTATTTATCGACCGATACACAGCAGCTATGATGTTCTATCTGGCCGCAAGCTCCAGCGTAAAGCAAGTAGTGCCCTCCTGCGACACCACACGCAATGTACCGTGGTGCAGATGTACGATTTGCTTCGACAGTGCAAGCCCGATACCCGAGCCTTGTGGTTTGGTGGTAAAGAAGGGGATGAAAACCTTTTCCTGCACTTCGGGCAGTATGCCCGGCCCATTGTCCGTGATGTGCAGTCGGTAGTAGCCCGAGGCGCTATCCATGCTGTCGGTCAGTGTCACCACGGCGTTTGGGGTTTGTGCGCAGGCCTCAGCCGCATTCTTCAGCAGGTTGATGAGCACCTGTTCCATCTGTGTGCGGTCTATGAGCAGCAGCGTGTCGGGATGGGCTATCTGATAACGGTAGGTGATGTGCTCCGTAGAGACAAACAGTGGCATCAGCGGCCCTATCAGCTGTGCGACATTCATCTCGGCGAGTACCGGCTGCGCCACCAAGGCCACTTTGCGGTAGTTTTTCATGAACTCCAGCAACCCGTGGCTACGGCGATGGATCGTTTGGAGGCCTTGGCGGAGGATGGCGGTGGATTCAGCAGCAGCAATTTCCTCGGAGTTTTCTTTTTTCTCGGAGTACTCTGAGCAATCTGAGTTCTCCGGGAACTCCAAGAACTCTGAATGCGCAGGATGCTCTAAGCTACCAGGCAAGCACCCTTCCAACGTCTCCGACAAGGAGATGATAGGTGCCAACGAGTTCATGATTTCGTGCGTGAGCACCCGTATAAGTTTCTGCCACGACAGCATCTCGTTCTCCTCCAGCACTTCGCGTATGTTGCGCAGGGCATACAGGTGCAGGGTGCGCCCTCCCGTGGTGTATATGCTTACGTCGGCCACCATCCGTGTCTCTCGGGCTGTGCCCTTGTGCAGGGTCAGCTGCACGCTACGTCCCGGCCGCATCTCGCGCAGCATCTCGGGCAGTGTGGCATCCACCTTCGTCAGTTCGTCGATATGGCGCGGCACATAGCCCAGCAGCTGTTCTTCGGCAGCGCGGTTGCTCCACTCTATGGTACCGTCGGCCTTGGCTACAATGAGTGCCGTGTCTATGCAGCCCAGCAATGTCTCGAAGTAGCGCAGTCGCGTATGTACCTCCATCTCGCGCTGCTTGTATTGCTCCACCACGTGGTTGATGTCGTGAGCCAACGCATCGATGTCGGCCTGCCGCCACATGCCGTCGCGGTGTGTTGCCGCCTCGTGAAAGGCCAGCGAATAGTCGTGCATGCGCAGATTGGCCAGCAGTTGCTCCATCATGTCGTATGAGCGGCGACTCTTGATGCAGAAGGTCGCTGCCACGGTTGCCACGGCACAGCCGGCAAAGCAAGTGCTGACGTACATGCCCTCCGTATAGGTCCAACAGCCGATAAGCGTGGCCCCCAACACCAGGGCAATGAGCAAGAGGATGTGCAGTGTCTTCATAGTCCGTGCTTCGCTATTTTACGATATAGCGCATAGCGCGTGATACCCAGCAGCTCGGCAGCATGGTTTACGTTCCCTTCTGCTACGCGCACCGCCTCGACTATGGCTTCGCGCTCCAGCTTCTCCAGATTCAGCGTGCGCTGTTCGGCCTTGCGCGGTGCCGGTGCAGGGCGCAGGGTGAATAGCTGTGACCCCAGCGTGCTGTGCTCGCTGAGGATGACGGCACGCTCCACGGCATGCTGTAGCTCACGCACATTGCCCGGCCACGCATAGCGCATCAGCTTGGCTTTGGCCTCATTGCTGATGCTCCTGATCTCCTTCTTGTATTTCCTTTTATATATATCCACGAAGTAGTCGGCCAGCAGCAACACATCGTCGCCCCTCTCCCTGAGCGGTGGCATGTGTATCTCTACGGTGTTGATGCGGTATAGCAGGTCCTGACGGAAGGTGCCCTCGCTCACTCGTTCGTGCAGGTTGCTGTTGGTGGCGCAGATGAAGCGCACGTCGATGCGCTGCTCACGGGTAGAACCGAGGCGGGTGAACGTGCCCTTCTCGATGGCGCTGAGCAGTTTGGATTGCAGCGGCAGCGACAGGTTACCTATCTCGTCGAGGAAGAGCGTGCCTCCCGAAGCTATCTCCATGCGCCCGGCCTTGGGCTTGTGGGCATCGGTGAAGGCTCCCCTCTCGTAGCCGAAGAGTTCACCCTCGAAGAGTGTCTCGGGTATGCTGCCCAGGTCTATCGTCACCAATGGGTGTGCAGCACGTGACGAGTAGCCGTGCAGGGCACGCGCCACGAGGTCCTTGCCCGTACCGTTCTCCCCGAGGATGAGGACATTGGCATCGGTCTTGGCCAACACCTCCACCATATCCAGCACTTTCATCATCGCTCCCGATCGCCCGATGATAGGCGGCACACTGCTCTCGGTCATTCCCTCCATCTGCTTCTGTAGCGAGGCTTTCTCGCGGCGTGCCTGGCGCAGCTTTGCTGCCGCGGTGAGCGTAGCTATCAGTTTCTCGTTCTCCCACGGCTTGGCCACGAAGTCCGTGGCGCCCGCCTTGATGGCATTGATGGCCTTGCTCATGTCTGAGTAGGCCGTCATCATCACTACCACCGCTTCGGTATCGCGCTTGAGTATGTCGTGCAACACCTCCATACCCTCTTGTCCACTACTCGCGTCGCGGCTGAAGTTCATATCGAGCAGTATCACGTCGGGGTCGTCGCTCTCCATAAACTGCGCTATACGGTCGGGCGTGGTGCTCACCTTCACCTTCCGAAAGTGCGGCTTCAGCAGCAGGTTCAGTGCAAAGAGCACATCCTCATTATCATCAACGATAAGTATTGTTCCTTGATTCATTCCGCAAAGATAATCATTATTCTCATACGCAGTATGTGCGAAAACGCACATTTTTGTGCGATTTCGCACATATTTCACCAATCCTCAAAATCGTCACTTCGCTGTATTTCTTTACTTTAACGTTTTGGCACGTTTTTTGTAGGCGTTATCTTTAGTATCGCGCCTCTGTCATTCTTCACGTTGTTAAGGATGACATAGCCGAAAAAGTAACAACATAAAGTATCAACCATAAAAAAAGTACAATTATGATCAAGACAGAGAATCTTCAGAAGTACTTCCGCACGGAAGAAGTAGAGACACGCGCCCTGCGCGGAGTAAACATCCAAGTGAGCGAAGGCGAGTTCGTCGCCGTCATGGGTCCCTCGGGCTGCGGCAAGTCTACCCTGCTCAACATCCTCGGCCTCCTCGACAACCCCACCTCAGGCACCTACCACCTGCAGGGCACCGATGTCACCGCCCTCAGTGAGGACGACCGCACACGCCTGCGCCGTGGCGTCATCGGCTTCGTGTTCCAGAGCTTCAACCTCATCGACGAGCTCAACGTGCGTGAGAACATCGAGCTACCTCTTTTATATATGGGCGTGCCCGCTGCCGAACGCGCTCCGCGCATCAATGAGGCCATGGAGCGTATGGGCATCAGCCACCGCGCCCAACACTATCCCCACCAGCTCAGCGGCGGACAGCAGCAGCGCGTAGCCATAGCCCGTGCCGTAGTCACACGCCCACAGATTATCCTTGCCGACGAGCCCACAGGTAACCTCGACTCAGCCAACGGCCGCGAAGTGATGGGCCTCCTGCGCCAGCTCAACGAAGGCGGCACCACCGTTGTCATGGTCACCCACAGCATGCGCGATGCCTCTTACGCCACACGCACCATCAACCTCTTTGATGGCGAGGTTGTGGATAAGTTGGAGTCACTCTAATCTCACACAGATATTATTTTAACTTTGTTTCAGGATGACAAAAGGCAAGCAAAAAATGAAATATCAAGCCTATGACAAAAAATTATCATACCTTTGACAAAGTTTTGTCGAGCCTGTGATAAATTTTGCCAAACCTGTAAAAATCCTTGACAAACAGTACGCAAACTAAAAAGCTTAAAATGCTACTACACTACATCAAAATAGCCCTGCGCAATTTACGCAAATACCCAGCGCAAACCGCCACCTCCGTGCTCGGCCTCGCTGCCGGCTTCGTATGCCTCTCGCTCTCTGCCTTGTGGATGCACTACGA
>JAFXEF010000060.1 GCA_017520935.1 Bacteroidaceae bacterium | reverse complement strand
AGCGCATCTTCTGTGCTTTTCTTTATGCGCACCCACATCTGCCTGGTGTTCTTGTAGTTGCCTGCGCCGCTCAGATATACGAATGTCATATTCTCCTTCGGACCGACAACGTCGGCAAAATGAAGAGGGATGTCATGGCTTATGCCGACATACTCTTCTTCCTTGAGCCCGACGCTGCTGATGCCTGCAATGAAGAACACTGCATCATATCCCTGAAGCTTCGGATCCCCGGCTTCAAGGTTCATGAAGTCCGGCACTATATACTCTTCAAGTTTCGGATGAACATGACCGCATGGCCTTCTGCTGACGCTGAGGACCTTTTCTACCTCCGGATTGTCAAGGCATGAAAGCATGACGCCTTCGCCCACATAACCGGTTGTTCCTGTGATGATGATTTTCATAGTGTGTTTACTGTATTATTTTCTCATTAACTCTTTTCTCTCCTCGGTGCTGAATTTCTCGATTGCGTAGCGTAGGGTAGTGCGCGGCATAGCCCCTTTGTTGGTGTTCAAAAATGACATGAGGAGGGCTTTGTCACGTTTGCCGACCTCGCGGAGCATCCAGCCTACGGCTTTCTGCATCAGGTCGTGCTTTGTGCCTAGGAATAATTTTGCAAGTTCGATGGTGTCAGCGAATTGTCCATGACGTATGAGTATCAGTGTGGATACGACTGCGATGCGTTGCTCCCACATGACCGGAGATTGTGCAAGAGTGTATAGCACGCTATGATCTTGATGCTTGACCAGATAGTCTCCCAAAATGTATGGGGCGGAAAGGTCCACCAGGTCCCAGTTGTTGATGCCTTTCAGGTGTGTCAGGTAGAATTTAACGGCTGCTTCAGGATCCTTTTTATATTTCTCGATGAGGATGAGCAGTGCGCAGAGCCTGCATTCGTGCCATTCGCTTTCAAGAAGGGCCTCGATGAGCTCGTATGAGGCTTCTTTGTGGGCCTTGGCCACCTTGCGGGTCTCAGGTACTGTGACTCCGAGGAACTTGTCGCCTTCTCCATATTGGCCTTTGCCGGTCTTGAAGAAGCGTGGCAGTACGATCTTTTTCTCTTCGTCCGATCCTGCTATGAGATTTCGCATGATCTCTCCATATTCCTTTGCCAGTCTGAGGGTAGACAATGAAAGATGGCAATATCCTTCGGGATTTTTTACGAGGTAGTCCTGATGATATTCCTCGGCCGGATAGAAGGACTTCAATGGCCCTTTTTCTACTGCCAATGGTTCTCCATAGGCCTGTTGCACCTCTTCATATACCTTCTCGACGTCGGCTCGATCCGCCTCGTCGATCCAATATATTCCGGTCCTGTACCTTGTGCCGCAGTCATTGCCCTGACGGTTTATCGAAAGGGGATTGATTGACCTGAAGAAGAGGCGGCAAAGTGTCGCAAGGGATACAATCCTGTCGTCATATGAAACCTTCACGCACTCTACATGTCCTGTCTTGTCTGTGTATACCTGCTGATACGTCGGTTCCGCGAGATCCCCGTTGGCATATCCGGTCTCAGTCTCGATCACGCCTTCAAATGATCCCATATAATGCTCTGTTCCCCAGAAGCATCCGCCTGCGAAGCATATCTGTTTCATGTTAGTTATATGCCGAGCGGCGTATACTGAATATACCGGCTCTCCGGTCAGTTTTTTGTAGGCCTTGAGATACTTCTTCAGACGCTTGACGTCCTTGTCGCTGAGATAGGGGAGGCGACGGATGTCCATGTTGTCCGTGAGGTCGTTGAGCTTGACCGCCACTGCCAAAGGGTTCTCCTTGACACGAGCAATAAACTTGTCGTATGGCTCATTCTCCGACAATTTGGTTACACATCGCAGCGCCTCGATAATCTCTCCCGAAAAGCCCTCGACTGCAAGACGTTCAAAGGTCCAGTCGGTATCCTCCACAACATCGTGCAATACGCCGACAATTTTCTCCTCGGTAGTTTTTCCCGCCGCCATAACACGTAGAGGATGACCGATATAGTCATTTCCCGCCTTGTCAAACTGCCCACGATGTGCCTCGGTTGCTATCTCTATTGCCCGTTCAAGTGTACTCATGTCTATTGTATTATATCTCCTTTATTCCTATATCCTTCAAATACTTATACGTTGAGTCGTAGTATGCTGGGCTGCGGGTTGGGTCTTCGGGGTTGCCTTCAGGAACAACGAGGACCATGCCCTGTCGTGCACGGGTGAGCAAAACTCGATAAGCGTTCTTCTGGAATGCCTTGCGTTCAGGTTTGTTGATATTCTGCCACTTGTCGCCGCAGAATGAGTGGTGCGACCAACCGTTAGGTGTATAGCGGAAATCGCCATCCCAAACTACGCACGACCAATCGAGCTCTAAGCCTTGCACATCGAACTCCGTAGCTACATCCTCCAAATAGAACGATGAGCGCACGTCCGTTGCATCGTCCAAAAACCAATGCACAACATCGGGCTTAAAGCGGACATCAATAGCCAACGGCTTCAATCGCTCGGCCTGCGAAGATACAATCATTCCGTAGCGCTCCGTACCTCGCGCGTGCTCCTTCAACCAGCGCTTCGCCTTTTCGAGTGAGCGTGTCAGCACGATTGGGTATTTATCAAGTGTCTGGTATGCCTCACGAGCACCCTCGATATCTCTATCGAGTAGCTTGTGTACAAACTTTGCAAGATTCTCAGCACGGAACGAGCGCATCGACACAGCCAAGTGTAACGACGGTTCAAACTCTACGTGCTCGTGTTCAGACAATTGTTCCAATGAGCGACCGGCGGCATACTCGGCATCGTGTAGGCGGTCCGAGATAAACACATGCCAATCCTTATACTCACGGTTGAGTGATTCTATCCACTCGCTTATGCCGGCCTCGCCGGTGTTAATCTCTTGACCACCACCCACAAGGCATACAACGACAGCCCAATCATCGTGGCGATCGAGACACGAAATCAGATACTCTGGCTCGGAATATGGGAAGTTAGGATAACCCTTCTTGCGATTCATAAAGTTTGCAAGCGCATCCTTTGTCCACGCACGCTGCGCCTCATCAAAAATGGCAACGTGGTCCACCGGCACGAATGACTTTTTGAGGTTTTTCGGATTAAGGAAGTACTCCTCATCGGCTACGATGCGACCATCCACCACCTTCGTTCCCTCCAAGCATGTGTCGCGGTAGTGGTGAATCATCTGTATAAAGGCCTTAACCTCCGAGCGTGCTGTGCCGATAGCTATCTTCTCGCCCTTCTCCGCCATACGACGCTTCTTGTCTCGTGCGAGTGCTTCGGTCAGCACCTGCACCAACGGGAAGTTACCCGATAGATATACAGCGACATCATCCTTCTCAAATTGTTGTGTGGCGATGTTTAGTCCGACAAGCGTCTTGCCCGCTCCCGGCACACCCGTTACAAAACATATTGCCTTGAAATGCTCCCTCTTTGCACGTTCAATAACCGACGAGATAAAGCTACACGTGATGGTGAGATTCTCGGCCGAAGCATCGGAACGAGAGATGTCCTCTACGGAGTGGTTGTTGTAGAGCGCACTCGCAGCCTCTATGATGGTCGGGGTAGGAGAATAACGGCTAATAGCCCACAATGCATCTCCCTCCGAGTTGTCTGCATCGCAGAATAGCAACGCCTCTGCAATGGCAGATGCGAGCTGCTCTCGATTGGTTAGTATCGGATAGAAAACTTTGTCGTCAAAAGGGATAAAATCCGAGATGGCATCAACCGCCTCGGTCGCAACCAATATCGGCACAATCGGACGATTATGGCTCTGCTCGTGGAAGTTTTTCAGGTCAAGAGCATAGTCCCACACCTGCGCAATGTCAGCCTTGGTGTACTGTTCGTTGAATGCCTTAAACTCCAATAAGAGTACAACGCCATCAAGCAACAACACAACATCAATACGACGGCCCATTCGCGGGATTGTGTACTCGAAGTAGATATGGCCACGACCGATGTATGGAGTGAGAATATCTTTCAATAGCGTAATCTCCTCGCGCCAGGCGTCATTTTGCAAGCTTTGCAATGAAGCGTGCAACGAGGTATGCGCAGTGGTTAAAATACCAATGATCTGCGCATAGGGCATAGTAAGAAAACCCTCTATCGTATCGCCATGAAAGTACCTCTTTACCATAAATCTTTATTAAATAATACAATTAAATAATACACCAATATTGAATAACAGCCTCCACCTATAATTTATGCTCTGCAATCCTGCGTCGAACTTCTTTGTTATCCTCAATGGCTTGTTTGCAATACTTTTTCATTTCTCTAACAGCATCTGCGTATAATGATTTACGGCGTTGCTTTTGGGCATCATCTAAAAACATATCACAATCTATGCTTTGATCATGTCCATCTTTGATTTTT
>JAFXEF010000036.1 GCA_017520935.1 Bacteroidaceae bacterium | reverse complement strand
CTTGTTCCTCAACAGCAACAAGTTCTACTATTCGTCAGGCAAGACTCCTATCATGGGATTCCGTGGATATTTCGTGCTTAAAGATGTTCTAAGTTCTGTCGATAATGCCGCCTCGGCCATCACACTCCGAATTGGTGAGGAAACCACCGGTCTGGAAGCATTTCAGAAGGGGTGTGCTGCGGACGGGAAGGTATATGACCTGCAAGGACGCATGATAGAGAATCCCGGTAAAGGAATATATATTAAGAACAATAAGAAAATCATCATCAGATAACACTATGAAAGCTAAATATATAACACCCGGCATGGAGATAGAGGAGATTTCTGTAGAGAACATGATTGCCACAAGTGGCGTACATAGCGACGAATACGGCATAGGCTATGGCGGTGTGGATGAAGATGGCAGTCTTACTCCCTCTTCACGTAGCCGCCGCGGTACATGGGGAGACCTGTGGAGCAAGGATTAAAGAACTGCGACAAGAGCAGCAAGAGGCGCATCCCCCTTGGGAGCGCCTCTTGCTGGTTTATTACTTACAGATAGGGCGTAGTGCTCCACACGGCTGCCGCAACTGCTACTATGGCCACACCGTTCGCCTCAACACAAAATAAAAAGGAACGAAGTGACGTATTCGACCATTCGATTCATTTCCGTGGGGCATAAATGAACCCTACGGCTCAATGCCCACGAAGCGGACCAAAAAATAAAGCAATGCCACAGATATCAACGATATTGCAGGACGAACAACATAATGTCGGTGACCGTACCAGTTACGGCAGATATACCTTTCCGCCGTTTCTGAGTATCAGGGTCTGTGATTCGCAATAGTTTCAAAGGGGTCAGAGACCCCTACCTCAACACCCTCGGATATTGGATATCCGAGGAAACGAAGTCATGTTTACAGACTTTTCTGAAAGTTCCAATCGCATCGCGCAATGTTTTCAGATTCCTCTGAAAGCGTCAAACGAATCAAATGGCCAATTCATAACTTCCTTTTTTCTTTATTTAAACCAAATGGTCTGTTCAGAAAAGTCTGACGATGCCGACGCGATAGTTTTGTCAATTAAGAATGTTCGGAAAAGCTGTAAGGATGCGAATAAGTCTGCGTGTTGCGCCGGTTACGTCCGTTCTATATATGCCACGGCATCACCTTTACAGATGGTGCTGCCCTGTGGTGCTGCCACTTCGGCCAAGCGACCTGTATAGCCCACATATACAGGTTCCATCTGTCCCCAGCGAGTGGTGATATGGCAGAGGAGCTGGCCTGCTTCGTAGGTGCGTCCTACGTTGGGTGCTGATGAGGGGCCTTCGACAGAGATTTCCCATACTACTTGTCCGCTCTCGGGAGCGCAGATGGCATCGGCCTTGGCATGCTTGAGTGCTTGCAACTGCTCAGGGGTGACACCCGTGCCACCGAGTGCAGCATCCTTGGCTTTCTGTAACTCGGTTTCGAAGCGTTGCTTGGCTATACCTGAGCGGTAGTCGCGGTATTGGCGGTCGTGCATGGCAAACTCGAAGAGTTCTTCGTCGTCCTTGCCCGTGTCCCAACCCAACTCCTTCATTTCCTTGCGGTAGGTGTCAAGGGCATCGGGGTAGTAGCTCTGTGGGTCGGCATCGGTGAATTCACGGCCCTGGCTCTTGGCCAGTTCGATAATCTCGGGAGCCAATGGGCCTGGCAGACGACCACACTTGCCGAGTATCATGTCCCATGCGTTGTTGTCGATCATAGAGAAGCGCTCTTCGCCCTTTATCAGTTGCATGAGGTTCATCAACGCTATGTTCTTTACATACTGGCTATAGGGAGTGACGAGGGGAGGATAGCCCAGTTTTGGCCATACGTATTCTACCTCATCAAAAAGCATGATGACAAGGTCATCGATACTGAGTGGCGCCTTGCCCTGTCCTTTAAGAATGAGATTGATACCTGCGTGCACACCCTTGAGGTCGGCCATCATAGAACCCATCATGCCACCGGGAAGGCCACACTTGAGCAGGAGTGACGACATGTGCTTGTTCGTCGGATCCATAAAGTAGCCCAGGAAGTCATCCATGAATTCCTGCGTCAGGCTACGGGCCTTCATATAGGCATTCATGTTAATCTCGGGAACCTGGAACCCGGCATCCTTGAGCATGGCCTGCACGGAAATGATGTCGGGGTGTACCTTTCCCCATGACAGTGGTTCTATGGCGGTATCAATGATGTCGGCACCATTCTCGCATACTTCGAGGATAGAGGCCATGGAGAGTCCGGGGCCTGAGTGACCGTGGTACTGGATGATGACCTCGGGGTGACGAGTCTTGATGTTCTTGACCAACTGACCCAGCATCTTGGGACGGCCTATGCCTGCCATGTCCTTGAGTGCTATCTCGGTGGCTCCGGCAGCGATGAGCTTGTCGGCCAATTCGGTATAGTACTCTACGGTGTGCACGGGTGAGTGGGTGATGCAGAGTGCGGCTTGTGGTATCATGCCAGCCTCAAGGGCATACTGGATAGAGGGGATGATGTTGCGGGCATCGTTGAGTCCGCAGAAAATTCGGGTGATGTCGGTGCCCTGTGCCTTCTTTACCTTATACATAAGACGACGAACGTCAGCCGGTACTGGGAACATACGCAGACCGTTGAGTGCGCGGTCGAGCATGTGGGTCTGTATGCCTGCTTCGTGGAAGGTCTTGGTGAAGGTGCGCACGGCCGTGTTGGGGTTCTCGCCATAGAGTAGGTTCACCTGTTCGAAGGCTCCTCCGTTAGTCTCTACACGGGCAAAGCAACCCATCTCTACAATGACAGGGGCAATGCGGGCGAGTTGGTCGGCACGGGGCTGGTACTTGCCTGATGACTGGAACATGTCGCGGTACAAAAGGCTGAATTTAATCTCCTTTTTCATGATTTGTGTGTGTTTCTTGTCGATATTAGAGTATTGCTTGACTTAATGTCGGTTGCAAATGTAGGAAACTTTTTTTGAATAAAGAATAAAAACAAGAATTAAGAGTCAATGCCGTTGTTTTTTTGTGGCTTTCGTGCCCTGTGTGTATAGAAAAGCATTGGCATCACTTTTAACTCTTAATTCTTCACTTCTCCTGTTCCACCCATATCAACTTGCTGGTGTCGTAGCCCCGTTGCTGCAGTCCCTTTACAATTTTGCTCTGCACCTCGGGTTTGAGTTGTGGTGTGCGGCTCAATATCCATAGGTACTTAGGGCTACTGCTACCCACTACGGAGTAGGAGTAGTCCGGAGCAAGGTCGAGGATGTAGTAGTTGCTGTAGAAGGGACCGAAGAAACTCACACGCAGTTGTCCCGGCTTACCGTTCTTGTTGAGCTTGGCTTTACCTACACTCTCCTTGAACTTGCCGTCCAATGTGTAGAGATATCCGCTGTTGAGAACCTTTATCATACCATCATCACGTAGGGAGTACTCGGCTGTTGTTCCCACGAGGTTGCGCTCGAAAGCGTGGTCGTAGCGGGCAACCTCGTACCACTTGCCCAAGTAGCGGTCGAGATCAAAGGTGGTGATGGTACTGTTGTCAATCGTCTGACAGAATGTTGTTGTACAAAGCCCTAAGAATAGGGTGGTAAGGAGATTCTTCTTCATATAGCAAAGTTTGGTCTTTAATCTGTCAAACTAACATTTGTGAAGCCTTTTTTGTTTGGTTGAAATCTTTTCACATGCACTTGGATAATGATTACAGAGAGAAATATTATGGCTTTGTCAAGAAGGTATTCACGCTCATCGCAAAAAGTTCAAGTTACTTGACTTTTTATTCGCTTATTCCTACCTATAGTGACTGCGTCACAGAAGATACTTGCACTCGCTGTGAAAAATATTCAAGCAAGCTTGATATTTCTCGCTCGTTTGTTCGTATCTTTGCATACCGTAAAAAGCGTAGACATATGATAACCTTTCCCAATGCCAAGATCAATATCGGACTGCAAGTAACCGAACGTCGTCCCGATGGTTACCACAATCTCGACACCGTGTTTTACCCTATTCCCCTACATGATGCGCTGGAGGTCATCGTAGCCAAAGATGCCAACTATGACTGCTGCTTGCACCTGAGTGGGGTGGAGGTTGCTGGTGACCCCGATAGCAACCTCGTGGTACGTGCCTACCGTCTGTTAGCTGCCGACTATACACTTCCTCCAGTAGACATATATCTGCATAAGCATATACCCACGGGAGCGGGTTTGGGTGGAGGATCGGCCGATGCCAGCTATATGCTGCGTATGCTGAACGAAATGTTCTCCCTTGGCATCAGTACGGAGAATTTAGAGTCATACGCTGCCCGGTTGGGTGCCGATTGCCCCTTCTTTATCACTTGCAATCCCGTATATGCCACAGGTATTGGCAATGAGTTTCATCCTATCACGCTCAACTTGGGTGGATGGCATCTTGTTGTGGTAAAGCCAGATGTGTTCGTATCTACCAAGGAGGCCTATTCAATGGTGCACCCCAACAAGCCTGAGGTTACACTCGATAAGAAGATAACAGCACCTATCTGCGAATGGAAATCTACCATCAGCAACGACTTCGAACAAGGAATCTTCGCCCTGCATCAGGAATTGTTGGGTATCAAGAAGAAATTATACGAACTGGGTGCTGTGTATGCTGCTATGAGTGGCTCAGGCTCAGCCCTGTTCGGGCTATTCCACGAACCGGTAGAAAATATCGAGAAGCACTTTGTCGGATGTTTCTGTGACCAACAGAAACTCCCCGATTCACATCGAGGAGTTTCCCAATAACACAAACACAAAATAAAACACGACAAAACTACTATGCAATTTCTATATTAGCCTATTGCTTTGCTATGGCAACCCACCTTTTCAAGCGAATTGCACAAGTATAACATCACGGCTATAGAAATTGTTTATACGTGACGAAAAAAATCAGACTTCGGTTCAGATACATTTAATTTCATTGAATCTCTGCCTCACTCAGTAGAGAAAATGTATGCCTTTTCTTCACATTCGCTCGTTGAGATTTGGCATTTCTCTTGCCTTGCACTAATTTCATGATTTTGCCAAGAAGGTACTCGCGCTCATTGCAAAAAGTTCAAGTAAACTTGACTTTTTATTCGCTTATTCGTACCTTTGCAGATTAATAGGTAAAACGGAAGAAATGAACGAAATAGAAAGAAGACGTACGTTTGCGATTATATCGCACCCTGATGCCGGTAAGACAACATTGACTGAAAAGTTATTGCTCTTCGGCGGACAAATACAGGTAGCTGGTGCCGTGAAGTCTAATAAAATCAAGAAGACCGCGACATCGGACTGGATGGAGATAGAGAAACAGCGTGGTATATCGGTGACAACCTCGGTGATGGAGTTCGATTACAAGGATTATAAGGTGAATATTCTCGATACTCCCGGTCACCAGGACTTTGCCGAAGATACTTTCCGCACACTCACGGCTGTAGACAGCGTTATCATCGTGGTAGACAGTGCCAAAGGTGTGGAGACACAGACACGCAAACTAATGGAGGTGTGCCGTATGCGCAATACACCCGTAATCATCTACGTCAACAAGATGGACCGCGAAGGGCGCGACCCCTTCGAACTGCTCGACGAACTGGAGGACGAGTTGAAGATCAGTGTACTTCCCTTAAGCTGGCCTATCGAGCAGGGTGCCCGCTTCAAGGGTGTATATAACCGATATGAGCAGAAGTTCGACCTCTACACCCCGAGCAAACAGACGGTAACCGAGAAAAAGGAAATCGATATCAACAGCAGCGAACTGGAGGCCAATATCGGTGAGGCGCAGGCTGAGAAGTTGCGTACTGACCTTGAACTTATCGAAGGCGTGTACCCCGAGTTTAACGTAGAGGACTACCTCTCGGCCACGGTGGCTCCCGTATTCTTTGGTTCGGCACTGAACAACTTCGGTGTGAAGGAGTTGCTTGACTGCTTCGTGGAGATAGCTCCCAGTCCACGCCCTACAGCCGCTGTAGAGCGTGAGGTGGTGCCTGCCGAGGAGAAGTTTACCGGCTTCATCTTCAAAATAACAGCCAATATTGACCCCAATCACCGCTCGTGTGTAGCATTCTGTAAAGTGTGCTCGGGTAAGTTTGTGCGCAACGCCCCCTACCTGCATATCCGTTCGGGCAAGACGATGCGTTTCTCATCGCCCACACAGTTTATGGCACAGCGCAAGAGCACGATTGATGTGGCTTATCCAGGCGACATCATCGGTCTGCCCGATACCGGTAACTTCAAGATTGGCGATACGCTCACCGAGGGCGAACTGCTCCATTTCAAGGGACTACCTTCATTCTCTCCCGAGATGTTCAAGTATATCGAGAATGCTGACCCTATGAAGACCAAGCAGCTTGCCAAGGGCATTGATCAGCTTATGGGTGAGGGCGTGGCACAGCTCTTCGTCAATCAGTTCAATGGTCGCAAAATTATCGGTACCGTGGGTCAATTGCAGTTTGAGGTTATCCAGTACCGCTTGGAGAACGAGTATAATGCCAAGTGTCGCTGGGAGCCTGTGAGTCTCTACAAGGCTTGTTGGATTGAGAGCGACGATGAGGCCGAGCTGGAAGCATTCAAGAAGCGCAAATACCAGTTCATGGCCAAGGATATCGAAGGTCGTGACGTGTTCCTTGCCGACAGTGGCTATGTGCTCCAGATGGCACAAATTGACTTCAAGAATATCCGCTTCCATTTCACCAGCGAATTCTAAAAGCAACTTCCATCCTTAATATGAGAAGGTATCTTCATATTATCGTATGCGCTCTTATGACGGTAGCTTGCACGAACAAGCAAAGTTTTGTGGTGGAGCAAGGTGCTCCTGCCGTGCTGATACTGTCGCCCGATGAGGGGCAAGTAGTGCATACGGCAGCCGAACTGGTTGTGCGTGATTATCTGAATGTATTTGGAGATACGCTGATGTTGGTACCTTCAGCGGGTGAAGTTCACGATGCACCACAGATTATAGTTGCAACGTGTGGGGTAGGGGATGCCGACTTGTTGATAGAACAGCTTGGTGTCGAATGTGATACGTTGGGCACGTATCCCGAGAGCTACTGTATCGGGGTGAAGGAAGTGAACGGAAATCCTTGCCTCTACATAATTGGTGGTGATGCACATGGCACGGCCTACGGACTGATGGCATTGACGCGACTTATGGGGGTGTCGCCTTGGGAATGGTGGGCCGATAGTCCGGTGAAACCACGCAAACGATGGGTGGTAGATGCTTTCGAACAAATAGAGCATCCGGCAGTGCGCTACCGTGGAGTCTTTCTGAATGATGAAGATTTTGCTCTCCTTCCTTGGGCCAATGAAACGTATGACCCGGGTACCCGCCGTGGTGAGTTGGGACCGAAGACGTATGCCCGCATCTTCGAACTCCTGTTGCGCCTGCGTGCCAATACGTGCTGGCCTGCCATGCATGAATGCACGGTGCCCTTCTTCTTCGTTGAGGGCAACCGCGAGATGGCCGAGAAGTATGGCATTTATATGGGCGCTTCGCACTGCGAACCTATGGCCCGCAACACCAATGGAGAGTGGCGCGTGAGCGGTGTGGGAGACTATGATTATGTACACAACCGTGATGCGGTAAAGCGCTTTTGGCTCGAACGTGTAGAAGAGGTGGCAGAGACTCCCGTCATCTATACACTTGGCATGCGTGGTGTACACGATGGACGTATGAATGGTGCCAAGACTGTAGACGAGCAACGCACGGTGCTCACTCAAGTGCTCGCTGATCAGCGTGCTATGTTGGCTCAATCGGTAGACTCTGTGCTTACCAACGTGCCACAGGTGTTTATTCCTTATAAGGAGGTGCTGGATGTGTACAATTCGGGACTTGAAGTCCCCGATGATGTCACCCTCATGTGGTGTGATGATAACTATGGTTACATACGCCACTTGCCCGACTCGGCCGAGCGCTTGCGTAGTGGTGGTCACGGTCTTTACTACCATGTGTCGTACTGGGGACGTCCGCACGATTACTTGTGGCTCCCATCTACGCATCCGGCACTTATGGCTGCAGAGTTGCTAAAAGCCTACGATACGGACAACCGCAATATGTGGATACTCAATGTGGGCGACATCAAGCCTGCCGAGTACCTTACCGAACTGTTCATGGATATCGCCTGGGAACCTGAAGAGGTGCGTGAAGAGGGGGTGTGCAATCACATGGTACAGTTTATGGCCCGTGAGTTCGGACCACGTCGGGCTAATGCATTGGCCGACCTTATGCTCGATTATTACCACCTGACCTATATACGCCGTCCCGAGTTTATGGCTCATACGCGCACCGAGGAACGTGATCCTAAATATAAGCGGCCTACGTCATTACCATGGAGCGAAGAATATGTGCGCGAGCGTATCAATGCCTGCGATGAACTGGTGGAGACTTGCGACCGCTTGGGTGACTATGAAGACGAGGCGCATGCTGATGTGTGGTATCAACTGGTGGAGTATCCCGTGAAGGCGGTGGCTGCCATGAATCGGAAGTGGTGCTATGCCCAACTGGCTCGTCATGGTGCAGGAGAAGAGTTCTGGAATAAGGCCGACGAGCAGCACGCGATAATAGTGCAGAGTACGAAAGCGTATAATGAGGCAATAGCTGAAGGTAAGTGGAACAAAATGATGAACTACCACCCACGCAACCTTGCCGTATATGATACGGTGCCACGCAATACATACGAGGGAATGCTGGAGCATGAGATATATACCATAGGTACTCCGCTCGAATGGAGGCGCACTGATGTCATTCCCGAGTTGGGCTATAGTCGTGAGGCCATGCCACTGCGTCAGGGTGAAATGTTGGAATTGACAGTGGGTGCTACCGACTCTATCGTATTGGCCTTTGTCCCCAATCATCCGGTGCAAAGCAAGCAATTACGTATTCGGGTGACTCTTGACAACAAGATTTCAGAGATCTTCAATATTGCCACCTATGGTCGTAGTGAGACGTGGAAACGTAATGTGAAGCGCAATCTCGCCCTTTGTCCTCTGCCTTTCGGACCTACAAGTGAGGGAAAGCATACACTTACTATCGAGGCTCTGGATCCGCATGTTATCCTTGATGAAGTGTATGTAATGGAATAAGCTACATGTTATTCTCGTATTTTTCTAGCGCCCACTGCTACAACCCCAATGCTCACCTCATATAATATATATATAGGTATAGATACGAGCAGGAGGGTGAATATGTCTGCTGTGGGAGTGATGACTGCTCCTGCGATGAGGATGATGACAAAGGCATGGCGGCGGTAGTGACGTAGAAAGCCGGCAGTGATGAAACCCAATTTGGCAAAGAGCCAGCAGAGCACGGGGAGCTCGAACATCAGTCCCATAAGTAGCGATAGGGTAATGAAAGTGGAGATGTAGGAGTCGAGGGTGATGAGGTTGGGGACATCGGCACTCACCTGATAGGTACCGAGGAAGCGTATGGCCAGTGGAAAGATGACGAAGTAGCTCAGCAGCAGTCCTATGATATATAGGGCATAGCCCCACGCTACTACGGGGACAGCATAGTGACGCTCATTCTCATATAGGGCTGGTGTAACGAAACGCAGCACTTGGTAGAGGATGTAGGGCGAAGCCAGTAGAATGCCACAGCTGAAGGCTACCTTCATATGAGTGATAAACTGCGAGGCCAGTTGGGTACTGATGAGCTCGATGTTGAAATTCTCCAGATGGAACGATTCGATGCCCATGCCCTTGGCAGCCCGTTGTTGCAACTGATAGAGAACAAAACCTGACTCCTTGGGTGCAAGCACAATACTGAATACCTCTTCCTTGAACAGGAAAGATATAATCATGAGCACTACGATGGCGATGAGTATCTTGATGATGACTCCGCGTAACTCGTCAAGATGATCCCAAAAGGTCATATCTTGTTTAGTGTTGTTTGCTTAGAGTTTAGTGTTTAGAACTCAAAACTCATCCCCTTACTCCTTCTTCTCGTTATCGCTGGTTTGCTCTTCCTTCATCCCGTCCTTGAAACTCTTGACACCCTTGCCGAGTCCTTTCATGAGTTCGGGAATTTTCTTGCCACCGAAGAAGAGGAGTATGATAAGTGCTACGAGTAGGATTTCCTGGAGTCCGATGCCTCCGATTAATAGTAGATTGGTCATATAGGTTTTATTTATAGAGTTATAATTTGCAATTTGACTTTTATGTGTTTTTGCTTTTCAGTATCTCTTCCAAGCGGAACATCTCATCGCGATACTGGGCTGCCTCGGCAAAGTTGAGCTGCTTGGCTGCCTCCTGCATGAGTTTCTTGGTGCGAGCGATACTCTTCTCCAACTGGCTGCGTGACATATATTCCACGATGGGGTCGGCAGCGATATTGAGTTGTGAGGTGTGAGTTGTGAGTTGTGCGTTGGCCTCCGAATTGTTTTGTGTGAACTCTGTTGCTCCCTCTCCTTGGGAGAGGGTTGGGGTGAGGCCTCCCCTTATCTCCTTCTGTATCTGTTTGGGCGTGATGCCATGCGCTTCGTTGTAGGCGAGCTGTTTCTCGCGACGACGGTTGGTCTCATTGATGGTCTTCTCCATGCTCTCCGTAATCTTGTCGGCATACATGATGACACGGCCGTTCACATTACGGGCTGCACGGCCAGCTGTCTGGGTCAGCGAGCGGTGGTTGCGCAGGAATCCCTCCTTGTCGGCATCGAGGATAGCCACGAGCGATACTTCGGGGAGGTCGAGCCCTTCACGTAGGAGGTTCACACCGATGAGCACATCGTACTCGCCACGGCGTAGGGCATTCATAATCTCTACGCGCTCCATCGTGTCTACATCGCTGTGTATGTAGTTGCAGCGTACCTGATGATTGAGCAGGTATTCGGTGAGTTCCTCTGCCATGCGCTTGGTGAGGGTGACTACGAGGGTGCGCTCATCGCGCTCGGCACGCACCAGTATCTCCTCCATGAGGTCGTCAATCTGATTGAGACTGGGGCGCACGTCAATAATGGGATCGAGCAGTCCCGTGGGACGGATGAGTTGCTCCACCACGATACCTTCGCTCTGTACCAGCTCGTAGTCGGCAGGTGTGGCGCTGACGTAGATAACTTGATTGGTCATCTCCTGAAACTCCTCGAACTTGAGTGGACGGTTGTCCATGGCGGCAGGCAGGCGGAAACCGTATTCTACGAGATTGATCTTGCGGGCGCGGTCACCGCCATACATGGCATGTATCTGTGGTACACTCACGTGGCTCTCGTCAATGACCATGAGGTAGTCGTCGGGAAAGAAGTCGAGCAGGCAGTAGGGACGGGTTCCCGCTTCGCGGCCGTCGAAGTAGCGTGAATAGTTCTCTATGCCCGAGCAGTGTCCCAGTTCGCGCAACATCTCCATATCATAGGTCACACGTTCGTGCAGACGCTTGGCCTCGAGTGGCTTTCCTATTTCGCGGAAGTATTCCACCTGCTTGGCGAGGTCGTCCTCAATCTGATAGATGGCTTGTAGCGTGCTCTCCTTGCTGGTCATGAAGAGGTTGGCCGGATATATCTTGTAGGCATCGTATGAGTGCATGCGTATACCGCTCACGGGATCAATCTCCTCTATGGCATCAATCTCGTCATCCCAGAATTGTATGCGCAGTGCATCGTCGGCATAGGCAAGGTAGATGTCTACCGTATCGCCTTTGACACGGAAGTTGCCACGTCCGGGATCAAGGTCGTTTCGCACGTAGAGGCTGTCGACCAAGCGGCGGAGCAGCACGTTGCGGTCGAGCTTCATGCCCACATGTACCTCTATCATGCTGTTGTAGAACTCGGCCGGGTTACCCATACCATAGATACATGAGACAGACGACACCACAACCACATCTTTACGACCCGATAGCAGAGCCGAGGTGGCACGGAGCCTGAGTTTGTCTATCTCATCGTTGATGGCCAGGTCCTTCTCTATATAGGTGTCGGTAGAGGGTATGTATGCCTCGGGTTGGTAGTAGTCGTAGTACGACACATAGTACTCCACGGCGTTGTTAGGGAAGAAGCTCTTCATTTCGCTGTAGAGCTGTGCAGCCAACGTCTTGTTGTGGCTGAGGATAAGGGTGGGGCGGTTTACGTTCTTGATTATATTGGCAATGGTAAATGTCTTGCCCGAACCCGTGACACCGAGCAGTGTCTGGGCGGGCACACCGCTGAGTACTCCTTCTGTGAGCTGTGCGATGGCTTCAGGCTGGTCACCCATAGGCTGGTAGTCTGATACGAGTTCGAAGTCCATGTTATACCAATATTTTGATACAAAAGTACGTAATTCTTTTCTATAATGTAAATTTTACCCCCCAATTAATTGATTCATCTGTTTTTTTAACTATATTTGTGGTAGAGAATCTATAACAATAATCTTCATTAACTAATTCATCATTATGAAAAACTTTACTCTGAAAAGATTTAGTATGCTTTGTGTGGCTTGTCTCGCAGGCACTGCTATGTTTGCCGAGATTCAGCCTCCCCAGCTTAAGCTTGAGACCTTGACTCCTGGTGAAAAGTATGTATTGTTCAACAAGGCTACCCCCAACGGCTACATGAGCCGTACTTCGTGGGATGGTGCTATCTATTTCCTTGGAGCCAACGACTCTCACTATGCCGATTATCAGTTGGAGGCCGTGAAGAATGATGATGGTACCTGGATGTTCAAACACGATAATATCGTGCCTTCGCTTGTTGATGGTACAGATTCCATCGCCTCTACCGACTACATGTGCATTCCCAGTGGTTCTGGCAATGTGAATATGAAAGATTACGAGGCCATGTGGATTGTAGAAGAGGGCGATTACGAAGGCTACTACAAGTTGAAAGCTGGCGAACGTAACAATACCGGTGTTATCGGTTTGCACATGCACCTAAATTCAAGCCAGCAGTATTGGGTGATTTCATACCCTGGTGATGGTTGGTACCCCGACTTTGAGGAATTGCTTGATGAAGATGGCAATGCTGTGTATGACGAGACCGGCACCTATATTCAGATGGCCGACAGCACATCGCTCAACTGGGCGTTCGTGAAGGCCGAGAGCGTAGTTGCCTACTCATCATTCGCTACCGCTTATGAGCTTATCAATAATTATGAGACTTCATACCTCGGCATTGAGGGCTATGAGACAGGATTCCAGCTCACAGCCACCAAGGTGGAGGATATGTATAATAATGTAACGCTCACCGATTCGGTCATCGGTATCATCAAAGGTTATATTGATGCCAAGGTGGCTCTGTACAATGAAATTGATCTTGCTGCTATTTTGGCCGAAGAGAGTGGCGATGCCAGCCTTGTCGCGGCTGTTGAAACTGCTATGGCAGTGTTCAATGGTGAAATTGATGTTGATAAACTGGCAGCAGCCAAACTGGCTGTCATTGACGCTGTGGCCAAGCACAATCAGGGAATGGGCGACTACACTTCTCTCGGTGTAAACATGAGTTTCGAAGACCTCTCTGCTCAGGGCGGTGGTATAACGACTGGGGTTGCTGCTCCTCCCGCAGGCTGGACATTGGTGCTCGATGGCGATACCGTCACTACCATTAATGAAATCAAGGCTCATGGTGTGGCCACATGGTGCGGTGTAAATGCCGATTGCACCGGTGCTACTAAGGATGGTCAGTACGGATTCGGTATCTGGACTCAAGGTCTCCCCACAGTAGAACTGTCACAGACCATCAAAGGTATCGAGAACGGCACATACATCGTGAGCGCTGCGTTGATGGTGGGTGCCAACAACAGTGGCTCGCGCCGTACCACACAACGCCTTTTCGGAAACCTGAACTCTACCTACTTTGGCGCAGAGTATGATTACGCTCTCTCCTTGCTCGACAACTCTGAGGTATATGCTTTTGCCGGGCTCACCGAGCCTGTGACTGATACTGAGATGCAGCCTATGGAGGTGCGTGCCTATGTATATGATGGCAAACTCACCTTCGGTATGCGCACCGATGGCAACATTGCAGCAGCCTTGCGTACTGCATCCAACTCTGCCGGTGGCGACGGATGGTTCAAGGTAGACAACTTCCGCATTGAGAAGGTGGGTTACGAGCCCGAAGATGCCTTGAACGTATTGGCTCACTATGTGATTATGATGGAGACCTTCCTTGATGATGGTAATATGATGTCAGCAGTGGTGCATGAGCTGGCTGAGAATAAGCTTGAGGAGTTTGAGGTGTTCGACTCGTCAAGCTCTCAGGAGGATATCAATGCCGCCATTTTCTCGGCCAAGGCTTTGTTGGCACAGATGGATGCTTCGGTGAAACTGTATGCACAGCTGGCACAGGCGCTTATGGCTGCCGAGGAGAATTTGGGTATATACATAGACTTTCCCGGTGCAGGTGAGTTGAGCGATGTCATCATGGAGGTTACCGATGCCTATGATCTGGGTGAGTATACTGACGAACAGATTCCTGCAGTGATAGCAAAACTCGATGCTGCCGTTGAGGCTTGCAAGAAGTCCGAAATTCTCGTGGGTAAGGATATCTCTTATATCATCAAGAACCCGAGCTTCGAAGATATGACATCGCAGCCCGGCGGTGATACAGGTGGCGTGGCCGATGCTCCTGCAGGTTGGACATTGGTGCTCAATGGCGACACCTGCCGCACTGCAGGCGAAATCAGAACACAAGGTGCCGATGGATGGTGCGCCATCAACTCGGGCGATATCATCAGTGTCATGCTGGAAGACGGCACAACGGTAGAGCAGCAGCCTACCGAGGGCACTAAGCTATGGGGTATCTGGTGCGAGACGCTACCCGAAGTGGAACTGTCGCAGACACTCACAGGCCTGCCCGTAGGTACCTACATCCTGACCGCCGACGTGATGGTACAGAACAACTGGGCCGGCGACAACATCACCACCCAGCGCATCTTTGCTAACGAGTACATACAGATGTTCTCTACCAAGGAGGCTCACACACTCAACCTTCCTGCCGATGCACAGGCAGCTGCTCAGCGCGACGTCGATTTCCCCGAGGCTTCAGTGTCCTTCCTCACCTATGCCGACTATACCTGTCTGACTGATGACAGCACTACCGACCTTCTCCACACCATGAAGGTGACTTTTGCTGTCAAGGAAGATGGTATCGCACATATCGGTTTCCGCACTAACGATGTCAATACAAGTGGATTCTCCCGTGAGGTAGGCGATACCGATGAGAATGGCGAGAACACCCGCGGCCAAGGCTGGTTCAAGGTCGACAACTTCACCCTCTACTATGATTCAGAGGAGCTGCCCACAGCTATCAAGTGTATCGATGTAGAAGCTGGTGCCGGTATCTCGCAGTGCGAGTACTACACTATCGACGGCATACGCCTCGCTGCTCCCGTTCGCGGTATCAACATCGTGAAGAACGTGATGAGCAATGGCAAGGTAAGCGTCAGCAAAGTACTGGTGAAGTAATTGCATAAATCAAACAATAGAGTAGGGAGGGTACGTCACATGACGCACCCTCCTCTTTTTTGTTGCGTCACCGCAACACAGGAAGAATTACCACGTAAACTCCAAATCAAAGCATACAGGAAGGTGGTCGCTTGTACCACCCTCGTAGCGCATTCCATTATAAGTACGGTAGGGACGATAGCCTCCATAGAGTGGCTCGGGTTCGATGAGAGCAGTATCATCGGATATCCATGCACCGTGAGGCGAGAGGTGCAGGGTATGCTCGGTATCCAATAAGGCGGGGGAGAGGTAGATGTGGTCAATCTGCTGCCAATGTCCTTTGTAGCGGTAGCTGCCGCTGAGTGTGTCGGTGATGCATGTGAGTCTGCCATTCTCCGTAAGTGGCCGTAGTGCCTTGCTATGAGGAGTGTCGTTGAAATCACCCATCACGATAATGCGTGGTACAGTACGGATAGTGGCGATAGAGTCAATGGCTTGCTGCATAAACTCCACGATGCTATGTCGCAGACGGGCAGCCTTGCGCCCGTTAAGGCGGCTTGGCAGGTGACATACGAATAGGTCAAGGGTATCGCCCATGACCAGCGTACCGCTCACATTGAGTATATCGCGTACGTAACTGCCATCGGGTATATAGCGGGCTGGGAGGCGTAGTGAACGATATGCGAAGGGACGGAAGGTCGTGGGCTTGTAGAGCAAAGCTACGTCAATGCCACGAGGATCGAGCGATGAGGTCATCAGATAGTCGTAGCGGACGGTGCGTAGTGGTGAGCGGTGGGTAAGGTCGTGCAGGACACTGTCGTTTTCCACTTCGCATAGGGCAACAAGATCGGGGGCACGGTCGCCTCCAATGGTCGCTATGGCACGACCTATGGCGTGTAGCTTGTTCCAATAGCGGTATTTGCTCCAGTGGCGCAGTGAGGTCGGGAGGAAGGTCTCGTCGTTGGTCAGACTGTCGTCGCGACAATCGAAGAGGTTCTCTACATTGTAAGTGACGAAACGGATGCGCTCCTGAGCCGTGAGTAGGGTAGGATAGTGAAGCAGTAGCAACATACAAAGTAACGCCCGAAGGGTGGGCGTTACCTGAGTGTTGCTACTATTACTGATCATAAGGCTGCTGCTTGCAGTCAATAATTCGGTAATCAGGGGTAATGATAGGGAGTGCAGAGCCTATCCTTTCAGTCTCTCTGCCATAGCTGCGGCTGCACGTCGGCCGTCGCCCATGGCAAGGATTACCGTAGCACCGCCACGCACGATATCGCCACCGGCATAGATGGTGGGGATGTTCGACTGCATGTCGTCGTTCACGGCGATGGTGTTCTTGCGACCCAACTCAAGCCCCTTCACCGAAGTGGGCACGATGGGATTGGGACTTACGCCTACGGCTACGATAGCCATGTCGATGTCGATAGTCTCGGTAGCACCGGGAATAGCCACGGGGCTGCGACGTCCGCTGGCATCGGGCTCGCCCAGCTCCATTTTTTGCAGTACTACCTGTTTCACGCGCCCCTTCTCATCGGCTATGTACTCGATGGGGTTGTGCAGGGTGAGGAACTCTACGCCCTCCTCCTTGGCATGCTTCACCTCCTCTACACGGGCGGGCATCTCCTCCTCGCTGCGGCGGTAGATGATCATGGCACGCTCGGCACCGAGGCGCAGGGCTGTGCGCACCGAGTCCATAGCGGTGTTGCCACCACCAATCACGGCCACGCGCTTGCCGAAGATGACGGGAGTGTCGGTATCGGGGTTCGAGGCATCCATGAGGTTCACGCGAGTGAGGTATTCGTTCGATGAGAATATGCCTGTGCTGTTCTCACCGGGGATGTTCATGAAGTTGGGCAAACCGGCTCCCGAAGCGATGAAGATACCCTTGTACCCTTCGGCTTCGAGCTGCTCTACGGTGATGGTCTTGCCGATGATGCAGTCCTTCACGAAGTGTACGCCGAGGTGACGCAGGCCGTCAATCTCCACGTCGACGATGTGGTTGGGCAAGCGGAACTCGGGGATACCGTACTTCAGTACACCACCAATCTCGTGCAACGCTTCGAATACGGTAACGTCGAAGCCCTGCTTGGCCATGTCGCCGGCAAATGAGAGTCCTGCGGGACCTGAGCCTACGACGGCTACCTTTGGTAGTTCTGAGTTGTGAGTTCTGAGTTCTGAGTTGGTCTGCGTGGTGCTATGCTCTCTCGCATAGTCGGCAGCGAAACGCTCGAGATAGCCGATGGCTACGGGCTTGTGTCCCATCTTGAGATGTATGCAGCGGCTCTCGCACTGCTTCTCTTGCGGACATACACGGCCACACACAGCGGGTAGGGCAGAGGTAAGCTTGAGTACGCGGGCGGCTTCGAGTATCTCGCCGCGCTCGATGTTCTTGATGAATGAGGGTATGTTGATGCTCACGGGGCAGCCCTCCATACAGGTGGGGTTGGCACAATCGAGACAGCGCTTGGCCTCGGTGAGTGCCTGCTCCATGGTGAGACCTTGGTTAACCTCCTCGCGCAACTTGTGGCGGCGGTAGGCGGGGTCGAGTTCGGGCATTACGCAACGCTCGATGGCGGTGCGCTCTTTCGGCTTCATGCTCTTACGCAGGGCCTCGCGCCACTCACTGCTGCGGTCGATATCCACAACCTGTGATGCTGCTGCCTCCGGCTCCTCTGAGCATTCAGGATTCTCCGGGCACTCCGCCGATGTCTCTGCAATGACGGGATGCACATGCTCGGGCTTCTCCATCTCCTGCACCTCAATGTCCTTGAAGGCACCCATACGTTTGAGCATCTCGTCGAAGTCGACTTGATGGCCGTCAAACTCGGGACCGTCAACGCAAACAAACTTGGTCTTTCCACCTACGGTGATGCGGCAAGCACCGCACATGCCTGTACCGTCTACCATGATGGTGTTGAGCGATACGTCGGTAGGAATCTCATATTTCTTGGTGAGCAGACACACGAACTTCATCATGATGGCGGGACCAATGGCAAAGCACTTGTCTACCTTCTCGCGCTGGATGATGCGCTCGATACCCTCGGTCACGAGACCCTTGTTCCCATACGAGCCGTCATCGGTCATGATTACTACCTCGTCGGAACTTTGGCGCACCTCGTTCTCCAATATGATAAGGTCTTTGGAGCGGCCTGCAAGCACGGAGATGACGCGGTTGCCCGCAGCCTTCAGTGCCTGTATGATGGGGAGCATGGGAGCTACACCTACGCCACCACCGGCACACACTACGGTGCCGTAGTTCTCGATGTGGGTCGCTTGTCCGAGGGGACCTACGATGTCGGCAATCTGGTCACCCACGTTGAGGTCGCAGATTTGGGTCGATGAGTGGCCCACTTTCTGGATGACCAGAGTGATGGTGCCTTTCTCAATATCAGCACCGGCAATGGTGAGGGGTACGCGCTCGCCCTTTTCACCGAGGCGTACTATGACGAAGTGTCCCGCTTTGCGTGAACGTGCAATGAGCGGAGCGGTAATTTCCAATTTGAATACCTTCTCTGAAAACTGTTGTTTGCTTACTACGGTATACATAGTGTCTGTCGTTTTATGTTAAAATGATTCTTATCTATTGGTTTTGATGACGTTTTATCACAATCGGCTGCAAAGATAAGCAATTCTTTTGATAACACTAAGAATCTATAAGAATCTATTTTAAATTTATGTAGAGTTTATCTGCAGGGCGGTGAGCACTGCGATTGTCACTTTATAGTTAGTGTGCGCCAACAAACAGAAATTAGTACCTCGATAAAAGTAATATTCCAAGTCTTGGAATATATATTGCCAGTCTTGGAATGAATATTGCCAGTCTTGGAATATAGAACGGCTGCGGTAGCCGTGTGGATTACCTGCGGTAGCTGGGCGTAACACCTGCGGCAATCACCTGCCGCGCCTGCGATGCTTTTCTTCTGCCTCGGAGAATCTTAAAAGGAGAATCTTAAAAAATGAATAAATCTTTAATTTTCTCCTTTTTTTCAGAATCTTTTCAGAATTGATGCTTATTTTTGTAACCGAAAGCCCACCTTAGGGG